>DASVMK010000210.1:0-10127 GCA_036384395.1 Novosphingobium sp.
TGCGCGACCGCTGCAGCCACCGCTTCGCGCCGCTGTCGATGGGCCGCCGCGAGGGCGACTGCGTGCGCTGCATGTACCACGGGCTGGTGTTCGACGCCGACGGCAAGTGCGTCGAGGAACCGGGCCGCAAGGGCGTGAGCCCCAACACCGACGTCCGCAGCTATCCCACGGTCGAGCGCCACAAGCAGGTGTGGATCTGGATGGGCGATCCCGCCAAGGCGGACCCTGCGCTGATCCCCGACTGTCATTACCAGGACGATCCCGCCTGGGCCTCGATCCCGGCCTATCTCCACTACAAGGCCGATTACCGGCTGATCCTCGACAACCTGCTCGACTTTTCGCACCTGACCTTCGTTCACGAGAACACGCTGGGCGGTTCGAGCACGATCGCCGAGGTCCGTCCCAAAGTGGAGCGCGTCGGCGATGCCGTGCGGCTGACGCGCTGGTATCTGAACGAGCCCGGCATCGCCCCCTACCTCGCGGGCTTCGGAACCTTCGACGGGCCGGTCGACCGCTGGCACATCTACCAGCTCCACATTCCCGGCAACGTCTTCCTGATGGATTCGGGCAGCGCGCCGGCGGGCAGCGGCGCGCCCGAAGGGACGCGCGTGGCGCAGGCGATGCAGTTCCGCGCGACCCAGATCGTCACCCCCGAAGACGAGCAGAACAGCCACTTCTTCTGGACTTACGCCCATAACTTCAACATCCACGACAATGCCTTCACCCAGGCGCTGGCGGCGCGCATCGCGGAGGGGTTCGAAGAAGACCGGGTGATGATCGAGGCGCAGCAGGACGAAGTGAACCGCAGCGCCGGCGACGAGATGACGTTCATCCTCGCCGACAACGGCCTGACCCTGGGACGCCGCATCCTCGAGGAGAAGATCGCGGCGGAGAAGGCTTGAACATGCAAACATGTGAAGTAAATTTTCTGCAACGACGCGGCGCGCTTCGCCGCAAGGGGAGATTTTGATGCCCGAAAGCGGCTCCATCGTTTCGCTCGATCCGTCGGTTCTGGCGTTCGCGGCGTGCCGGCACGGGCACTTCGTGGACGGCGCTCCGGTCCCGTCCACCGGCGACACGCGCATCGAGGTGTTCGATCCCGCCACTGGCGAGGTTATCGCCACGATCGCCGACGCCACCCCGGCCGACGTCGACCGCGCCGTGGCCTCGGCGAAGACGGCGTTCGACACCGGCGTATGGCGCGGCCTGCCGCCGTCCGAGCGCGAGCGCATCCTGCTGCGCTTCGCCAGCCTGGTCGAAGCCAACGGCGAACAGCTCGCGCAGCTCGAAACGCTGAACCAGGGCAAGTCGATCAATATCGCGCGGATGGTCGATGTCGGCGCCAGCCTGGGCTTCATGCGCTATTACGCGGGGCTGGCGACCAAGCACAACGGCCAGGCGCTGGACGTGTCGATCGCCATGCCGCCGGGCGCGCGCTACACCGCGTTCACCCGCCATGAGCCGGTCGGCGTGGTCGCGGGAATCGCGCCGTGGAATTTTCCGATGATGATCGGCCTGTGGAAAGTCATGCCCGCGCTCGCGGCCGGGTGCTCGGTGGTGCTCAAGCCTTCCGAGGTCACGCCCCTCACCAGCCTGCGGATCGCCGAGATCGCGGCGGAGGCGGGCATTCCCGCGGGCGCGTTCAACGTCCTGACCGGCGGCGGCGCGGCCGGCGCGGCGCTGACCGCGCATCCCGACATCGCCAAGGTCTCGTTCACCGGCTCGACCGCGACGGGCAAGGCCATTGCCCGCACCGTCGCCGATCGGATGCTGCGCGCCAGCTTCGAGCTCGGCGGCAAGAACCCGGCGATCTTCCTCAAGGACGCGCCGATCGAACAGGCGGTTGGCGGGGCGATGATGGGATCGTTCTTCAACAACGGCCAGGTCTGCGCCGCCTCGTCGCGGCTCTACGTCGCGCGCGAGATCTTCGGCGATTTCCTGGGCGCGCTCGAAGGCGCGGTCAACAGCATGGCGATCGGACCCGGCCTCGACATGGCGGCGCAGATCAACCCGGTGGTCTCGGCGGCGCATCGCGACAAGATCGTCGGCCATATCGAGGGCGCGCGCGCCGCCGGCGCCCGCATTCTGGCCGGCGGCCAGGTGCCCAACCGTCCCGGTTTCTACGTCAGCCCGACGATCATCGTCGATGCCGGCCCCGACATGGCGATCTGCCGCGAGGAGGTGTTCGGCCCGGTGATCACCGTCACCCCGTTCGACGACGAGGCCGAAGCGGTGCGGCTGGCCAACGACACCCGCATGGGGCTGACCGCCTCGGTCTGGACCAACGACCTGACCAAGGCGCTCAATCTCGTCCCGCAGATCCGCGCGGGCACCGTCTGGGTCAACAGTCACAACATGATCGATCCCAACATGCCGTTCGGCGGCTTCCAGGAATCGGGCATCGGCCGCGACTTCGGCACATCGGCGCTCGACGCCTATACCGAGCTCAAGTCGGTCTGCATCGCCCATTAGGAGTTGACTTCATGTCCACAGACCTTCTCGAGCGGCGACTCCGCATCACGGGCAAGAGCACCGTGCTGTTCTACGATCGCCCGCTCGCGCCGGTGCGCGGCGAAGACGTCTGGCTCTACGAGGCCGACGGCCGCAAGTACCTCGATGTTTACAACAACGTCCCCAACGTCGGCCATTGCCACCCGCATGTGGTGTCGGCGCTGTGCCGCCAGGCGGGCATGCTCAACATCCACACGCGTTACCTGCACGAGGAGATGATCCGTTACGCCGAACGCCTGACCGCGACCTACGACGCGCCGCTCTCGCGGCTGGTGATGACCTGCACCGGCACCGAATCCAACGAGTTGGCGATCCGCGCGGCGCGGCACTTGTCGGGCCACAGCGGATTGATCGTCAGCGACTTCTCCTACCACGGCAATTCGCGCACGCTGGCCGAAGCGACCACCGGCCTGCCCGCGCCCGAGGCGCTGGCGCCCCACGTCCGCGCAATCCGCATCCCCGACCTGACGCTGACACCGGGCGACGAGACCGCCGCGCTGGCGGCGTCGGTGGCGCAAGTGGCGCAGGCGATCCGCGAATTGGACGCCGCGGGCTTCGGCGTGGCCGCGCTGCTGATCGACACGCTGTTCACCACCGAAGGCTTGCCCCGCCTGCCCGAAGGCTATGTCGAACAGATCGTCGGCCTCGTGCGTCAGGCGGGCGGGTTCTACATCGCCGACGAAGTGCAGCCCGGCTTCGGCCGCACCGGCGAAAGCCTGTGGGGCTACCGCCTGCACGGGGTGGTCCCCGATTTCGTGACGATGGGCAAGCCGATGGGCAACGGCCACCCGGTCGCCGGGGTGGCGACGAGCCCCGACATCCTCGACCGCTTCGCCACCGACGCGCTCTATTTCAACACCTTCGGCGGCACCCCGGTCTCCGCCGCGGTTGCCAACGCGGTGCTCGACGTGATCGAGACCGAAGGCCTGGTCGAGAACGCCCGCGTGCAGGGTGCTTATGTCCGCCAGCGACTCGAGGACCTCATGGCGCGGCACGAGGCGGTCGCCTCGGTGCGCGGCGCCGGGCTGTTCTTCGGGCTGGAGATCGTGGCCGACCGCACCTCAAACGCGCCCGATGCCGCTCGCACCAAGCGCATCGTCAACCTGATGCGCGAGAACGGCGTGTTGATCAGCCGCATCGGTCGCGACGACAACATCCTGAAAATGCGGCCCCCGCTCACCTTCCAGCGCGAACATGCCGACCTGCTGATCGAAACGCTGGACGAAGTGCTGGCGCAGGTGGGCCGCGGCTGATGTGCGCGGACTTCTACGCCCAGTCGATCGACGAGCAGGCGCGGCGCCTCACGCTCCTCGCCACCGAAGCGCTGGCGGCCTGGCCGGGACGCTGGAGCGCGCCGCGCTTGCTCAAGCACCGCGAGAACGCGGTGTTCGGGGTCCAGCGCGACGATGGCTTGCGCGCCGCGCTGCGCGTCCATCGCGCCGACTACCACAGCGACGCGCGGCTGCGCTCCGAACTGGCGTGGATGTCCGCGCTGGGCGAGGCCGGGTTGACCGTACCGGCGGTGCTGCCCGCTGCTTGCGGATCGCAGTTCCTGCGCGTCGGCCGCAAGGCGGTCGGCGGCGAACGCCAGATCGACATGCTCGGCTGGATCGACGGCGCGCCGCCCTGTTCGAGCGAAGAGGCGCACGCAGCCGAACTATCGACGCTGGTGACCGCCTACCGCCAGTTGGGCGAAGTCGCGGCGCGGGTGCATCTTCAGTCGTCAGGCTGGGAGCCGCCAGCGGGCTTCGACCGCCATGCCTGGGACAGCGAAGGGCTGATCGGCGAGGCCCCGTTCTGGGGCCGGTTCTGGGAACTGGCGTTCTTGCGCCCGCATCACCTCGACGTGCTGATGCGCGCCCGCGCGGCGGCAGCGCAGGAACTGGAGGCAATCGGCCGCTCACCCCGCATCTACAGCATGATCCACGCCGACATGATCCCCGACAACCTGATGATCGACGGCGAGGCCGTGGCGCTGCTCGACTTCGATGACGCCGGCTTCGGCTGGCACATGTTCGAGCTCGCCACCGCGCTTTACTTCTGCCGGGCGCACCCCGGCTATCCCGTCATCTGCGACGCGCTGTTCGAAGGCTACGAGGGGGTGCGGCCCGGCGTGCTCGACCGCGCGCAACTGCCGCTGTTCCTGTTCCTGCGGGGAACGACATACCTCGGCTGGGTCCACACCCGCTCGGAGACGCAGACCGCCCGCGAGATGACGCCGATGCTGATCGATATGGCCTGCGACGCGGCGCGCGCCTACCTCTCGGCCTAGGCGCTTGGCGCAAGCCTCGATCAACCTCGACCTCGACGTCCTGCGCACGATCCTGGTGTTGCGGGAAACCGGATCGGTGACCGCCGCCGCGCACCGGTTGCAGCGGGCGCAATCGACGATCAGCTACGCGCTCAATTGCGCCCGGCGAGCCTTCGACGACGAGCTGTTCGTGCGCGAGGGCCGCCGGCTGGTGCCGACCCCGCGCTGCCTCGACCTGCTGCCGCGCATCGAGGGGATCGCTCACGAGCTGCAGTTCATCCTCGCGCCCGAGCAGTTCGACCCGGAGCGCCACGCCGCCGAGATCACCGTGTCGTGCAACCAGTACGAGCAGATCATCTTCCTGCCCGCGCTCATCGCCAAGGCCCGGCGCGAGGCGCCCCACTTGCGGCTGAGGATCATTCGTTCGCACACCAACGGGCAGGACCAGCTCCTCTCGGGCGAATGCGACATCCTGCTGACGCCGCTGAACGCCGACCGGCTCGACATGTTCGGCGCCACGCTGCTGTCCGATCGCTACGTCTGCGTCTCGGACGCCGGCAACGGCCTGCCAGAAGGCGGACTCAGCCTGGAGGAGTACTTGCGCCGCGATCACATCAGCATCACCCACGGCGGATATTGGCGGCCGTTCTTCTTCAGGATGCTGCCCGACATGGATAAATCGTCGATCCGGGTCGAGCTGTGCAGCGCGACCAACTTGTTCGAAGTGCTGTCGGGCACCGACCTGGTCGCGACGGTCCCCAGCCGCCTCGCGGCCAGGCTGCCGCCAGGCCTGGCGGTGGTCCCCAGCCCGTTCCCCGCGACGTTCGACATCCACATGTTACACACGCGCCGCACGCGCAGCCATCCCGCCGCGAAATGGGTGCGCGACGCCATCCTCGCCATCGCCCGCGCGCAGCCGGAGCTGAAGGCTCCTAAACGTCCCAAACCACCGGCAGGTTGACCGGACCGCGGAACACCCAGCCGCGAATGTCCGCCGTCCGGTCGGGATCGAGACGAAGATGGGGCAGGCGCGCGAACAGCATCGGCACGGCGACCTTGCCGACCGCGAGTCGCGAGACGAAAGTGCCCGCGCAATAGTGTGGCCCCGCCCCGAACGCGAGATGCGCCCGCCGGCTGCGGAAGATGTCGAAACGGTCCGGGTCCTCGAACACGCCGCGCTCGCGGTTGGCGGCACCGACGCAAATGCCGAGCTGCATGCCCTGGGCCACTTCGGTATCGCCCAGCACGGTCGTTTCCTGCACCATGCGCGGGTACATGCCGATCGGCGAGATCCAGCGCACCGCTTCCTCGAACGCCTGCGGCCACAGGCACTCGTCGGCCAGCACCGCTGCGAGCTGGTCGGGGTTCTCGAGCAGGCCGAGCGTGAGCGTCAGCACCGCGTCGCGCGGCTCGTTGAGCCCGCCGCCGACGATGACGTTGACGTTGGCGTGGACCTGCTCGGGGCTGTGCGGAATGCCCGAATGCGCGATCGAGGAGAGGATGGAGGGATTCTCCGCGGCCGCGTGCCGCGCCATGACCCGGTCGATCGCCGTCCTGGTCCCGTCGGTGGCCTCCCGGGCGCGCCGGTCTATTTCGGGGTCGCCCGCATAGTTGCCGATCCCATCCATCATCGCCTGCGACCACCGCGCGAGATCGCGCCAGTCGACGCCTTCGAAGCCCAGCATCTCCATCAGCATCCGCGATGCGAACGGCGCGGCGAAGTCACCGAACAGGTCCGCCCGGCCCTTCGCTTCGAACCCGCGGACAAGATCGTCGGCGATGGCCTCGGCGCGCGGCCCCCAGTGGTCCTTGATGACCTTCTGCTGGAACGAGGCGCCCAGCGCCTTGCGCTCGCGCGCGTGGTCCTCGAAGTCCTTCCGCATCAGCGAGTGGCCCATGACCTTGTTCATCAGCGAGATCGGGTTGGACGAGGCGAACACCGCCGGATTGGCTTCGACCGTCTGGATGTCCTTCGTCCGCGTGACGAGGTGCAGCTTCGCCGCCGGCACGAATACCACCGATGCCGTGTCCTGCATGCGCCGAAAGGCGGGATAGGGATCGGCCATCAGCGCCTCGAACGTCACGTCGTCGATGATCGGTGGATTTTTCACCGCGATGTCCTGCACGTCTTTTCGGCTCCCGTCTCTTGCCACGCCCGCGAGCATGCCACCTGACCGACGCAGCGAACAGCCGACGGTCGCCGATGGCGACCATCGAAAAGTTCGATAGCCGCTAGCGGCCAAGGGAACCGCCAGGCGGTCCCGCCGTTAGGCCCTTGCGACCCGGGGCCTTCGATATCGCAAGATTGGGGCCTCTTCCCTCAGGCCTGTCCGATTCGTCGGGCAGGCCGCCTTTCTTTCTTCGCCCCGTCCTTGCGCCATCGTACGTGCGATCAGGCGCGAAAGCGGTTGGCGGCGGCCGCGCCAGCCCTTACCACGCCCGACATTGGCATTGGCATCGGCGCGGGCGCGCCGGCAATCTCGAGCAAGAAGGGAAACGGGAATGAGCGATATCCTCGGCTACAAGGGCAAGCGCGTCATCGTCAGCGGCTGCTTTTCCGGCATGGGCGAAGCCACGGCCAAGATCCTGCTGGATCTCGGCGCCGAGGTGCACGGGGTCGACTTCAAAGAGAGCGCGCTCCCCCTCGCCTCGTTCAACCAGATCGACTTGCGCGACGCCGCCTCGATCGAGGCCGGCGTGGCCGCGATCGCCAAGGCCACCGGAGGCAAGATCGACGCGCTGTTCAACTGTGCCGGCCTCGCCGGCGGCGGCGCCTTCCCGAGCATGGACACCTTCAAGGTGAACTTCATCGGCACCCGCCACCTGACCGACACCGTGCTGCCGCTGATGGGCCCGGGCAGCGCCATCGCCTCGATCGCCTCGACCGGCGGCCTCGGCTGGAGCCGCCGCGTGCCGGTGCACATGGAACTGCTGCAGACCAAGGGCTTCCAGGCGGCGGTCGAATGGGCCGAGGCGCATTCCGAGCACGTCGCCGAAGGCTATGCGCTGTCCAAGGAGGCGGTGATCGTCTGGACCCAGTTCCTGGGCGCGCAGATCATCAAGAAGGGCATCCGCATCAACTGCACGCTGCCCTCGCCCACGCAGACCCCGATGATGGCGGCCTTCCACGCCACCTCGGGCAAGGACGTGGTCGACGCCGCCGCCGAGCCGCTGGGCCGCTACACCACCCCGGCCGAGCAGGCCGGCCCGCTGGTGCTGCTGAACAGCGACGCCGCCAGCGTGGTCAACGGCGTCGTCCTGCCGGTCGACGGCGGCTTCATGGGCGGGCTCGCCACCGGCCAGATCGACCTGTCCAAGATGATGAGCTCCGCCAAGCAGAGCGCCTGACGAGAACCGAGGCGATCGCGAGGTCGGCCCCGGAATCGCCTCGTCTCGCGGGAATCGGCTGGACAGGCGCGCTTCGATCCCTAGGGAGCCAGCGCATGGCATCGCTTCCGGCCGATCCTCGTTCGCTGTCCACGCTGCGCCGGCCGGCCGCACGGCTGCCCGGGCTCGACGCGCTGCGCGGCATCGCCGCGCTGGCGGTGCTGGGCTATCACGCCTCCGGCCATTTCGGCGGTGGCCCGCCGACCCTGTTCACCAAGGGCTATCTGGCGGTCGATTTCTTCTTCATGCTCAGCGGCTACGTCATGGCGCGGACCTACGAGACGCGCATGGCGCAGGGCCTGGGCGCCTGGCGCTTCCTGTGGGCGCGCTACAAGCGGCTGTGGCCGGTGATGGCGGCCGGCACCGCGCTGGGCGCGCCGCTGCTGGCCGAGGAGCTCGGCGCGATCCCGATGCTGCCGGGGATCGCCTTGGCCAACCTGCTGCTGCTGCCGGTCTTCGTCGGCGGACTGATCTTCCCGGTCAACGCCGCCGCCTGGTCGATCCTGTTCGAGCTCGGCGCCAACTGGCTGCACGGCGCGCTGCTGTGGCGGCTGCGCACGGTGGCGCTGGTCGGGCTGACCGCACTCTCGCTCGCGATGATGATCGCCGCCTGCCTGCACTTCGGCTCGTTCGACATCGGCGCGCGCCCGGCCAACGTGCTGGGCGGCGTGCCGCGCGCGATCCTGTCCTACGTCGCGGGCGTGGTCTTGTGGCGCTGGTGGCGCGACCGCCCGCCGTTCCTGCTGCCCGCGACACTCACCTTCCTGGCGATGCCCGCCTTCCTGCTGCTGACCGACTTCGCCGACAACACCAGCCCGGTGGTCGACTTCGCCTTCGTGCTGCTGCTCTGCCCGCTGCTGGTCGCGGGCGGCCTTTGCTATGAGGGCGACCACCCGCTGGCGCGCTGGACCGGGCTGCTGTCGTTTCCGCTCTACGCGGTGCATATGCCGATGCTGCACTGGGCGAAGGAACTGGGCTGGGACGCCACGACCGGCCTGGCCGCCGCGCTGCTGGTGGCCGGCGCGATGACGCTGTGGATCAACCGCCCACCCGCGCTGCGGCTGGCCACCGCCTGACAGGGAAAC
This sequence comes from Novosphingobium sp., assembly GCA_036384395.1. Taxonomy (GTDB): domain Bacteria; phylum Pseudomonadota; class Alphaproteobacteria; order Sphingomonadales; family Sphingomonadaceae; genus Novosphingobium. The sequence goes on from DASVMK010000210.1 coordinate 9,235, forward strand.
ACCGAAAGATGAGCGATCCGGTCCTCTACGCCATCGATGACGAGGGCATCGTCACGCTGACGCTCAACCGCCCCGACCTTCGCAATCCGATCTCCGACCCCGAGATGGTCGAGGCGCTGGTCGCCGCGCTCGATCGGCTCGATGGCGACCCCTCGGCGCGCGTCGCCATCCTGACCGGTGCCGGTCCCGGCTTTTCCTCGGGCGGCAACATCAACGAGATGAAGCCCGGCAGCGCCAGCCTGAACGCCGGCGCTCCGGCGGCCACGCGGATCAACTACAAGCGCGGCATCCAGCGCCTGCCGCTCGCCTTCGCCGCGCTCGAAGTGCCGGTGATCGCCGCGGTCAACGGCGCGGCGATGGGCGCGGGCTGCGACCTCGCCTGCATGTGCGACTTGCGCATCGCCGCCGAAAGCGCGCGTTTCGCCGAGAGCTTCGTCAAGCTTGGCCTGATCGCCGGCGACGGCGGCGCCTGGCTGCTGCCGCGCGTGGTCGGCTGGTCGAAGGCGGCCGAGATGGCGCTGACCGGCGACATGATCGACGCGCGCGAGGCGCTCGCCTGCGGGCTCGTGTCGCAAGTGGTGCCCGACGCCGAGCTGCTCGATGCCGCCCGCGCCCTCGCCCGCCGCATCGCCGCCAACCCGCGTCACGCGGTGCGCATGACCCGCCGCCTGCTGTGGGAAGGCCGCCGCGCCGACCTCGGCAGCCTGCTCGAGATGGCGGCGGCGATGCAGGCCGCGGCGCATACCACCGACGATCACGCCGAGGCGGTCGACGCCTTTCTCGGCAAACGTAAGCCGGCGTTCAAAGGCGATTGATTACATCTCGATGTGATGCGATGAAGCGATCCCACATCAAAATGTGAGCAGCGAGTCGTCATGAGCACACCCATCATC
>DASVMK010000211.1:0-3542 GCA_036384395.1 Novosphingobium sp.
CTCGCCCTCGTCGTGTCGGACGACCCTCGCGCACAGCACGCGGCCGAGCTTCTTCGCGAGGCCCACCACTGGGTCCCGCCCGAGGAGGCGGAGGTCCTGGTCGTGATCGGCGGCGACGGCTTCATGCTGCACGTCCTGCACGCCATGCTCGATCTGGGCCGGGTGCTTCCGGTCTATGGGGTCAATCATGGCACCGTGGGCTTTCTGATGAACAAGGCGAAGAGCACGCGGACGATCCCGCAGCGCGTCGCCCGCGCCCGCGCGATCGCCGTCACGCCGCTGCAGATGACCGCGATCACCAACGATGGCGATGAACAGTCTTACTACGCGATCAACGAAGTGTCGCTGCTGCGCGAGACGCGCCAGACCGCCAAGCTCGAAGTGCGCGTGGGCGGCAAGGTGCGGATGGCCGAGCTCTATTGCGACGGCGTGCTGGTGGCCACGCCCGCCGGCTCGACCGCCTACAACCTCTCGGCCAATGGGCCGATCCTGCCGCTGGGGTGCCACATGGTGGCGCTGACCCCGATCAGCCCGTTCCGCCCCCGCCGCTGGCGCGGCGCCATCCTGCCCGACAAGGCGCAAGTGTCGTTCCACGTCCTCGACTCCCAGAAGCGTCCGGTGGCCGCCGTCGCCGACCAGAAGGAAGTGCGCGACATCCGCGAAGTGCGAATTGCCATCGCCCGTGAGAAGGAACTGACTTTGCTGTTCGATTCGGGCAGCGCGCTCGACGAACGCATCTTCGCAGAACAGTTCCAGGTGTGATCACTTTACCCTTCCCCGCGCCGCCGCTCCTATTCGAGACATCGCGGGATACGGGCGAAATGTGCGGCAAGAAGGGCTTGCCAAGGCCAGTTTCCCGGTATAGTCGCACACCTGTCCCGGGCGACCGGGGCCACTCCCTGATAGCTCAGCGGTAGAGCTCTCGACTGTTAATCGAGCGGCCGTTGGTTCGAATCCAACTCAGGGAGCCATTTCTCTTCAGCGCGAAAATGCCCGCGGATCGGTTCCGATCCGCCCTGAAGAGCTTGTGGTTGATCGCCCCCATCGCAGAATAACAGTCATCTTTGGCGTCCCGCCCAAGGCGGTGCGACGCACGCATACGGCATCCTCGGACTTCCGGGCGAAACATTCCGGCTGACCGAGGCCCCGCTCCAGCGGAGACCTCGGATCTCTATTGCACCGGAACGCCGCCCTCAGCTCACCGCGCCGTGGCAGTGCTTGTACTTGCGGCCCGAGCCGCAGGGGCACATCGCGTTGCGGCTGAGGTTCATGCCAGCGTAAGGGTCCTCGCCGCCGCCGGTCGCAGCGGCGTAGCTCGATCCCAGCACCGGCGCGGGGCCATGCCCTAAGCCCTGTCCCAAACCTTGTCCTTGCGCGAAGGCGAATTCGCCGGGTGCGCCGGCCAGTGCCTCGCCCTCCGGGCCGAACGGGTCGATGTGGCTGGTGAGGAAATCGGGCAGTTCGGGAAGCTGCATCTCGTCGGGCGACTGGAACCGCAGCTCGCTGGTCGAAAGGATGCGGGTCACGTCCTCGCGGATGGTGTCGAGCATCTTCTCGAACAGCCCGAAGGCCTCCTGCTTGTACTCGTTGATCGGTGTCTTCTGCGCATAGGCACGCAGGAACACGACCTGGCGCAGCGCGTCGAGCGTCGCCAGGTGCTCCTTCCAGTAGTGATCGAGCCGCTCGAGCATCACGCTCTTCTCGACCTGGCGCCAGACCTCCGGCTCGTTGTCGGCGCGCTTCGCCGCCACATGCTCGTCGGCCAGCGCGGCGATGCGCTCCTCGATGGTATCGGGCTCGATGCCGTCCTCGCGCATCCAGTCGTCGAGCGGCAGCTCGATGCCGAGCACGTCCTTCGCCCGCTCCTGGAGCTGGGCGAGGTTCCACTGTTCGGGATAGGAGCCCGCCGGGCAGGCGTCGGCGACGATCAGGTTGACCATGTCGTGCCGCATGTCGACGACGACGTCGTCCACCGCCTCGGCGTCCATGATGTCCGAGCGTTGCTCGTAGATCACCTTGCGCTGGTCGTTCATCACGTCGTCGTATTCGACGACCTGCTTGCGAATGTCGTAGTTGCGCGCTTCGACCTTCTTCTGCGCGGTTTCGATCGCCTTCGACAGCCACTTCGAGCCGATCGCCTCGCCATCGGCCAGGTTGCTGTTCATCATCCGGGCGAACAGCGTGTCCGGCCCGAAGATGCGCAGAAGATCGTCCTCGAGGCAGAGGTAGAACTTCGACAGGCCGGGGTCGCCCTGGCGGCCCGAACGGCCGCGCAGCTGGTTGTCGATGCGGCGGCTCTCGTGCCGTTCGGTGCCGATCACGCAGAGACCGCCCGCGGCGAGCACTTGCGCCTTCTCGGCGCGGACCTCGTCCTTGATCCTGGCTTCGGCCGCCTCGCGCTCGGGCCCCTCCGCCATGTCCTTAAGCTCGTCCTCGATGCGGAACTCGACGTTGCCGCCAAGCTGGATGTCGGTGCCGCGCCCCGCCATGTTGGTGGCGATCGTCACCGCGCCGATGCGCCCGGCCTGGGCGACGATATGCGCCTCCATCTCGTGGAAGCGGGCGTTGAGGACGTTGTGCGGGACATTCTCGGCGCGCAGGAATTCCGACAGCATCTCCGACTTCTCGATCGACACGGTGCCGACGAGCACCGGCTGCCCGCTCTCGTTCTTCTCACGGATCAGCTTGGCGATCGCCTGGAACTTGTCCTGGGTGTTCTTGTAGAACTCGTCCTCCTCGTCGATCCGCTGCACCGGGATGTTGGTGGGAATGGTGACGACGTTCATCTTGTAGATGTCGAAGAACTCGGGCGCCTCGGTGGCCGCGGTGCCGGTCATGCCGGCGAGCTTGGGGTACATGCGGAAGTAGTTCTGGAAGGTAATCGAGGCCATCGTCTGGTTCTCGGGCTCGATCCGTACGCCTTCCTTGGCTTCGACCGCCTGGTGCAGACCGTTCGACCAGCGGCGGCCGTCCATCATGCGGCCGGTGAACTCGTCGATGATGACGATCTTGCCGTCCTTGACGATGTAGTCGATGTCCCGCTTGAACATGACGTTGCCCTTCAGGGCCTGGTCAAGGTGGTGGACCACCTGCGTGTTCTCGATGTCGTAGAGGTTGGAGCCGACCAGCAGCCCTTCCGCCTCCAGCATGCGTTCCGCCTTCTCGACGCCGTCCTCGGTCAGCGTGACGTTTTTCGATTTCTCGTCGGTCTCGTAGTCCTCGGGGACGAGCTGCTTCACGATCGCATCGACCGCGATGTAGAGTTCCGACTTGTCGTCGGTCGGCCCGGAAATGATCAGCGGCGTGCGCGCCTCGTCGATCAGGATCGAATCCACCTCGTCGACGATGGCGAAGTTGAACGGGCGCTGCACCATCTGGCTGCGCTCGTGCTTCATGTTGTCGCGGAGGTAATCGAAGCCGAGCTCGTTGTTGGTGCCATAGGTGATGTCGGCGTGATAGGCCTCGCGCCGTTGGAACTCGTTGAGATTGGGGACGATGACCCCCACGGTGAGCCCGAGGAAGTTGTAGATCTGCCCCATCCA
>DASVMK010000212.1:0-2326 GCA_036384395.1 Novosphingobium sp.
GCCAGCGCGATATCCGGCGCGTCTTCCTGCTTCATCCCTACCACGTGGTAGCCCGCGTCGACGTGGTGCGTCTCGCCGGTCACGCCCGAGGACAGGTCCGACAGGAAGTACAGCCCCGATCCGCCGACGTCCTCGATCGTCACGTTGCGGCGCAGCGGGGAATTCAGTTCGTTCCACCTGAGGATGTAGCGGAAGTCGCCGATGCCGCTCGCGGCCAGGGTCTTGATCGGGCCGGCGGAGATCGCGTTGACGCGGATGTTGCGGGGGCCGAGGTCGTTGGCCAGGTACTTGACGCTGGTTTCGAGCGCGGCCTTGGCCACGCCCATCACGTTGTAGTGCGGCACGACCTTTTCGGCGCCGTAGTACGTCAGCGTCAGGATCGAGCCGCCGCTTTCGGGCATCATCGCCGCGGCGCGCTTGGTCACGGCGACCAGGCTGTAGGCCGAGATGTTCATCGTCATCAGGAAGTTGTCGAGGCTGGTGTCGACGTAATGGCCGCGCAGCTCGGTCTTGTCGGAGAAGCCGATGGCGTGGACCACGAAGTCGATCGTCGGCCAGCGCGCCGCCAGCGTCGCGAAGGCGGTGTCGAGCGCGTCCATGTTCGATACGTCGCATTCGATCAGGAAATCGCTGCCCAGGCTCTCGGCCAGCGGGCGCACGCGCTTCTCCAGCGCCTCGCCCTGGTAGGAGAAGGCCAGCTCGGCGCCGTGCTCGCGTAACTTCTTGGCGATACCCCAGGCCAGCGACTTGTCGTTGGCCAACCCCATGATGAGGCCCCGCTTACCCTGCATCAAACCCGTCATTCGCCTACTTCCTGTTCCTTGGCCGCTTCCTGGGCTGACAACGCCGATTGGCGGCGCTGGCGCTCGTCCGCCTGACCCACCGCGTTGCGCTCTTCCGGCGTCTCCGCAAGGGCCGCGTTCAATTCGGCTCCTATCACCATCCCTAAGCCGACCAGCCAGAAAAAGAAAAGCGCGATCATCACGCCGGCAAGGCTGCCGTAGGTCAGATCGTAGTTGAACAGCGTGCGCAGCGCCGGCGGCAGCAGTAGCGTGGTGGCCACCCACCACACCGTCACCAGCAGCGCGCCGGGCCACTTGGGATAGTGCTTGCCGCGATAGGCGGACGGCGTGAGCGAGATGAACAGCAGGAAGATCGAGCCGTAGAGCATCCCCGCCGAGGCGAGGCGCGACAGCGACAGTTCGGTGAAGATCGGATCGACCCGCGGGAACCAGGCGTCGATCACCTCCTCGGCGGCGGTGATCGCCACTTGCGCGAAGAGCGACAGCATCAGCAACACCACCGATCCGAAGATCACCCCGCTCGACAGCAGGCGATAGCGCCAGAACGCCTCGGTCGCCCGGGTGCCGTAGGCGCGGTGAAGCACGTCGCGCAGGGTTTCGAGCAAGCTGCTCACGGTCCACAGCCCCACGAAACCGCCGAGCCACAGCAGCCAGCCGGTGCGTGCCGCCACCACGTCGCGCGCCACCGGCTCCAGGGCCTTGGCGACCACCGGCGGCACCGCCGAAAGCACCGAATGGATCGCGGCGTCGCGCTGCGAGGCGTCGCCCAGCGCGGAGAGCACCGCGGCGAGCACGATGAAGAACGGGAACAGCGCCAGCATCGCCATGTAGGCGAGGTTTCCGGCGTGGATGAAACCGTCGTAATAGGTGCCGGTGAACACGCGCTTGAGCACCGCGAAGATGCGCGTGCCGGGGCCCATGCGGCGCTGGATCTCGCTCTGCAGCTGGCCGCGCAGCGCCGCCTTGCGCCGGCCTTCGGGCGAGAGGTCGTTATGCGTGGTGGGGTGGCCGAGCGGGCGTTCTTCCACCGTGCGACCTCCGCCTCAGACGCCGAGCCGGCCGCGTAGCGCGCGCGGATCGCGCCAGCCCTCGAGCCGGCGGGCGAGATCGGCGGCCGCCTCGCCCTCGGGCAGGGCGATCTGCAGCGTGACGAGCTGGTCGCCGCGCGAGCCGTCCTTGCGCGTCATGCCCCGCCCCTTGATTCGCAGCGTCTTGCCCGAGCTGCTGCCGGGCGCGACCGTCAGCATCACCGCGCCTTCGACCGTCGGCACTTTGACCTTGGCGCCGGCCACCGCCTCGTCGAGGCTGACCGGCAGGTCGATGCGGATGTTGTCGCCATCGCGCTTGAAGAACGGGTGCGGCTGGATCTGGATGGTCACGAGCGCGTCGCCCGCGCCGCCGGGGCCGGCCTCGCCCTTGCCGCCGAGGCGCATCTGGGTGCCATCCTCGACCCCGGCCGGCAGCTTGAGATCGATCGTCTTGCCGTCCGACAGCGTGATCCGCTGGCTGGCGAGCGAGGCGGC
>DASVMK010000213.1:0-8692 GCA_036384395.1 Novosphingobium sp.
CAGGATCGATTCGAGGTCGTCGCGTCGAGGCATGCGTCAGCCGGCTCTCATGAGGTCGGTGAACTCCCGGAACAGGTAGCGCGCGTCGTGCGGACCCGGCCCGGCCTCGGGGTGGTACTGCACGCTGAACGCGCGCGCCCCCGGCGTGCGGATCCCCTCGACGTCGCCGTCGTTGAGGTTGAGGTGACTGATCGCGGAACCGGCGGGCACCGACGACGCGTCGACCGCGTAGTTGTGGTTCTGGCTCGTGATCTCGACCTTGCCGGTTGCCAGATGGCGCACGGGGTGGTTGCCGCCGTGATGACCGAAGCGCAGCTTGAACGTCTGCGCACCGAGCGCAAGGTTCATGATCTGGTGGCCGAGGCAGATGCCGAACAGCGGCACGTCGCGTTCGAGCAGGCCCTGGATCGTCGGCACCGCGTAAGCGCCAGTCGCCGCCGGATCGCCCGGGCCGTTCGACAGGAACACGCCATCGGGCGCCATCGCCAGGATCGCGTCGAGCGGGGTCTGCGCCGGCACCACCGTCACCCGCGCGCCGGCCTTCACCAGGTTGCGGAAGATGTTGTCCTTGGCGCCGTAGTCGATGGCGACCACATGCGGCCGGGCATCGTGCGGGCTGCGGGCATAGCCCTTGCCCAGCGTCCACAGGCCGCCTTCCCACAGTTCCTCGCCGCTGCGGCTGACCACGCGGGCGAGGTCCATGCCCTCGAGCCCCGGCCAGTCCTGCGCGCGCTTGATCAGCGCCGGAATGTCGAACCGGCCCTCGGGATCGTGCGCGATCACCGCGTTGGGCGCGCCCGACAGGCGGATGCGGCGGGTCAGCGCGCGGGTGTCGATCCCGGCGAGGCCGATCTTGCCCTTGGCCGCCAGCCATTCGCCGAACTCGCCGCGCGCGCGGAAGTTCGAAGGCGCGGTGACGTCCTCGCGCACCACACAACCCACCGCGCCATCGACCGCGGATTCGAGATCCTCGTCGTTGACGCCGACGTTGCCGATGTGCGGGAACGTGAAAGTGACGATCTGCGCCGCATAGGACGGATCGGTCATCACCTCCTGGTAGCCGGTCATCGCGGTGTTGAAGCACACCTCGCCCACCGCGCTGCCGGTGGCGCCGAAGCCCCGGCCCCAGACGACGGTGCCGTCGGCCAGCACCAATACGCCAGTCGCGCCTTTTGGTTGTGCGTGCGAAAGGGCGGCGTCGGCCATGAACAGGCGCTCCGTTTAAGGGGTTTCCAGCAGTGAGTGCTAAGGGCCGCCAGCTAGACCTCGCGTCCGGATGCGTCAACCTAGGAAAGCGGGAAAATCCCCGCTACGAACGCCGTTTCCCTGCCGCTTGCGGGAATCCACGAAGGAATCGGAGAACCCATGTTACGCGACTCGATCAAGTCCGCGCAGGTCACGGCGATGAAGGCGGGCGATAGGCCGCGCCTCGCCGCCGTGCGCCTCATCCTCGCCAAGCTGAAGGACAAGGACATCGAGTTGCGCACCGCGTCGAGCCTGCCCGACGACGACGCGCTGGTGGTCGACGTGCTGCAGAAGATGGCGAAGCAGCGCCGCGAATCGATCACGCTCTACGAACAGGGCGGCCGCCAGGAACTGGCCGACGCCGAAAAAAGCGAGCTCGCAGTGATCGAGGACTTCCTCCCCCAGCAGATGGGCGAGGACGAGACCAAGGCGGCGATCGAGGCGATCAAGGCCGAGCTCGGCGCCACCGGGATCAAGGACATGGGCAAGGTCATCGCCGAACTGAAGGCCCGCCACGGCACCCAGCTCGACATGGGCAAGGCGAGCGGGCTGGTCAAACAAGCGCTCGGCTGAAAGCCCGGGCACCACGCCCCCCCTCCCGCATGCGGGAGGGGATTGTCACATTCAATAGCTGGCATTGCGCGGCATCCGCTATAATACCAGCCGATGAGCCTCACCCCCCAATGGCTGGATGAACTGCGCGCGCGCATCACCCTGTCGGCGGTGGTCGGGCGCACCACGCGGCTGACCAAGGCGGGCCGCGAGTTTCGGGCCTGCTGTCCGTTCCACAACGAGAAGACGCCGAGTTTCTACGTCAACGACGAGAAGGGTTTCTACCACTGCTTCGGCTGCGGCGCGCACGGCGACGCGATCCGCTGGATGACCGACCAACGCGGGCTGCCGTTCATGGACGCGGTCAAGGAACTCGCTGCCGAGGCCGGGCTGGATGTCCCCGCTCCCGACCCGCGCGCCGCCGAGATGGCCGAGCGCCGCGATTCGCTGCACGATGTGATGGCCGCGGCGCAGGAGTGGTTCGTCGCCAGCCTCGCCGGGCCGGAGGGCGAGAAGGCCCGCGCCTACCTCGCCACGCGCGGGTTCGACGCGCATACCGTCGCGCGCTTCGGCTTCGGCTATGCGCCCGAGGGACGGCAGGCGCTCAAGCAGGCGCTCCAGCAGTTCCCGGAGGACAAGCTGATCGAGGCGGGCCTGCGCATCGCCGTCGACGACAAGGAGCCCTACGACCGCTTCCGCGGCCGGCTGATGCTGCCGATCCACGACATCCGCGGCCGGGTCATCGCTTTCGGCGGACGCATCCTCGACAAAGCCAAGACAGACGCCCCTAAGTACCTCAATTCGCCAGACACGCCGCTGTTCGACAAGGGCCGCACGCTCTACAACCACCACCGCGCCGGGCCCGCCTCTCGCCAGACGAACCGGGTGATCGTCGTCGAAGGCTACATGGACGTGATCGCGCTGGCCGCCGCGGGCTTCGGCGAGAGCGTCGCGCCGCTGGGTACCGCGCTGACCGAGCGGCAGATCGAGATGCTCTGGCGACTGACCGAGGCGCCGCTGCTGTGCTTCGACGGCGATGCCGCCGGCCAGCGCGCCGCGATGCGCGCTGCAACGCGGGCGCTGCCGCTGCTGCGTCCCGGCCACAGCTTGCGAATCGTCCGCCTGCCCGCCGGGCTCGATCCCGACGATCTGCTCAAGCGCGAGGGCCCGCGCGCTATGGAGGCTTTGCTCGCCCAGCCGCAGAGCCTGCTGGAGACGCTGTGGCTGCACGAGCGCGACGCCGCGCCGCTGCACTCGCCGGAGGACAAGGCCGGGCTCAAGGCGCGGCTGATGGCGCATGTCGAGACGATCGCCGATCCCGACATCAAGGCGCTCTATCGCCGCGAGCTGGGCGACCGCTATTCGGAATTCGCCTTCCCCAAGCGCGAAGCGCCCAAGTGGGAGCCATCCGCCGGCAAGAGCCGGCGCACGTCCTGGCCCGGTGCGGGCTCCATCCCCGCCCCCTCCCCCGCCCAGGCCGAGCGCCTGCGTCACGCCACCTCGGGCGGCGCGCGCGCGGCGCTGGCCACCGCCGTGCTCGCCGGGCTGCTGCGCTGGCCCCACGAAATCGCTCGCCACGCCGAAGCCATCGCCCGGCTCGCCGGCTTCGACGACCGCTTCGATGCGGTGCTCGATATCGCCGATTCCGGAACCGTGCTTGAAAGCGCGACTCTCGCCACCATATTCGCCAACAAGGGACTCGCCCTGCCGATGCCCGACAGCACGCGCAGATCCTATCCGTTCCTCAAGGACGCGGTCGATCCGGGCCTGGCCACCGAAACGCTCGCCGCGGCGATCGTCCTGCTGGTCGAGGAGCCCGACATCGACGCCGCGATCGAGGACGCCACGGTGCGGTTCGACATGGAGGAACAGGCGCGGCTGCGGGCGAAGAAGGACGGTCTCAGGCAGCGATTGAAGGAACTCACCGCGCGGCAAAACGTATGACCGGCCGATCCCGATCATCTTTTGCTCATAGAATGCTGGAATTATCGGCCCGTCTCGGGCAAATGGCGTGCGCATGCGGCCCCTCGGCATCGAGGCGGGCCCGAAATTTCATGGCGGAATGATGGATCTCGAACCGAACGAAGACTTGGCAGACGGCAAGGGCGAAGGCGGCGATGCGCCCCTGATCGACCTCAACGACGCCTCGATCAAGAAGCTGATCGCCCGTGCCAAGCGCCGGGGCGTGATCACCTGGGACGAGCTCAACGAGGCCCTGCCCACCGACATGTCGTCGGACCAGATCGAGGACATCACCTCGGCGCTCAACGAGATGGGCGTCAACATCGTCGAGAGCGACGAGGACGCGGTCGACCCCGAGGAGAAGGACGCCGACGAGCCGGACGACAGCGACGGCACCCCCGATCGCCCCGCGACCGAGAAGAAGAAGGAAACGGTCGACCGCACCGACGATCCGGTGCGCATGTACTTGCGCGAGATGGGCGCGGTCGAGCTTTTGAGCCGCGAGGGCGAGATCGCCATCGCCAAGCGCATCGAGAGCGGCCGCGACACGATGATCCTGGGCCTGTGCGAAAGCCCGATCACTTTCCACGCCATCATCCTGTGGTCCGAAGCGCTCAACAACGGCGAGATGCAGCTTCGCGAGATCCTCGATCTCGACGCGATGCTGTCGAAGGAGCCGGCGCCCGAGGCCTTGACCGAGGACGGCGAGGACACCGGCGACGGCGAGATCAGCGAAGCCACCGCCGGCCCGTCCTACAAGGAAGAGGACGACGTCGAGGAGGAGGAGAGCGCCGACGAGGAGGACGAGGACGGCATCGAGCGCCGCGCCCGCCGTCCCGCCGAGGAGGAAGAGGAGGACAACACCCTCAGCCTCGCCCAGATGGAAGCCGCGCTGAAGCCCGAGGCGCTGGAGAAGTTCGCGCTGATCACCGAGCTGTTCCGCAACTTCGAGAAGATCCAGGCCGAGCGGCTCGAGGCGATGGGCGCGGGCAATGAGTTCCCCGCCGCCAAGGAGAAGCAGTACCAGCAACTGCGCGAAGACCTCACCGCCCAGGTCGAGAGCGTGCATTTCCACGCGACCAAGATCGAATACCTGGTCGACAACCTCTACGCCTTCAACCGCCGGCTGACGACGCTGGGCGGCCAGATGCTGCGCCTGGCCGAGCGCCACAAGGTCAACCGCAAGGACTTCCTCGACGCCTACGTCGGGCACGAGCTCGACGACGGCTGGCTGCAGGCGCAGTCGGGCAGGGACAAGAAGTGGGCGGCCTTCGCCGCCAACGAGGCCGACGCGGTCGAGCGCATCCGCGCCGAAGTGGCCGACATCGCCGCCGCCACCGGCATGGCGCTGCTCGAATTCCGCCGCATCGTCAACATGGTCCAGAAGGGCGAGCGCGAGGCGCGCATCGCCAAGAAGGAAATGGTGGAAGCGAACCTGCGCCTGGTGATTTCGATCGCCAAGAAGTACACCAACCGCGGCCTGCAGTTCCTCGACCTGATCCAGGAAGGCAACATCGGCCTGATGAAGGCGGTCGACAAGTTCGAGTACCGCCGCGGCTACAAGTTCTCGACCTACGCCACCTGGTGGATTCGCCAGGCGATCACCCGCTCGATCGCCGACCAGGCGCGCACGATCCGCATCCCGGTCCACATGATCGAGACGATCAACAAGCTCGTGCGCACCAGCCGCCAGTTCCTTCACGAGCAGGGCCGCGAGCCCACGCCCGAGGAAATGGCCGAGCGCCTGTCGATGCCGCTCGAGAAGGTCCGCAAGGTGATGAAGATCGCCAAGGAGCCGATCTCCCTCGAAACGCCGATCGGCGACGAGGAGGATTCGCACCTGGGCGATTTCATCGAGGACAAGAACGCGATCATCCCGGTCGACGCGGCGATCCAGGCCAACCTCAAGGAAACGGTCACCCGCGTCCTCGCCAGCCTCACCCCGCGCGAGGAGCGCGTGCTGCGCATGCGCTTCGGCATCGGCATGAACACCGATCACACGCTGGAAGAAGTCGGCCAGCAGTTCTCGGTCACCCGCGAACGCATCCGCCAGATCGAAGCCAAGGCGCTGCGGAAGCTCAAGCACCCGAGCCGCAGCCGTAAGATGCGCAGCTTCCTGGATCAGTAAGCTCTTCAAGAGACGGGAAAAGAGTCCGGCGGGCCGAGGCGAGAGCCCGGCCCGCCGGAAGGTCGTGGCACATCCGGGGGGCGTGTGCGCCACGGCCGGGGACCTGCGCCCCCGTCTGGTCGAAACCGCCGGCGCATCGCAGGGCGATTCACCGCCGATTCCGGCCTCTCTGCGAGCGACTATAGCGACGATGAGTAAGCAATTGGTCTCGCGGGCTTATAGGGGATTGCGTAGGGGCAGACCGCAGGGTGTCCGGCGTGGCTTTTTTCACCATGACCCCGGATTTCGCGGGGGCTGCGTTTTTCGCGGGAACCTCTCGCCGGCCGGGCCGTTGATATCGTGCGAAACGATGCAAATCGGATCGTGTCGAGATCGTTTTCTCACGAAAACGACTCCAGGAAGCCCCGCCGCAGAGATGCGACGGGGCTTACTTGATTCCGGGCCGCGTTCCGCGCCGCTCGCGATTCTCCGGCGGCGTGTGCGGTTCCGGCCCGGCACTGGCGCTGCGGCGCGACACGGCCTAAGGGGGCGCTGAACCGATTCACCCCGCAGCCAGGGTCCCGCAGTATGCGCATCGCCATCGCCTCCGATCACGCCGCCATCGACCTCAAGGCCGAGCTGCGCGACTATCTGATTTCGCTCGGCCACGAGGTCGCCGACCTCGGCCCCGAGACCGCCGACCGGGTGGATTACCCCGACTTCGGCTACAAGCTGGCAGAGGTCGTCGCCGACGGCACCGCGCAGTTCGGCGTCGCGCTCTGCGGCTCGGGCATCGGCATCTCGATCGCGGTCAACCGCAATCCCAAGCTGCGCTGCGCGCTGGTGTCGGAACCGCTCTCCGCCGCGCTGGCGCGCGAGCACAACGACGCCAACGCCATCGCGCTGGGCGCCCGGCTGATCGGCGTCGATATGGCCAAGGCCTGCCTCGACGCCTTCCTCGCCACCGAATTCGGCGGCGGGCGCCACACCGGCCGCGTGGAAAAACTCTCCAACCCAGTTCTCAACAGGGAATCCGCATGAGCACCGATACCGTCGCCGTCACGCCTACCGGCTTCTTCGACCGCAGCCTCGCCCAGACGGACCCCGAGATCGCCGGCTGGATCGGCAAGGAACTCGGCCGCCAGCGCGACAAGATCGAACTGATCGCCTCCGAGAACATCTGCTCGAAGGCGGTGCTCGAAGCGGCCGGCTCGGTGCTGACCAACAAGTACGCCGAGGGCTATCCGGGCAAGCGCTATTACGGCGGCTGCGAATACGTCGACGAGATCGAGACGCTGGCGATCGAGCGCGCCAAGCAACTGTTCGGCTGCAATTTTGCCAACGTCCAGCCAAACTCGGGCAGCCAGATGAACCAGGCGGTGTTTCTGGCGCTGCTGCAGCCGGGCGACACCTTCATGGGGCTCGACCTCAACGCCGGCGGTCACCTCACCCACGGCTCGCCCGTCAACATGAGCGGCAAGTGGTTCAAGCCGGTGCCCTATACCGTGCGCCCCGACGATCATCTGATCGACATGGACGAAGTCGCGCGGATCGCGCGCGAGAACAAGCCCAAGCTGATCATCTGCGGCGGCACCGCCTATTCGCGCATCTGGGACTTCCCGCGCTTCCGCGAGATCGCCGACGAGGTGGGCGCCTACCTGCTCGCCGACATGTCGCACTTCTCAGGGCTCGTCGCCGGCGGCGAGCACCCCTCGCCGGTGCCGCACGCGCACGTCACCACGACCACCACGCACAAGTCGCTGCGCGGTCCGCGTTCAGGCATCGTCCTGTCGAACGACGAGGCGATCGCCAAGAAGATCAACTCGGCGATCTTCCCCGGCCTTCAGGGCGGTCCGCTGATGCACATCGTCGCGGCCAAGGCGGTCGCCTTCGCCGAGGCGCTCAAGCCCGAATTCAAGGCTTATGCCAAGGCGGTCAAGGCCAACGCCAAGGCGCTGGCGGCCAGCCTGCAGGAGCACGGCCTCGACATCGTCTCGGGCGGCACCGACAACCACCTGATGCTCGTCGACCTGTCCTCGAAGGAGATCACCGGCAAGGCGACCGAGAAGGGCCTCGATCGCGCGTCGATCACCTGCAACAAGAACGGCATCCCCAACGACAGCCGCTCGCCCTTCGTCACCTCGGGCATCCGCCTGGGCACCCCGGCGGGCACCACCCGCGGCTTCGGCGTCGAGGAATTCCGCGAGATCGGCGGGCTGATCGCCGAAGTGGTCGAGGGCCTGCGCAAGAACGGGGACGAGGGCGACGCCCAGGTCGAAGCCTCGGTCGCCGCGCGCGTCCAAGCGCTCTGCGCACGCTTCCCCATCTATCAGGGAATGTGAGTGCGCTGCCCGTTCTGCGCCCATGACGACAGCCAGGTAAAGGATTCGCGGCCCACCGAGGACAACACCGCGATCCGGCGCCGGCGCCAGTGCGAAAGCTGCGGCGCCCGCTTCACCACGTTCGAGCGCGTGCAGTTGCGCGAGATCGCCGTGGTCAAGAACGACGGCACCGACGGCCAGGCGCGGCGCGAGCCGTTCGACCGCGAGAAGATCGAGCAGTCGGTCGCCCTCGCCTGCCGCAAACGCGGCATCGCGCAGGAGCGGCTCGACCAGTTGGTCTCGGGCATCCAGCGCCAGGTCGAGACGATGGGCGAGAACGAGATCCACAGCCAAGCCATCGGCGAGATGGTGATGGACGGCCTGCGCCAGCTCGATTCAGTGGCCTACATCCGCTTCGCCAGCGTCTATCGCGACTTCAGCGAGGCGCGCGACTTCGAGGAATTCGCCAGTTCGGTGCGAGATGTCGCTGGAGAATAACCCCCCC
>DASVMK010000214.1:0-2966 GCA_036384395.1 Novosphingobium sp.
GGCTCGAGCACGTCGCCGTTGCCGGTGAGGATCAGCATCGTCTCGGCATCGGCGACGATCATCAGCGCTTCGAGGTTGCGCAAGTACTTGTCGGTGCGCCAGTCCTTGGCGAGCTCCACCGCGGCGCGCATCAGCTGGCCGCGGTGCTGCTCGAGCTTGCGTTCGAGCCGTTCGAACAGGGTGAAGGCGTCGGCGGTGGCGCCCGCGAAGCCGGCGATCACGCTCCCGCCATCGCCGATCCGGCGCACCTTGCGCGCGTTCGGCTTCATCACGGTGTTGCCCATCGAGACCTGGCCATCGCCGGCGATGACGGTCCTGCCGCCCTTCTTCACGCCGATGATGGTCGTGCCGTGCCACTGGATCAGGCCGTGGCTGCCCCTGCTGTCGTTCATGACGCGCGATATATGGCGCCGGGCCAAGGGTTCAAGCCGGCCATCGCGCCCACGCCGGGATCACGAGCCGTTCGGGCCCGGCCCGCTCGGGGCGGCGGGACCGCCCATGCCCGGCGCGCCGACCGCGCCGATGTTGCCGAACAGGTCTTCGAAGAAGCTGCGGTCGCGGCCGAGGGTCTGCGTCTTCTTGCCGTCTGGGTCGATCCGCGCGACCTTCTCGATCCCGGTCTTGTCGACCGCCAGCACGTTGTCGTTGGCGTCGAAGCGCACGCGCATCACCACCTGGTCGCTTGTGCGCGGACGGCCGAGAGGCGATTGCTTGGTATCGATCGAAACGTAGTACCACGCCTGGTCGCCGAACTGGCTGGCGAACGAGGGCCGGCCGAGCGTGCGTTCGACCGAGAGCCGGTTGTCGATGCCGGGCTGGACAGAGTCCATCAGCGCGCGGTCGACCAGGTAGCCGCGATGCTCGCGAATCGAAGCGCAGCCGCCGGCTAGCGCGACCAGCGCCAGCGCCGCCGCCAGTCTCCGCGTCCTTCGCCCATTGCCCTGCATGCCAAGCTCCAATCTCTATCGCCGCGCCGCGGAGCACCGGCCATTGCCAGCCGGCCGCGCGCGTCTATATCGGCGGGAAGCCTTAAGGCCCGGCGCGCGACATCGCAATGGCGCGCTTGGACAAGCCTGTTTGAATTGCCGCTGAATGAAAGGTGCCCGCCGCAGTGTCCCTGCTTTCCCGCCTGCTTCGCCCGCGCGACGAAGGCCGCGCCGTGCTGCGCCCGCTGTGGCACCGCGTCGTCGCCATCGCGCGCGAGCCCGAATGGTACGCCCAGTGCGGCATCGCCGATACCGTGCCCGGTCGGTTCGACGCGATCACGCTGGTGCTCGCGCTGGTCCTGCTGCGCATGGAGCGCGAGCCCGAGCTGGTGCAGCGGTCGGTCCTGCTGACCGAGATCTTCGTGGACGACATGGACGGCCAGCTCCGCGAGAGCGGGGTGGGCGACGTGGTCGTCGGCAAGCACATGGGCCGGTTGATGAGCGTTCTGGGCGGGCGGCTGGGCGCGCTGCGCGAGGCCCTGCCGCAAGGGCAGGACGCCGTCGCCGAGGTCGTGGCCCGCAATGTCACGCTGACCGGGAACGGCAGCACCGCGTCCATCGCCGCCCGCGCCCTGGCGCTGGCCGGCGAGCTGGAGGCGATCCCCGCCGCGGCGCTGCTCGCCGGAGAGATTCCGCGGTGACGGGCTCCGAGTTCCCGCGCGTGTTCGATGTCCGCCAGGTCGAGGGCAAGGCGGTGCGGCTGGAAGCGAGCGAAGCCGAGCGCGCGGCGCTGGCCAAGCGCTTCGGCCTCGTCGCGGTCGGCCGGCTGGAGGCCGAGGTGCTGCTGAGCCGTGATGGGCTCGCCGTCGATGCCAGGGGCCGGATCGTGGCGGACTTCGTGCAGAGTTGTGCGATCTCGGCCGAGGACCTGCCGGTCAGCATCGACGAGCCGCTGGCGTTCCGCTTCGTGCCCGAGACCACCGGCCACGCGCCCGACGAGGAGGTGGAGCTGGACGCCGGCGACTGCGACGAGATCGAATACGCCGGCACCCACTTCGATCTAGGCGAGGCGGTGGCGCAGAGCCTGGCGCTCGCCATCGATCCCTTCGCCTGCGGGCCCGAGGCCGAAGAAGCGCGCCGCCGCGCCGGGATCATCGACGAAACGGCCAGCGGGCCTTTCGCCGCGCTGGCCGCATTGAAGAAGAAGGACTGAAGAACGGGCCTCGATCAGAACGGGATATCGTCGTCGAGATCGTCGGCGAACCCGCCGCGCGAAGCACCACCCGACGCACCGCCGCCCGAGCGGTTGCCGCCACCGTAGCCGCCACCCGAACCGCCGCCCCAATCACCGCCGCCGCCACGCGACCCGCCACCGCCAGCGCCAGCGCCGCCCTGGGCGCCGTCGAGCATCGTCAAGGTACCGCCCACGCCGACCGAGATTTCGGTGGTGTAACGGTCGTTCCCGGACTGGTCCTGCCACTTGCGGGTGCGGAGCTGGCCCTCGATGTAAACCTTGCTGCCCTTGCGCAGGAAACGCTCGGCCACGCCGACCAGGCCGTCGGACTGAAGCACCACCGAGTGCCACTCGGTGCGTTCCTTGCGCTCGCCGGTGTTCTTGTCTTTCCAGTTTTCCGAGGTGGCGATGCGCAGGTTGGCGATGCGCCCGCCGTTCTGGAAGCTTTTCACTTCCGGATCCTGACCGAGGTTGCCGATCAGAATGACCTTGTTGACGCTGCCTGCCATCGAATCGCTTCCCTTTCGAGTTGGCGCTCTCGGTAATCGACGGGACGCGGAGCCGCGAGTCCCGCTGATCCGCTTTTACACAGTGGCTACAGCCCAGCCCAGACCGCTATCCAATAGGTTGCGCCCGCGGCCACATAGGCCATCGCGAAGAGGTAGCCGAGCATGAACATCGGCCATTTCCAGCCATTGGTCTCGCGCCGGGCGACGGCGATGGTCGAGAGGCACTGCGGCGCGAACACGAACCAGGCGAGGAAGGCGAGCGCCATCGGCAACGTCCAGCGCGCCTTGAGCGTGTCG
>DASVMK010000215.1:0-13082 GCA_036384395.1 Novosphingobium sp.
CTATCGATATAGCCCTGGCGCGAAAACAGCCGGAGGTGATCGGCCTGACCGAACCGCTCGATCCGCGCGGCGTCGTCCTCGTCGCCGGTCCCCTCGCGCGTGCGATCCAGCTTGAGCGCGATCGGCACTTGCAGGATCGCCAGGCCCTCCGGCTTCAACACCCGGCGGATCTCGGCGAGCGCCTTGGGCACCGATCCCACATGCTCGAGCACATGGTTGCAGATCAGCAGATCGACCGATTCGTCCGCCAACGTCAGCGCCTCGAGGTTCTGGAAACCGACTTCGGACAAGTGGCGATAACGCGCGGGCGCGAAGTCATAGGCCCGGTAGGCCTTGCCGAAGCGTGCCGCGAGCCGCGCCGAGAGGCCTTTCTCGGGCGCGAAATGGGCGATGGCGAAGTCCGGCGCGGCCCCCGCCCAGGGCAGGTGCCGCCGCGTCAGGTAGTACCAGATCAGCCGCTCGCGCGCGGTCGAATGGCAGATCGGGCAGCGATCGCGGTTGCGCCGCATGCCGCCGACGACCCGCAGTTCCTCGAGCGAGGGATAGCCATAGCCCGCGTCCTGCCGGCCGCGCACGCCGTGGCCGCAGACCTGGCAGCGCTGGGGGCCGGCGTGGATCAGCCGCCGCCCCCAGGCGATCAGCGGATAGGGGATCAGCCGCCCGACGCGCTTCTTGAGCGAGGGTCCGGGGGCGATCACCGCCGCACCCCCAACATCAGCATCGGCCCCGGCGGGGCGCCCATCGGGTCATCCCGGTTCATGTGCGGCGTTCGACCATCGGCGGACTGCCTCCTGCTACAACCCGGCGGCGCACGGCAAGACAATTCACCCACGATCTCAATAGGCTTGCGGATGGACGAGTACCCGGAAGGTGGCGAAGATGATCTTCACGTCGCTCCACAGAGTCCACCCGTTGAGGTACTCGAGGTCGGCCTGCAGCCGGTTCTCGAGGTCGAGCTGCTTGTGCGTCGCACCGCGAAAGCCGCGCACTTGCGCGAGGCCGGTGATCCCTGGGCGCAGCGCGTGGCGGCGCCAGTACGCCTCGTCCACCTGCCAGAACAGCTTGTCGCCGGCCAGCGAACCGAGCGCATGGGGTCGGGGTCCGACCACGCTCATGTCCCCCTTGAGCACGTTGATGAGCTGCGGCAGCTCGTCGATGCTGGTCGCCCGGATGATCCGTCCGACGCGCGTGACGCGCGCGTCGTCGCGCGTGGTCGAGCAATTGCCGTCGAGGTCGCTCGCGTCGGTGCGCATGCTGCGGAATTTGAGGATGCGGAACAATCGGTTGCCGCGGCCGACGCGCACTTGCGCGAAGAACACCGGCCCGCGGCTGTCCAGTTTGATCGCCGCTGCCGTCAGCAGCAGCAGCGGCAACAGGAACAGCAGCGCCGTGCCCGAGATCGCGATGTCCATCGCCCGCTTGTTGATCCGCGCGCCGAGCGACAATGGGCCGCGCGCCACCACCACGGTATCCTTGCCATAGAAGCGATCCACCGCCACCGCGCCCAGCGGGGTCCCGTCGTCGAGGATGACCTCGCCGGCGATGTCAAAGCACTTGAGCATCTGGGCCCATTCGCCACGCCGCTGCGCGGTGGTGCTGGCGACGATCACCCGGTCGTAGGGCGTCACCCGCTCGGCCAGCCGACCGAGTTGCTGCACGTCCCGCACGTCGGGTTGGATCGCCTCGGCCCGCACGTCGAGCACGTCCCCGTGATAGCCGCGCGGCACCGCCGCGCCGTCGAGGATCAGAAGCTCGCCGGTGAGCCAACCCTGCTGGCTGCGCGGGAAGAACGACAGGAACATGAAGCGCAGGCCGGCGATAGCGCAAAGCGAAAAGACCAGCGACACGCCGACGCCGACCCGCGAGATCTTGTCACCGGCCTGCTCGAAGAACACCAGCATCAGCACCAGCCCGGCCGAAACGAGCAGCGCGTAGATGCCGCGCCGGATCGAATCGAGCCGCGATTCGACCGCCCCGCGCGAGAAGGCGCCCACCCCCAGCCCGATCGCGATGTGCAGTGGGGTGAGATACCAGGCGAGCGGCACCCCGTTCAGCAGCATCCACGGCTTGCCGCGAACGATCACGCCCATGACGAAGCCGAGCCAGATGGCGAGCAGATCGCAGAGCAGCAGCGACGCATAGAGCATCAGCCGCACCGTGCGCCGGTCGAAGGCGAAGCCCGTGGGCCTCGCCGCGCCGCCGCCCGCGTCCCGGCCGCTGCCGCGCACGGTGGGCGACATCTCGGTCAACCCCGTCCTCGATTCTGGCGTCCTTGATCTTGGGGGAAAGTCTGGAACAGCGGGTCCATCGGGAACAGCGACCGCGTGATCACGAAAGACGATTTCTGGACCACGAAAGACTGTTCCCGCTCGATCGGTTCCGGCGTGTGGTCTCCTGTCGCCGTAAGTGCCGAAAAATAATCGGCAAAGCCCCGGAAAGGATCGCCCACGCGCCGCCAACGACTATATCGCCGTTAAGGATGCCCGACAATGGGACAGGACGGACGAAGGCGCCGCTGTCCCAATTCAGCGCGCGATCAGACCAGCGCCTGAATCGCCGCGACGACCGCGACCCACAGCAACCCGCTGGCGCCGGCGATGATCGCCAGCCCCGCGAAAGCGGACAGTTCGCGTTCATGTTGTTCAGGCGCGCGGGCGTAAGTGTCGTGCAGGCGCTGCTGGAGCGACCGGGCGGTCTCGGTCGGACCCACGGACGCGCGCGCGGAGCGCGCGGCGGGCTCCGCCGTGGCGGGCAGGACCGCATCGATCCGATGCTTCGTAGCCAGTGCTCGGACCATCGCTATTCCCCTTGGGATTCCAGTCGGGACTCCTGGGGGAAGATACTGTGCCGAAGAGGTAAACATACGGTAACTTCCGCGGGAGGCGCGGAATTGCTTTCGCGCGGCGCGCCCGATAGGGTCCGGAAGGATCGCGCATCGGCTATCGCGATGTCGGCGCAGTCAAAGCGGGCGGATAAATTCGGATGAGCACGATCTACGATTGGGTGACCCTGGCCATGTTCGCGGGCCTGATCGTATTATTCCTCGAACGCTCCTCGCACGACGAGCCGCCCGACACGATCTGGCACTACCTGCCACCCTCGATCGGCTGCGCGCTGGCCAACTACTGCGGCAACAAGGGCTGGGACGTGGTCGCCATCGCGCTGATCGCGGCGGTAGCCGCGTATGTTTTCCTCGTACTCAAGCCGCGCTTTCCCGGCGGCCGCAACACCCGCAATTAGGGTCCCTAAACCACCGGAGCCTGCATGAACTGGATTAAGCGCATCTTCGGCCTCGAGCGGCAGCCCCCGCGCGACGCCGGAGCCGATTGGGGCGAGATCGGCGAAGGCGAGGTGCTCGTCCTGCAAAGGTTCGACAGCCCGGCGCGAGAAGCGCCGGCGCACCCGCACTTCCGCAGCATGGCCGGATTGTTCGAGGATGCCCGCTCCGACGGCTTCGGCGGCGACGCCGGGCTGGCGGCCCGCGCCTTCCTGCCGGCCCAACCGGTCTCGACCGTCTCCCGCTTCGCCGGCCGCCAGCCGGTGCTGCGCGCGGTCATCCGGGCGATCGAGGACCAGCAGCTCCACGTCATCGTCTATGGCGATCGCGGCATCGGCAAGACCTCGCTGCTGATGGTGGTGAGCGAACTGGCGCAACAGGCCGCCTATGCGGTCCATTACGTCTCTTGCGGCGAGGAGTCGGATTTCTGCGAGCTGTTCCGCTCGATCCTCGCGCGCATTCCGCTGCTCTACGACGCCAGCCTGGATCCCGGCATGGAAGCGGTCGAGCGTGGCGGCACGCTGGCCGACAAGCTGCCCGCCGGCAAGTTCTCGGTGCCCTTGCTGAGCGAGGTGTTGAGCAGTCTGGCCGGCGCCAAGGTCCTGATCGTGCTGGACGAATTCGACCGGGCCGCCGATCCGCGCTTCCGCAAGTCGGTGGCCGAGCTGATCAAGAACCTGTCCGACCGGGCGCTGCCGGTGCAGTTCCTGATCGGCGGCGTCGCCAGCAGCCTGCCGGGGCTGATCAGCGACGCGCCGTCGATCCGCCGCAACGTGGTCGGCATCAGCCTGCCCAACATGAGCGGCGAGGAGATCCGCGAACTGGTCGCCATCGGCGCCAAGCGCGGGCGCCTGACGTTCGCCGAGACCGCGCTCGCCCGCCTGATCGAAGCGTCGGCGGGGCTGCCCTACCTTGCGGGCCTGCTGGCGCAGTACGGCACGCTGGAAGCGATCGCCGAAGGACAGAGCGAGATCAGCCAGCGCCACATGGCGCGCGCCATCGCCAGCGCCCGGCGCGAGATCTCCAGCCGCCTGTCGCCCGCGGCGCAGCGGGTGTTCGACGATCCCGAGCTGTGCGGCCAGAAGCCGCTGATCCTTGCCGCCGCGGCGGAAGCGGTGCGCAACGGCGGCATGATCCGCGACCTGACGATCACCGCGGCGCTGGGCGGCGACCTCGGCCCCGTCGCCCGGCTGTTCGAGCAAGTGCCCGACGATCCGTGGCACGGCTGGCGCTTCCAGGAAGACGGCGCCTCGAACCTGGCCTGGCTGCTGGGCGTGTGATCAGGCGCCGCTGAAGCAGCGCCTCCGTCTCGCCCTATCCTAGAACCCGGCCAGCCACCGCGCCGAGCATGGCGCGCAGGCGCGGGTCCTGCTGCGCGGGCGCGGTCATGATCGCGTGGTCGAGCGCACGGTCGATGGGGCTCGCGGTCCGCGTCGGCGGCAGCGCCTGGGCGAGCGCGCGCACCGCCGCGCGGGCGAGCGCGACGTTGGCCTTCATCACCGCGAGGATGCCCGCCGCCTCGACGCCCTGCTCGGCCTCGCGCCAGCTATCCCAGTCGGTGACCATGCCGAGCAGCGCGTAAGGCAGCTCCGCCTCGCGCGCGAGGCGCGCCTCGGGCATCGCGGTCATGCCGATCACGTCGGCGCCCCACTGCCGGTAGAGCCGGCTTTCGGCGCGGGTGGAGAACTGCGGGCCTTCGATGGCGACGTAGCAGCCGCCCTGATGCACCGCCGCGCCGACCTGGCGCGCGGCGTCCGCCACAAGGCCCGCGAGCCGCGGGCAGACCGGATCGGCCAGCGAGACGTGCGCGACGAGGCCCGGACCGAAGAAGCTGCCCGCGCGGCCTTGCGTGCGATCTACGAACTGGTCGACGGCGACGAACTGGCCGGGGGCCATATGCTCGCGCAGCGAGCCGATCGCCGAGAGCGCCAGCACGTCGGTCACGCCGCAGCGCTTGAGCACGTCGATGTTGGCGCGGTAGTCGATCTCGCCGGGCGGAATCGCGTGGCCCTCGCCGTGCCGCGCCAGGAACGTGAAGCGCACGCCGCCGAGCGTGCCCATCGTCACCGGCCCCGAAGGCGTGCCGAACGGGCTGGCGACGGCGATCTCCTGCGCGTCCTCCAGCCCCACGCCCTCGGCGAGGCCGGATCCGCCGATCACGCCGATGTGCCAGGCGGAGGGGTGTTCAGCGCGCAAGGATGCCCGCCATGATGATGTCGATGGTGTGCTCGCGGTAGCGGTCGCGCAGTTCCTCGGTCAGCGTGTCCTGGTCGAAGCAGTGCTTGAGCACCAGCCGCGCCGAAAAGAAGCGATCGACCGCGCCGGTGACGGTGAAATAGAACAGTTGCGGGTCGATCGGACGGAACGCGCCGGCCTTCACCCCGTCGCCGATGAGCTGCTCATAGGCCTGGTAGATCGGGCTGAGGTAGCAGTGGGCGATTCGCCGCGCCTCGGCATCGTCGCTGTCGCGCACCAGCCGCATCGTCAGGCGGTTGAGGTAGGGAACGGCGTAGAAGGTATCGATCACCTTCGAGATGTGCCGCCGCAGCTTGGTCTCGGGGTCCCAGCCGTCCTTGGCGACGAGCGCGTCGACGCTGGCGACGATCGCCTGCCAGTCGCGGTCGAGCAGCGCCTTCAGCAGCCCCGCCTTGTTGCCGAAGTAGTACTTCACCAGCGCCGAGTTGAGCCCGGAGCGCAGGCTCAGTTCGGACAGCGAGATATCGACGATGTCGCCCTCGCGCATGATGGCGCTCGCGGTCTCCAGCAGGAGCTCGCGAGCGCCGGGCGGCGCGGCCAGATGATTGGCGGGCGCGGCGACCGCCACCGGGCGGCTTACTTCGGCGCCATGCGGATCGCACCGTCGAGGCGGACGGCCTCGGCGTTCATGTAGCTGTTCTCCAGCATGAAGGTCGCCAGCGCGGCGTATTCGGCGGGCTTGCCGAGGCGCTTGGGGAACGGCACCGCCTGGGCGAGCGACTGCTGCGCCTTCTCGGGGAGCGACAGCATCATCGGCGTCTCGAAGATGCCGGGCAGGATCGTGTTGACGCGGATGCCTTCGTTCATGAAGTCGCGCGCGATCGGCAGCGTCATCGCCAGCACGCCGCCCTTCGAGGCCGAATAGGCGGCCTGGCCGACCTGGCCGTCCTGCGCCGCGACCGAGGCGGTGTTGACGATCGCGCCGCGCTCGCCGAACTCGTCGAGCGGATCGAGCGTCAGCATGCCCGCGGCGGACTTCATGATCGCGCGGAAAGTGCCGATCAGGTTGATCTGGATCACCTGGTTGAAGCTGTCCATCGGATACGGCTTGATCGCGCCGGTCTCGCGGTCGCGGCCCAGCGTCTTTATCGCCGTGGCGATGCCGGCGCAGTTGATCAGCACCCGCTCCTGCCCGTGCGCGGCGCGCGCCTTGGCGAAGGCGGCATCCATGCTCTCGTCCGAGGTGACGTTGGCCTCGCAGAACACGCCGCCGATCTCCTTGGCCAGCGCCTCGCCCTTCTCGGCGTTGAGGTCGAACAGCGCGACCTTGACGCCCTTGGCGGCGAGCGCCTGCGCCGTCGCCGCGCCGAGGCCCGAAGCGCCGCCGGTGACCACCGCCGCGATCGTGTTGTCGAGTTTCATGTGCGTGAATCCTTCCGTCAGGGGCTCCGGGAGCCCGATTTAAGCAGCCGGTTAATCGCCGCGCGCGGACTGGTCAATCGGCTTGCGGGAACGCCCGGGAAGAGCCGGTGCGAACCGGCCCTCCCGCAAGCGGAAGGAGAGCCGGACTCACGCCACCGCGCCGCTCACCCCACCGCGATGGTCAGCGCGCCTTCGCCTTCGTCGATCTTCACCGTCGCGCCGTCGGGGATCTCGCCGCCGAGCAGCTTTTCCGCCAGCGGATCCTGCAAGTAGCGCTGCACCGCGCGCTTCAAGGGCCGCGCGCCATAGACCGGATCGTAGCCCACCCGGCCGAGCCAGCGCTCGGCGGCGTCCGAGAGGTCGAGCACGATCTTGCGGTCCTTGAGCAGCTTCTGCACGCGCGCCACCTGGATCTCGACGATCGGGCCCATGTGTTCCTGGCCCAGGCGGTGGAACAGGATGATCTCGTCCAGCCGGTTGAGGAACTCGGGCCGGAAGTGCCCGCGCACCACGTCCATCACTTGCGGTTCGACCGAGGCGACGTCCTCGCCCTCGCCCAGGTTGGCGAGGTACTGGCTGCCCAGGTTGCTGGTGAGGATGATCAGCGTGTTGGTGAAGTCCACCACCCGGCCCTGGCCGTCGGTCAGCCGCCCGTCGTCGAGCACCTGGAGCAGCACGTTGAACACGTCCGAATGCGCCTTCTCGACCTCGTCGAACAGCACGACCTGGTAGGGCCGGCGCCGCACCGCCTCGGTCAGCACGCCGCCCTCCTCGTAGCCGACGTAGCCCGGAGGCGCGCCGATCAGGCGGGCGACCGAGTGCTTCTCCATGAATTCCGACATGTCGATGCGGACCATCGCCGCGTCGTCGTCGAACAGGAAGCCGGCGAGCGCCTTGGTCAGCTCGGTCTTGCCGACGCCGGTGGGGCCGAGGAACAGGAACGAGCCCAGCGGCCGGTTGGGATCCTGCAAACCGGCGCGGGCGCGGCGCACCGCCTTGGACACGGCGACCACGGCGTCCTGCTGGCCGATCACCCGCTTGCCGATGGCCTCTTCCATCTTGAGCAGCTTCTCGCGCTCGCCCTCCATCATCCGGTCGACCGGGATGCCGGTCCAGCGGCTGACCACGGCGGCGATGTCCTCGCTGGTCACTTCCTCGCGGAGCAGCGCGTTGTCCGACCCGCCCTCCGCCTCCGCGAGCTGCTTCTCCAGCTCGGGAATGCGGCCATAGGTCAGCTCGCCGGCCTTGGCGAAATCGCCCTGGCGCTGCGCCTGGTCGAGCTCGATCCGCGCGGCGTCGAGCGCCTCCTTGATCTTGCCTTCCGAGGCGATCTTGTCGCGCTCGTTCTGCCAGCGCGTGGTGAGCTCGGCCGACTGCTGCTCGAGGTTGGCAAGCTCGGCGCGCAAGGCGGCGAGCCGGTCCTTCGAGGGCTGGTCGCTCTCCTTCTCGAGCGCCATCTCCTCGATCTTGAGTTGGATGATCCGCCGGTCGAGCCCCTCGATCTCCTCGGGCTTGGACTCCACTTCCATGCGGATGCGGCTGGCGGCCTCGTCCATCAGGTCGATCGCCTTGTCGGGCAGGAAGCGGTCGGCGATGTAGCGGTTGGACAGCGTCGCCGCGGCGACGATCGCGTTGTCGGCAATGCGCACGCCGTGGTGCAGCTCGTAGCGGTCCTTGATGCCGCGCAGGATCGAGATCGTGTCCTCGACGGTGGGCTCACCGACGAACACCGGCTGGAACCGCCGCTGCAGCGCCGGGTCTTTCTCGACGTACTTCTGGTACTCGTCGAGGGTGGTCGCGCCGATGCAGTGCAGCTCGCCGCGCGCGAGCGCGGGCTTCAAGAGGTTCGAGGCGTCCATCGCGCCTTCCGATTTGCCCGCGCCGATCAGCGTGTGCATCTCGTCGATGAACAGGATGATCTCGCCTTCCGCGCCCTTCACTTCGTCGAGCACGGCCTTCAGCCGCTCTTCGAACTCGCCGCGATACTTCGCGCCCGCTATCAAACTGCCCATGTCGAGCGCCATCAGGCGCCGGTCCTTGAGGCTGTCGGGCACGTCGCCGTTGGCGATGCGCAGCGCCAGGCCTTCGGCGATCGCCGTCTTGCCGACGCCCGGTTCGCCGATCAGCGCGGGGTTGTTCTTGGTGCGGCGGGCGAGGATCTGCACGGTGCGGCGGATCTCCTCGTCGCGGCCGATCACCGGATCGAGCTTGCCCGCGCGCGCCGCTTCGGTGAGGTCGCGCGCATACTTCTTCATCGCGTCGTAGGCGTTCTCGGCCCCGGCGCTGTCCGCCGTGCGGCCGCCGCGCAGTTCGGTGACCGCCGCCTCCAGCGCCTTGGCCGAGACGTTGGCCGCCTTCAGCGCCTGGCCCGCCGCCGTGGTCCCGGCGAGCGCCAGCGCCACCAGCATGCGCTCCACCGTGACGAAGCTGTCGCCGGATTTCGCGGCGATCTGCTCGGCCTGGTCGAGCACCCGGACCGCGTCGTTGTCCAGCCCCGGCGTCGCCTGCGCGCCGCCGCCCGACACGCCCGGGATCTTGGCGAGCGCCTTGTCGATTTCCTGCACCGCGATCTGGGGATTGCCGCCGGCGCGCTGGATCAGCCCGGCGGCCATGCCCTCGTTGTCCTCGAGCAGGGCCTTCAGGATATGTTCGGGCGCGATCCGCTGGTGGTTCAGACGGATGGCGACGGTCTGCGCGCTCTGCAGGAACCCCTTGGCGCGGTCGGTGAACTTTTCGAGATTCATCGGTAATGTGCCTCCTGTCCCGGAGAGATGGTGTTGCATTTAAGCAACACAAGCCACTCCACCCCATTTTTTCAGCCGTCCCCAAGATGGTAGGCGCGGCGGCGTTTTCCAGAAGGCGCGATCGCCCGATGGCGATCATCGCCGGTTGCCGCTAGCCTTGGGGCAAGCTAGGCCTCTGCCGGGGCGCGAGACAATGCTTTGATCCGAAGAGGTTCCATGCGCCGACTGTTCGTTGCCACGCTTGCTCCGCTCGCCCTCGCCGCCTGCGCCGCGCCTTCGGGCAAGGTCGCATCCTCCACGCCGGCCCCGGCGGCCGAGCAGCCCGCACCGCTCGCCGACCTGGTCAAGGCGGTGGACATCCCGTTCGAGCGCTTCACGCTGGCCAACGGGCTGACCACGGTGGTCCACACCGACCGCAAGGCGCCGATCGTCGGCGTCACGCTCTACTACCGCGTGGGGTCCAAGCACGAGCCGCGGGGCAAGACCGGCTTCGCTCACCTCTACGAGCACTTGTTCTTCGGCGGGTCGGAGAACGTCCCCGATTTCGACAAGCCGCTGGAGGCCGCCGGCGCCACCACCAACGGCTCGACCTGGTATGACCGCACCAACTACGTCGAGGTCGTGCCCAAGGGGGCGCTCGACCTGGCGTTGTTCCTCGAGAGCGACCGCATGGGCCACCTGCTCGGCGCGGTCACGCAGGACAAGCTCGATAAGCAGCGCGGCGTCGTCCAGAACGAGAAGCGGCAGGGCGACAACGAACCCTATGGGCTGATGGGCTATGCCATCGGCGAAGGGCTGTTCCCCGTGGGCCATCCCTATCGCCACGCGACGATCGGCTCGATGGCCGATCTCGACGCCGCCAGCCTGGCCGACGTGCGCCAGTGGTTCCGCGATCACTACGGCCCGAACAACGTCGTGCTGGCGCTGACCGGCGACATAGACGCCGCCACCGCCCGGCCGCGGGTGGAAAAATGGTTCGGCGATATCCCGCGCGGCCCCGCGGTCGCGCCCGTCGTCGCCGCGCCCGTCACGCTGCCCGCGCCGGCCACCCGCGAGATGGTCGATCAGGTGCCGCTGATCCGCCTGACCCGCAACTGGAGCGGGCCGTCGCTGAACGATCCCGACACCGCGGCGCTGCGCATCGGCATGCATGTGCTGGGCGGGCTCGCCAGCTCACGTCTCGACAACGTGCTGGTGCGCGGCGAGCAGCTTGCCGTCGCGGTCACCGCGGACGCGCAGGCCTTCGAGCAGGTGAGCTTGCTCCAGGCAACGATGGACGTGAAGCCCGGCGTCGACCGCGCCAGGGCCGAGGCGCGCTTCGATGCCCTCATCCGCCAGTACGTCGCCGAAGGGCCGACCGAGGACGAAGTCCGCCGCGCCGCGACCGCGGTGGTCACCGGCGAGATCGGCGCGCTCGAACGCATCGGCGGCTTCTACGGCAAGGGCGCGACCCTGGCGGAGGGCGAGCTCTATTCGGGCGACCCGGCGCAGTACCGCCAGGACCTGGCGCGCATCGCCGCGGTCACCCCCGCGCAAGTGCGCGCCGCGCTCGGGCGCTGGCTGACACGGCCGACCTTCGCGCTGGCGGTGACGCCGGGCCCGCGCACCGAGAAGGGCGAGACGATGGGCGGCTGGGGCGACGAGGGCGCCGCGCCGCCGCCCGCGCCCGCCGCGAAGGTGGCCGCACCGGCTCTGCCCCCCGCGCCGAAGCGCACCGCGCCGCCGATCGCCCCGGTCGACGCACTGGCCTTCCCCGCGCTCGAGCGCGCCAAGCTGACCAACGGCACCCCGGTCACCCTCGCGCGCCGCACCGCGGTGCCCAAGCTGCTGGTCTCGCTCGATTTCGACGCGGGCTTCGCCGCCGACGCGCTCGACACGCCCGGCACCCAGGCGCTGATGCTCGACATGCTCGACGAGGGCACCGACGGCCCGGCGGGCAAGCTCGACGCCACCGCCGTGGCCGAAGCGCAGGAACGGCTGGGCGCGACGATCCACGCCGGCGGCAGCCTCGACACCAGCACCGTCACGCTCAATGCGCTGAGCGCCAACCTGGCGCCGTCGCTGGCGCTGCTGGCGGACGTCGTGCGCCACCCGGCCTTCACCGATGCCGACACCGCGCGGGTGCGCGACCAGCAGCTCGCCGAGCTGTCGCAGACGCTCGCCAATCCGCGTGCGCTGGCGCAGCGTGAGCTGGGCAAGCTGCTCTACGGTACGGCGCATCCCTATGGCCAGCCGGGCGACGGGCTCGGCGACGCCAGGTCGCTCGCCGCGCAGAGCCCCGCGAGCCTACGCGCCGCGCACGACAAGTGGCTGCGCCCCGATGCCTTGCGGATCACCGTCGTCGGCGACGTGACGATGGAGCGCTTGCTGCCGCTACTGGAAAAGGCGTTCGGCGACTGGCGCGCGCCCGCCGGCCCCGCCCCGGCCAAGAACCTCGCCGCGAGCATCCCGGCGGCGCGTCCGCGGATCGTGCTGATCGACCGGCCCAATTCGCCGCAATCGGTGATCGTCGCCGGGCGCGTGCTGCCGGTCACCGGGCGCACGCAAGGCCTCGAAGCGCTCAGCCTCGCCAACGAAGTGCTCGGCGAGGGCTTCCTCTCGCGGCTCAACATGGATCTGCGCGAGGACAAGGGCTGGAGCTACGGCGTGCGCAGCGCCGTGCGCCAGCCCGCCGGCCCGCGCAGCGTCGCGATAGTCGCCCCGGTCCAGGCCGACCGCACCGGCGATTCGATCAAGGCGATCCTCGCCGACATGGCCGCCTTTCCCGCCGCGAAGCCGGTGGATGCCGAAGAGCTCAACCGGGTGACCGACGGCAACATCCGCGCACTGCCCAGCGGGTTGGAGACCAACGGCCAGGTGCTCTCGGCGATCACCACCAACGCCCTGCTCGGCCGCCCGGACGACTACTACGCGACGCTGCCCCAGCGCTACCGCGCGCTCGACGCCAAGGCACTCGACGCGGCGGCGCGGCAGTACCTCCAGCCCAAGGATCTGACCTTCGTCGTGGTCGGCGATCGCAAGGTGGTGGAGCCGCAGCTCAAGCGCGTCGGCCTGCCGCTGGAAATCGCGCCCGCGCCGGATGCGCCCGCCGGTAGTTGACATCGATGAAAGTAAAGCGAAACATCGCGGCCTAGCATTGATGGAGAAACCCATGTCCGTTGCCGGCACCTACGACATCGTCACCAAGACCCCGATGGGCGACCAGCAGGGCAAGTTCACCGTCGTCGTCGAGGGCGGCAGCTTCACCGGCAACGTCAGCGGCCCGATGGGGTCGATGGAGGTCCAGGACGGCCGGGTCGACGGCAACCGCCTGACCTGGAAGATGGACATGAAAGTGCCGATGCCGATGACGCTCGACTGCGAAGCCACGGTCGATGGCGACACGATCGCTGGCGTTGTAACGGCAGGAGCGTTCGGCGGCATGGCGCTGAGCGGGACGCGGG
>DASVMK010000216.1:0-2818 GCA_036384395.1 Novosphingobium sp.
TCTGCTGGAAACCGCCCGCGCGCTCGCCCGCCGCATCGCCGCCAACCCGCGCCATGCGGTGCGCATGACCCGCCGCCTGCTGTGGGAAGGCCGCCGCGCCGATCTCGGCAGCCTGCTCGAGATGGCCGCGGCGATGCAGGCGGCGGCGCATACCACCCAGGATCACGCCGAGGCGGTCGATGCCTTTCTCGGCAAGCGGAAGCCGGCGTTCAAAGGCGATTGATTACATCGTGATGTGAAGGTAACGACCGCATCCCACATTCCAATGTGATTAGCGAGTCGCCATGAGCACCACCATCATCGAGAAAGTCCGCCAGCTCGTCGTCGAAGGCGGCATGACCAAGGCGGGGCTCGCCCGCGCCGCCGGCCTCCACGCCAACACGCTGCGCGATTGCGTCGAGCTCGACTGGAACCCCACCGCCGATACGCTCAGCAAGCTCGAACGCTTCCTGATGACCAACGACGATCGCCGGGTGCTGGTACCGATCGAGGAGATCATCGACGAAGCGCGCAACGGCCGCATGTTCATCCTTGTCGACGACGAGGACCGCGAGAACGAGGGCGACCTGATCATCCCGGCGCAGATGGCCACCCCCGCCGCGGTCAACTTCATGGCGACCCACGGCCGCGGCCTGATCTGCCTGACGCTGACCAGCCAGCGCTGCGAGCAGCTCGGCATCGATCTGATGAGCCGCAACAACGGCACCCGGCACGAAACCGCGTTCACCGTCTCGATCGAGGCGCGCGAAGGCGTAACCACCGGCATTTCCGCCGCCGACCGCGCGCGCACCATCTCGGTGGCGATCGACGGCACCAAGGGCAAGGACGACATCGTCACCCCCGGCCACGTCTTCCCGCTGCGCGCCCGCGACGGCGGCGTACTGGTCCGCGCCGGCCACACCGAGGCGGCGGTCGACATCTCGCGCCTCGCCGGGCTCAACCCCTCGGGCGTGATCTGCGAGATCATGCGCGAGGACGGCACGATGGCGCGGCTGGACGACTGCGTCACCTTCGCGCGGATGCACGACCTCAAGATCGGCACGATCCGCGACCTCATCGCCTATCGCCGCAAGCACGACCACTTGGTCGAGAAGCGCGCCGAGACCCGCTTCACCAGCCGCTGGGGCGGCGACTGGACGGCGCGGACCTACTTCAACAAGGCGACCGGCGAAGAGACGCTCACCCTGCTCAAGGGCAAGATCGACCCCGAGAAGCCGACGCTGGTCCGCATGCACACGCTGTCGTACTTCTCGGACGTGCTGGGCGAGGAGACCGAGCGCACCGACCTCCTCGGCAAGTCGATGGAGATTATCGGCCGCGAGGGCGCGGGCGTGATCGTCCTCATCAACCGCCGCACCCCCAGCGCGATGTCGCAGGCCATCGCGATCAAGGAGCGCTACCGCTCGGGCGAGGCGCCCGCCACCGAGGAACTGCGCGACTACGGCGTCGGCGCGCAGATCCTCGCTGAGCTCGGCGTGCACGACATGGTGCTGCTGAGCAATTCGCACCACTCGCTCGTCGCGCTCGAAGGCTATGGCCTGTCGATCGTCGGCGAACGCCACATCGATCAGGGGTAAACGAGACATGGCCAAGTTTCTCATCGTCGAAGCGCGCTTCTACGACCATCTGAACGACATGCTGGTCGAAGGCGCGCGCGCCGCGATCAAGGCCGCCGGCCACAGCGCCGAGGTCGTCACCGTCCCCGGCGCGCTGGAGATCCCCGGCGCGATCGCGCTGGCCGACCAGAGCGGCGACTACGAGGGCTACGTCGCCATCGGCGTGGTCATCCGCGGCGAGACCTACCACTTCGAGATCGTCGCCGGCGAAAGCGCGCGCGGCGTGATGGCGCTGACGATGGACGGCGTCGCGATCGGCAACGGCATCCTGACCGTCGAGAACGAAGCCCAGGCGCTGGTCCGCGCCGACCCCAAGCAGAAGAACAAGGGCGGCGAAGCGGCCGAGGCGGCGCTGGCGCTGCTGGCGTTGAAGGAGCGGTTTGGGGTTTGACCCCTCCCCTTCCCCCTTCATGGGGGAAGGCTCGTCACCTCAATCTACCGTCCTACCTTTTAGTGGGTGCGGAAGCGCTGCTCAAAGCGCGGATATGGCGAGGTAAAGGCAGGCAAAGACGACGAGACCCATCCAGATTGCGCAACCTTTGTTGAAGCCGCTATCCGGCTTGACGTCCCACGACTTAGGCAGACCGGCAGAAAGGCCATCAGCCTCGCTTCTTTCGCTACGCCCACTCATAGGTTCTAGCAGGGGCTCAGCCTGGACTCCGTCGAGAGCTGCCCCCGCTACCAAAAGCTCCCGTTTCACCGTCTCAAACTCGTCCCGCGAAAGATGGCCCTTTTCCAGAAGGCTCGCCAGCTTAAGAAGTTCGTCCGCCCGAGAGCTACCCGCCATCGCTTGTGCCGGAGGGGTGGCCTGTGCTGAAATCACCGACTGCACGACATCGCGGAGGGCGACGAAGGCCGCCTCCTGCGATCTATCGAACATTACCGCGTTCTCATCTTTGGTGGCCTCCAGCATGCCGCCTCGGAACTCCCGGCCACCCACAATTGAAAACTGGATGAGTCCTGCAATCATTGAGCCAGCGGGACGGAACTGCACGGCCGTGATGCTGGACAGCGGGATGGTTTTGTCGCCCTGTATTCCTTGGGTCAGCACGTTCGCGAGACCCTTGCGCTTGATGGTAATGTGGTTGCCTCGGAACTCCACCGAGCCGTTTGTCCCCTGCGCAAGCATCAAGCCTCCTTCAGATACTCCAGAGATTGCCTTAATCCGGCGACAATGCCGTTTGCAAATAGAGTGGTGCTCG
>DASVMK010000217.1:0-1815 GCA_036384395.1 Novosphingobium sp.
CTTGGGGCGGTCGCCGGTCTGCCGCCCGAGCTTGCGGCCGCGCGCGCGAGCTGCGGCGAGGCCGGAGCGAACCCGTTCGCTCAGCATGTCGCGCTCGAACTGCGCGATGCCGGCAAGCATCGTCGCCATCATCCGCCCGTGCGGGGTGTCGACCTCGAACGTCATGCCGCTCATGGCGACGACCGACACCCGCCAACCCGACAGCCGGTTGAGCGTATCGAGCAGGTCCTGCGTCGAGCGCCCCCAGCGGCTGAGTTCGGTGACGAGGATCGCATCGATGTGCCGCGCCTGCGCCAGCTTCATCACCTCAGTGCGCGCCGAGCGGTTGGCCTTCATGCCCGAGGCAGTTTCGCGAAACACCTCGACCACCTCATAACCGCCGCGTTCGGCGAAACCGGCAAGGTCGCGCAACTGCCGCTCGCACGACTGGTCGGCGGTCGAGACGCGGGCGTAGATGGCGGGGCTCTGTTGCAAAGATTGGCGGCAGTCAGAGGTAGGCTGTCGCTCTGCGCCGATCAGGCGGCTGCTGCGAAATGGTGGTTGAGCATGCCCATGGCCTCCGTCAGCGCCGAGGGCCCAATGCCAAAAGCTCTCTCCACAAGGCGCACCTCGCCCCTGATGCCGGGCTGCAGGCACCAGGGGCGAGCCTGTCCTTTGCGCAGGGCTCGCATGACTTCGAATCCCTTGATCGTGGCATAGGCCGTGGGGATCGATTTGAAACCGCGCACCGGCTTGATCAGTATCTTGAGCTTTCCGTGATCGGCCTCGATCACGTTATTGAGATACTTCACCTGCCGGTGGGCCGTCTCCCGGTCCAGCTTTCCTTCGCGCTTCAATTCGGTGATCGCTGCACCATAGCTCGGCGCTTTGTCGGTATTGAGCGTGGCAGGCTTTTCCCAGTGCTTCAGGCCTCGCAGGGCCTTGCCCAGGAACCGCTTCGCTGCCTTGGCGCTGCGGGTCGGCGACAGGTAGAAATCGATCGTGTCGCCCCGCTTGTCGACTGCCCGGTACAGGTAGGTCCACTTGCCCCGCACCTTGACGTAGGTTTCATCCAGGCGCCAGCTCGGATCAAAGCCACGCCGCCAGAACCAGCGCAGCCGCTTCTCCATCTCCGGGGCGTAGCACTGGACCCAGCGATAGATCGTCGTATGGTCGACCGAAATGCCGCGTTCCGCCAGCATTTCCTCAAGGTCGCGATAGCTGATCGGATAGCGACAATACCAGCGCACCGCCCACAGGATCACATCACCCTGGAAATGGCGCCACTTGAAATCCGTCATCGTTCCGTCCGTCCAATCTCCGCCAAGCATGCTCAAGCTTCACGATTTTTGCAACAGAGCCCTTGACTGCACTGCACTGTGCAATGTATGTTTTGGAGACTGCACGGTGCAGTGCAAACGAGGAGATAGAGCATGTCAGTCGTAAATTCCAGCGTCGCTTTGCCTGCTGAGGTCTCAAAGGACCGTTTCGCCAGGGGATCTGCTACATTCGCCGCAGTCACCGGCATTCCCACGGAGGCATACCTTGATGGATTCAAGGATAGCTCGCCTGATTTTGGTCGCTATGTGATTGAGTGGGTCTTCGGCGATGTATACAGCCGCACCGATTTGGATTTGAAAACCCGGGAACTCGTTATCATCGCAGCCGGCGCGGCGTTGGGCGCAACGGGAATTGATGTCATCAAATTTCATGTCCCCACTGCGGTACGCGCGGGTGCAACCCGAGACCAGATTTTCGGCGTTCTTACCCAGGTAGCGATTGTTGCAGGTGTTCCCACAGCAATCGCCGCAATTTCGGCGGCGGCACAAGTCTTGG
>DASVMK010000218.1:0-4148 GCA_036384395.1 Novosphingobium sp.
TGCCTGCTGCTGGCGCGCAACCCCAAGGCACTGCGCCGTTTTTCGAACGCCTTCGAGGAGCGGCGGGTCGAGAAGCGCTATCTCGGTATCGTCGGCGGGCACCTGACGATGGACCACGGCACCGTCGAGTTGGCGCTCAAGAAGATCAGCTCGGCCCAGGACGGCTGGCGGATGATCGCCGCGCGCCTCGGCAAGCCGGCGGTGACGCATTGGCGCAAGCTGGCCGAACTGCCGGGCATGACCCTGATCGAGTTCCGGCCCGAGACCGGCCGCACCCACCAGATCCGCGTCCACGCCGCCTCGGGCCTGGGCGTGCCGCTGCTTGGCGATCCGGTCTATGGCGACGGGGCATCGGCGCCGCGCACCATGCTTCACTCGGCGGCGATCAGCCTGCCGCGCTTCGAACGCGATCCGGTGTCCGCCGCCGCGCCGTTCCCCGCCGATTTCGCCGCGCTGGGCTTCGCCGATCCGGACGCATGAGCGATCCGGTGGATCAGGCGGTCGCGCGCGCGCTTTCGCTGGTCGGCGAAAGCTTCATCGCGGCGGCCGGGCCGGGTGGCCAGAACGTCAACAAGGTGGCGACGGCGGTGCAGCTGCGGCTCGACGTCTTCGCGCTACGCCTGGAGCCGCCGGTGTTCCATCGGCTGAAGGCGCTGGCCGGCAGCCGGATGACCGCGAAGGGCGAGATCGTCTTCACCGCGCGCCGCTTCCGCACCCAGGAAGCGAACCGCGCCGATGCCCGCGAACGCCTCGCCGCCTTGATCCGCGACGCGCACAGCCTGCCCGAGAAACGCGCGAAGAGCCGGCTCAATCGAGTCGGCAAGGAGCAGCGGCTGCAGGGCAAGAAGCTGCGCGGCTCGGTCAAGGCCGGGCGCGGCAAGGTGAGCTGGGACTAGACCGGCGGCCTGCGTCCCCGCGAAAGCGGGAACGCAGTATGCGATCAGTGCGCCGGAACGGTCGACTTGTCCTGCGCCGGAGCCGGCGCGGTGCCGGGGGCCGGCTGCGCGGTGGCGCCAGCGGCCGGGGCGCCGGCAGCCGGAGCGGCGGCGTCCTTGGCGGCGGCATCGGCGGGCGCCGCGGCCGCATCGGCGGCGGGGGCCGCCGGCAGCGGCAGGTTCGAGCCCTGCGAGTTCAGGTAAACGATCACGTTGGCGCGGTCCTCGGCGCTCGACAGGCCGGGGAAGCTCATCTTGGTGCCCGGGGCGAAAGCCTTGGGGCTGTGCAGCCAGTCGTTCATCGCCTGGAAGGTCCAGGTGCCACCCTTCTTTTTCAGCGCATCGCTGAAGGCGAAGCCGCCCGCGCCGGTGCCGATGCCCTCACCCACCACGCCGTGGAGGTTGGGCCCGATGCCGTTGGCCGCACCCGCGTCGATCGTGTGGCACGACGTGCACTTCTTGAAGACCTGCTCACCCTTGGCGACGTCGGCGCTGGCCAGCAGCGTTTCGAGCGGCGGGCCCTTGTCGCCACCTTCGCTCGAGACCACACCTTCGATCTCATAGCCCATCTTGTGCGGGCGATGCGCCTTGTCGGCTTCGAAGTACTTCCCGCTGATGCTGGAGAGGCCGAGACCGACAATGCCGGCAAAGAGCGCCCAGCCTGCAATGGTGTTGAAACGATCGTCCATCGAAGAGCCCCGTGGGAATGCTGTAAATTCGCGATTGCGCGCGCTCTAGTGGGGGCGAGCGGCGCGCGCAAGGGCCATTGCGGGATTTGTCGCTTGCTCCTAACGCCGCTGCCGTCATGCACAGCTTTCCCCAACCCGCGCTGGCCCTGGTCGAGCAGATGACGGCGGCGGCCGCCGCCGAGCCGCTGCGCGCCGTCGCCATCCAGGGCGCGCCCGGCTGCAATTCGCACCGCGCCGCGCTGGAATACGACCCCGCCTGCCTGCCGCTGCCGTGCTTCAGCTTCGAGGATGCGCTGGAAGCGGTGCAGGACGGACGCGCCGCGCGCGCGATGATCCCGATCGAGAATTCGCAGCACGGCCGCGTCGCCGACATCCATTTCCTGCTGCCCGAAAGCGGCCTGGCGATCGTCGGCGAGCACTTCCTGGCGATCCACCACGCGCTGATGGGACTTGGCGAAGGGCCGTTCACCGCCGCCTACAGCCATCCGCAGGCGCTCGGCCAGTCGCGCCGCTATCTGCGCGAGCGCGGCATCGTGCCGATGTCCTACGCCGACACCGCCGGCGCCGCGGCCTTCGTCGCCGAGCAGCGCGATCCCGAGGCCTGCGCCATCGCGCCGATCCTGGCGGCCGAGCTCTATGGGTTGAAGGTGGTGGAGCAAAACGTCGAGGATTCGGCCGACAACACCACGCGCTTCGTCGTCCTGTCGCGCCAGCCGCTCGATCCCGCGACGCTGGCCGGCGCCACGGCGATGACCACCCTGGTCTTCGAGGTGAAGAACGTGCCCGCCGCGCTCTACAAGGCGATGGGCGGCTTCGCCACCAACGGCGTCAACATGACCAAGCTGGAAAGCTACCAGAAGGGCGCCAGCTTCGCCGCGACCACGTTCTATGCCGACATCGAGGGCGCCCCCGGCGACCCGCGAATCGACCGGGCGATCGAGGAGTTGGCGTTCCACTGCAAGGAACTGCGCGTCCTCGGCAGCTACAAGCAGGCCCGCAAGCGGGGGTAGGCCTCGCGGGAAGTTCCCGCACGCCAACAACTTGCGTCGGCCTCGGCGCCGTGTCACCAAGCCCGCCGTGAGCAGGGGAAGCGCCGAGATCGCGGGATCCAGAGCCGCCGACGAGGCGCTGCGCGACTGGCAGGCGCTGCGCGCCGACGAGACGATCCAGTTCGCCCCGCTGCCCCCGCCCAAGCCGCCGACAACCCCGGACTGGATGAAGTGGCTGGGCGAGGCGCTCGCTCCGGTGTTCCAGGCGATCGGAGACGCGCTTCACTGGCTGCTGGCGCCGCTGGCCAGGCTGCTGGGCCTGTCGTGGGGAACGATGCGCCTGGTGCTGATCGCGCTGGCGGTCCTGCTCGTGCTCACCTTGCTGTGGCGGATCGTGCCGCCGCTGCTGGCGCGGTTGCGGCCCCAGGCGGCCCCTGCCGAACCCGAATGGGCGCCCCAGCGCACCGCCGCGGTGGCGCTGCTCGAGGATGCCGACCGCCTCGCCGCCGAGGGCCGCTTCGGCGAGGCGGCGCACCTGCTGCTCCAGCGCAGCGTCCACCACATCGCCGAGGCGCGGCCCGGCTGGCTGCTGCCCGCGAGCACTGCGCGCGAGATCGCCACGCTGCCGGCGCTGCCCGAGCGCGCCCGCCGCGCCTTCGCCGCCATCGCCGAGCGGGTCGAGCGCAGCCTCTTCGCCTTGCGCCCGCTCGATGCCGCCGACTGGACCGCGGCGCGCGCCGCCTATGCCGATTTCGCGCTCGAACGGCTGGGCGACACGGCATGAACGACAACCCGTTCTCCCCCAACCCATTCTCAGCGCGCATGGCGCTGGCGCTGGTGCTGTTCGGCGCCGGGGTTTTCGTGCTGCTGCTGTGGATGGTCGGCGCGGGCCTCGCCTCGGGATCGACCAACGACGGCGGCGGCCATGCCGGGGGGCGCGGGCTCAACGGCTATGCCGCGCTGGCCGGCTTTCTCGAGAAGCGCGGCTATACGGTGCGCCGCTCGCGCAGCGAAGGCGCGCTCGACGATCCCGGCCTGCTGGTGCTGACCCCGCCCCCGCAGGCCAAGGGCGAAGCGCTCGCGAAGATCGTCGCCGCCCGGCGCGCGATCGGCCCGACGCTGGTGGTGACGCCCAAGTGGATCGGCGCGCCCGCGCCGGCCGGCACGCCCGGCGCCAAGAAGGGCTGGACCGTGCTGCTCGGCCCCGAGTCGCCCGAATGGCGGGGCTTCCTCGACGACGTCGGCGTGGGAATCGGTCCGATGAAGGGCGGCTGGCACGGCGCCGGAGTGGCCGGCCGCCTGCCCAGGGCCGATTCGGTGCTCTCCGGCCGAGGGCCCCGGCTGGCGCCGCTGGTGCTGGGCGCCGATGGCCGCATCCTCGCCGCCTATGTCGACGACGGCTTCTACCCGATGCTGGCACGGATGGCGCTCGGCCCGTCGGCGGTGGCGCACCGGGACGAAGAGGAGGAGGACGTCCTCTCGCACCCGATCATCGTGGTGTTCGAGCCCGACCTGCTCGACAACTGGGGCATGGC
>DASVMK010000219.1:0-6329 GCA_036384395.1 Novosphingobium sp.
GATCTTCGACGAGATCGACCGCGGCGTCGGCGGCGCGGTGGCGAGCGCCATCGGCGACCGGTTGGCAAGGCTGGCCGCGGAGGGGCAACTGCTCGCCGTCACCCACAGCCCGCAGGTCGCCGCGCGTGGGACGCAGCACTACGTCATCGCCAAGTCCTCCGAAGGCACCGTCACCCGCACCTCGGTCCACTTGCTCGACGCCCCCGGCCGCCAGGAGGAAATCGCCCGCATGCTCTCGGGCGCCGAGATCACGCCCGAAGCTCGCGCCCAGGCGGATCGGCTGCTGGAGCGGGTGTGATGGCGGACGTTGGCAGCGGCGAGCCTTCCGAAACCCCCTCCTCTTCAGAGGAGAGGGAGTCGGTCGCGCAGCACGCCCATTGAAAGCGATCGATGACCACCGTTACCGAAGCCGAAGCCGCCAACGAGCTGATGCGTCTCGCCAAGCAGATCGCGCGGCATGACCGGCTCTATCACGCCGAGGACATGCCCGAGGTCAGCGACGCCGCCTACGACGCGCTCGTGCGCCGTAATGCCGAGCTCGAAGCGGCGTTTCCGCATCTCGTCCGCGATGACAGCCCGAGCCGCAAGGTGGGCCACGAGGTCGCCGCCTCGCCGCTGCGCAAGGTGGCGCACGAGGTCCCCATGCTGAGCCTCGACAACGCCTTCGCCGACGCGGAGGTCGAGGAGTTCGTCGCGCGCGTGCGGCGCTACCTGGCGCTGCCGGCCGACGAGCCGGTGATGATGACCGCCGAGGACAAGATCGACGGGCTCTCCTGCTCGCTGCGCTACGAGGGCGGCAAGCTGGTCCGCGCGGCGACGCGCGGCGACGGGCAGGTGGGCGAGGACGTTACCGCCAACGTCGCGCATATCCCTGACATCCCGCAAATCCTGCACGGTGAAGCGCCCGCGGTGTTCGAGATTCGCGGCGAGGTTTACATGGAGAAGCAGGCTTTTGCTGCGCTCAATGCTGCGCAGCATGAGGCCGGCGGCAAGATCTTCGCGACGCCGCGCAACGCCGCCGCCGGCTCGCTGCGGCAGAAGGACGCGGGCGTCACCGCCAGGCGCCCGCTGCGCTTCCTCGCGCACGGCTGGGGCGCGGCCAGTGCTCTGCCGCAGGACACTCAGCTCGGCATGATGCGCCAGATCGCGGCGTGGGGCGTGCCGGTCTCGCCGTTGCTGACCTGTTGCGGCTCGGTGGCCGATATGCTCGCGCACTATCGCCAGATCGGCGCGCGGCGCGCGGAGCTTCCCCACGACATCGACGGCGTGGTCTATAAAGTCGATCGGCTCGACTGGCAGGAGCGGCTCGGCTTCGTCGCCAAGGCGCCGCGCTGGGGCATGGCGCACAAGTTCCCCGCCGAGCGCGCCGAGACGGTGGTGGAGGCGATCGATATCCAGGTCGGCCGCACTGGCAAGCTGACGCCGGTGGGGCGCTTGCGGCCGGTGCTGGTCGGCGGCGTCACCGTGACCAACGTTACGCTGCACAACCGCGACGAGATCGCCCGGCTGGGCCTGCGCGTGGGCGACCGCATCGTCCTGCAGCGCGCCGGTGACGTCATCCCGCAAGTGGTGGACAACCTGACCCGCGACGAGCCGCGCGAGGCCTATGCGTTCCCCGATCACTGCCCCGAGTGCCAGAGCGAAGCGGTGGCCGAGGAGGGCGAGGTCGACGTGCGCTGCACCGGCGGGCTGATCTGTCCGGCGCAGCGCACCGAGCGGCTGCGCCACTTCGTCAGCCGCGCCGCGCTTGATATCGAGGGGCTGGGCGAGAAGAGCATCGCCGAATTTTTCGGCCTCGGCTGGCTCGAAAGCCCCGCCGACATTTTCCGCCTCCGCCGCCGCCGTGCCGAGCTGGTCGGGCGTGAGGGCTGGAAGGACAAGTCTGTGGATAACCTGTTGGCGGCAATCGAGGCCAAGCGCCGCCCCGACGCCGCGCGGCTGCTGTTCGGTCTGGGTATCCGCCACGTCGGCGTGGTGACCGCGCGCGATCTGATGAAGCGCTTCGTGACGCTGCCGGCGCTACGCGAGGTGGCCGAGCGGGCGCATGGCCAAGAAGCCGATGGCGAAGGCAATGTCGCCAACGAGGCTCGCGCCGAACTGCTTGCGATCGACGGCGTCGGCCCGGTGGTGGTCGAGGCGCTCGGCGACTTCTTCCACGAGCCGCACAACGTCGCGGTGTGGGACGATCTGCTGCGCGAAGTGTCGCCACCCGATTTCGTGGTCGAAACGCAGGACAGCGCGATCGCCGGCAAGACCGTGGTGTTCACCGGCAAGCTCGAAACGATGAGCCGCGACGAGGCCAAGGCGCAGGCCGAGCGGCTGGGCGCCAAGGCGGCGGGCTCGGTTTCGGCGAAGACCGACCTCGTCGTCGCGGGGCCGGGCGCGGGCTCTAAGCTCAAGCAGGCGGCGGCGCTCGGCATCGAAGTGATCGATGAGGCGGCTTGGGCGGAGATCGTCAAGGCGGCGGGGTAGATAGGTTGCAGATATGCTTGCGTCCCCCTCTGCGCGGGGACGCAGATGCGTTGTTCGGGCCATCGCCGTTTACCGCCCCAGCGCCGGAACCCATTTCATCACCCCGCCGGCGAACGGCGTCCGGC
This sequence comes from Novosphingobium sp., assembly GCA_036384395.1. Classification (GTDB taxonomy): domain Bacteria; phylum Pseudomonadota; class Alphaproteobacteria; order Sphingomonadales; family Sphingomonadaceae; genus Novosphingobium. The sequence continues at coordinate 2,598 of DASVMK010000219.1, forward strand.
GGCCGGTGCGGATGCCGGCGGCCGTATGTCCGAGCGATTAGGCGAGTCGTGGTGGCGCTGCGGCGGGCGTGGCCGAACCTGAACATCTGTTCATGCAGCGCCGGCCCGTGCGCGCGATAGTCGTGGGTATTCCGATCTGGAGATTTTGCGATGTTCATCAGCGAATGCATGACGACCGACGTCCGCGTGGTCTCGCCGCGGGATTCGATCCAGTCCGCCGCCTGGATCATGGGCGAGATCGATGCGGGAATCCTGCCGGTCAGCGAGGACGACCGCCTCGTCGGCCTGATCACCGACCGCGACATCACCGTGCGCGCCGTCGCCAACGGCCTCGGCTACGAGACCCCGGTCGAGGAGGTCATGACCCACGAGGTCCGCTACTGCTTCTACGACGAGGACATCGAGGAGGTGCTGGAAAACATGGCTGACATCCAGCTCCGCCGGCTACCCGTGCTCGATCGCGACAAACGGCTCGTCGGCATCGTCTCCTTGAGCGACATCGCCGTCGACGACAGCCGCCACGCCGGCGAGGCGCTGACCGACATCACCCGGCCGAGCTCGCTGCATTCGCAGCATGTATAGCGGGACATGAGATCCCCCATCCTTGCTGCGCAAGGACAGGGAGGATCAGCAGTTCACCATGCCCGCGCCCACTCGGGCAGCCGCCCCGGCCGGCTCGCCCGCACGCGCACGTCCGAGCGCTTGCGTAGCCACAGGATCGACCAGTGCCCCTCGACCCGGCGCGCGGCGAGGCGCAGGCCGGCGCGGCGGCAGGCGGCGCGCACTTGCGCTTCCTGCGTCTCCAACAGGCCGGCGAGCAGCAACTGGCCGCCGGGCACCAGGACGCGCGCGAATTCGGGCGCCAGCGCGATCAGCGGGCCGGCGAGGATGTTGGCGATGACGAGGTCGTAAGGCCCGCGCGCTTCCAGCAGCGGGTGGTCCATGCCGTCGGCCACCACCATCGTCAGCTCGCCGGGACGCGCGCCCTGCGGCACGCGGTTGAGCCGGGCGTTCTCCTCGACCACGCCGGTGCAGACCGGATCGATGTCGCTGGCGGTGGCGAGCGCGCGCGGCCAGAGATCGAGCGCGGCGAACGCGAGCAGGCCGGTGCCGGTGCCGATGTCCGCGCAGTTGCGCACGACCACGCCCGCGCGCTTCATCCGCGTCAGCATCGCGAGGCAACCGGCGGTGGTGGCGTGCTGGCCGGTGCCGAAGGCGCGGCTGGCGGGGATGACAAAATCGGTGACACCGCGTTCGCCGAGCGGCGGGTGCTCGGGCGTGTGGACGTGGAAGCGCCCCGCGCGGATCGGCTCCAGCCCTTGCTGGCTCTGCGTCACCCAGTCGGTCTCGGGCAGTTCCTCGACCGTGAACGCGGGCGCGCCTTGCGCGAACAGCGCGGCGATCGCCGCCAGGTCGGCGGCGTCGGGCTTGCGCGGCAACCAGGCCTCCAGCCGCCAGTCCTCGGGCAGGTCCTCGGCGATCTCGCTGCCCGACAGGACGATGTCCGGGTCCCAGTCGAAGGCGTCCTCGTGCGCGATCAGCGCCGCTTCGACGACGGGGCGGGGGGCGAGGGCGGTGACTTTCCAGCTTTGCGACATGCCCCGCCCATAGGCCAGCGCGGGCGGAATCGCCAAGGCGGTCGCGTGAGCGGACCTGCCGTCCCCCGCTTGCACGACGCCACGATTTGGCTAAGGGGGCCGCAGGGACGGCATCGGTGACCGTCCGTGGCAAGGGATTCGACAGCATGGCCAACGCCGGTCCGACGGGCAGGAACCGTCCGATTTCACCGCATCTGATGGACGGCGCGGCGCTGCATTGGCGCTGGGGCCCCGGCATGCTCTCGTCGATCCTGCACCGCGTCACCGGCGTCGCCGCGACGGTCGGGATATTCGTCGCGCTGTGGTGGCTGGGCGCGCTGGTCTCCGGGCCGGAAAGCTACGCCTTCTTCGTGGCGCAGGCGACTTCGTGGTACGGCATGGTCGTGCTGGTCGGGGTGAGCTGGGGCGTCATCGCGCATGCGATCACCGGCATCCGCCACTTCGTGCTCGACACCGGCGCCGGCTACGAGCTGGCCAGCAACAAGCTCTGGGCCAACGTCAGCACGGTTCTCGGCTTCGTCCTCACCGCGGCCTTCTGGGCCGCGTTGCTGCCTCCGCTGATCTGAGGGATACCACCAATGGGCAACGGAACTTCCATCGGCCGCGTGCGCGGCCTCGGCTCGGCGCATAGCGGCGCGCATCACTGGCTGATCATCCGCTACACCGCCGTCGGCAGCCTGCTGCTGACCGTGTGGTTCGGCGTGTCGCTGCTGCTGATGCCGAACTTCGACTATGTCACCATCCGCGAATGGCTGGCCCAGCCGGTGCCCGCCACCGCGCTGGCGCTGTTCGTGCTGACCAACATCTGGCACGCCCGCCTCGGCATCCAGGTCGTGCTCGAGGACTACGTCCACACCGACGCCAACAAGTTCGCCAGCATGGCCGCGCTCAACCTGATCACGTTCGCAGCCGGCGCCTTCGGCCTGTTCTGCGTCATCCGTCTCGCGCTGGGAGGCGCATAAGAATGGCTACCCAGCAGCCCGCCTACAAGATCATCGACCACGTCTATGACACCGTCGTCGTCGGCGCCGGCGGCTCGGGCCTGCGCGCCACGATGGGCAGCGCCGAGGCCGGGCTCAAGACCGCCTGCATCACCAAGGTGTTCCCCACCCGCAGCCACACCGTCGCGGCGCAGGGCGGCATCGCCGCCAGCCTCAAGAACAACAGCCCGGACCACTGGACCTGGCACATGTTCGACACCGTCAAGGGCTCCGACTGGCTCGGCGACCAGGACGCCATCGAATACATGGTGCGCGAAGCGCCGGCCGCGGTTTACGAGCTGGAGCACGCCGGCGTGCCGTTCAGCCGCAACGAGGACGGCACGATCTATCAGCGTCCGTTCGGCGGCCACATGCAGAACATGGGCGAAGGCCCGCCGGTGCAGCGCACTTGCGCCGCCGCCGACCGCACCGGCCACGCGATGCTCCACGCGCTCTACCAGCAGAGCCTGAAGTACGATGCCGACTTCTTCATCGAATACTTCGCCATCGATCTGATCATGGACGGCGGCAAGTGCGTCGGCGTGATCGCGCTGTGCATGGACGACGGCACGATCCACCGCTTCCGCAGCCACGCCGTGGTGCTGGCGACCGGCGGCTATGGCCGCTGCTACTTCACCGCGACCTCGGCGCATACCTGCACCGGCGACGGCGGCGGCATGGTGCTGCGCGCCGGCCTGCCGCTGCAGGATATGGAGTTCGTCCAGTTCCACCCGACCGGCATCTACGGCGCGGGCGTGCTCATCACCGAGGGCGCGCGCGGCGAGGGCGGCTACCTGACCAACTCCGAGGGCGAGCGCTTCATGGAGCGCTATGCCCCGTCCGCCAAGGACCTCGCCAGCCGCGACGTCGTGTCGCGTTCGATGGCGATGGAGATGCGCGAAGGCCGCGGCGTCGGCAAGGAAGGCGACCATATCCACCTGCACCTGGATCATATCGATCCCAAGGTGCTGCACGAGCGGCTGCCGGGCATCACCGAGACGGGCAAGATCTTTGCCGGTGTCGACCTGACGCGCCAGCCGCTGCCGGTGACGCCGACCGTCCATTATAACATGGGCGGCATCCCGACCAACTATCATGGCGAGGTCGTGCGCCTGCGGGACGGCAACCCCGACTCGATCGTCCCTGGCCTGTTC
>DASVMK010000220.1:0-6770 GCA_036384395.1 Novosphingobium sp.
CCCGCGTCAAAGCGCGCGCTGCAACGCCCGAGCGATCAACGACCGGCCGATTGCGCGGCGGCGGCCGCGATGCCTATCCTGCTCCGACGGAAACACGGGAGCAGACATGGAGCTCGCATTCACGATGCCGCACCTGACCGAGGTGCGCGCCATCACCACGCAGTGGGAACGGCAGGTCACCGGCCCCGAGCAGGTCGCGCTGGCCCGCTTCGCCGAGGAGCTTGGCTATGCGATGATCGCGGTGCCCGAGCATTTCGTCATCCCGCGCGAGCATCTCGATCTGTCGGGCGCGTTCTACCTCGCCGCCTATCCGGCGATGGCCGCCTTCGCCGGCGCGACCGAGCGCATTCGGGTGAACAGCTCGATCGCGATCCTGCCGGCGCAGAACCCGATCATCACCGCCAAGACGCTGGCGAGCATCGATTGGCTCTCGGGCGGACGCGTCACCGTCACTTTCGCCGGGGGCTGGCTGAAAGGCGAGTTCGACGCGCTGGGCCTCGATTTCCGACAGCGCGGCGCGATGGCCGAGGAGTACATCCAGGCGATTCTGGCGCTGTGGACGCAAGGCGAGCCGGCGTTCGAAGGGCGCTACGTCAATTTCCGGGACATCGCCTTCGAGCCCCAGTGCGTCCAGAAACCGCATCTGCCGGTCTGGTTCGGCGGCGACGACGAGCGCGTGCTGCGCCGCATCGGCCGCTATGCCTCGGGCTGGTGGCCGTTCCTGACCAAGCCCGAGCAGATCCCCGAGCGGCTGGACTACATTCGTTCGCAGCCCGACTATGCGGGCAAGCTGACCGACGTGTTCTTCGGCCTTTCGACCGGGCGGCTGGGCGAAGGCCATGTGCCGATCGACGATCCCAAGGCGCGGCCCGGCCAGTCCCGGCAGGAAATCGTCGACCGCCTCGGCTGGTTCGCCGAACTGGGCGTAACGATGAGCGCGGTGCCGATCCCCGAGCTGCGCGGGCTGGACGAATATCGCGACTACGCGCAATGGGTGGCCGAAGAGATCATGCCCGCCGTGCGCTGACGCCCCCTACCGCGCGGGCGATGAATCCGCGCCGCTCTTGCCCCGGCCCGGGGCCGGGCGGCAGATGATCCGCAAGATCCATTCGGGCCCGAACAGCTTTCAGGGAGAGTGCCGATGAACCCGCCCCGCCCCAAACCCAAGCTCGACGTCGAGAACCGCGCGTTCTGGACCGGCGGCGCCGAAGGCAAGCTGCTCATCGCCAAGTGCGGCGACTGCGGCCAGTACACGCACCCGCCGCGCCTCATCTGCCGCCACTGCCAGTCGGAGAACATCGCGCCCGACGCGGTGCCCGGCACCGGCACGATCGACACGATGACGGTGAACCATCAACCCTGGGCTCCCGGCCTTGAAGTGCCCTTCATCATCGCCCGTGTGGCCCTCGACGGGGCGCCTGGGGTGTATCTGACCAGCAACGTGGTCGGCAGCCCGGTCGAGGCGGTGAACTTCGGCGACAAGGTGCGCGTCACCTTCGAGCAGCAGGACGAGATCTTCTACCCCCTCTTCGAGAAGGTGAGCTGACGATGGCCCAGCGCGAAGCTTACATCACCGGCGTCGGCCAGTCCGAGGTCGGCGTCCGCCTGCCCCGCCATCCGCTGCTGCTCACGCTCGACGCGGTCAACGAGGCGCTCGCCGACGCCGGGCTGACCATCGACCAGATCGATGGCGTGTTCAGCTTCCCCGGCAAGGCGCAAGGCTACCTCGCCTTCTCGCCGGTCGGCACCGACGACCTGATCGAGGTGCTGGGAATCAAGTCGAAGTGGCAGATGGGCGCGATGGAGCAGCCCGCGCAGCTCTCGGCGATCGGCATGGCGGCGATGGCGGTGAAGCAGGGCCTCTGCCGCCACGTCATCTGCTTCCGCACCGTGTACGAGGCGGGCGGCATGGCCGATCCCGAGCAGTACATGGGCGCGCGGCCGGACCGGGTCTCGGGCTCGTCGCAGTGGACCGCGCCGTTCTGGGCGACCTCGGCCGCGTGCTGGACCGCGCAGTATGCCGCGCGCCACGTCCACAAGTACGGCATGACGCGCGAGCAGCTCGGCCAGATCGCGATCAACGGATCGAAGAACGCGGTGCTCAATCCGCGCGCGCGGGCGATCACCAAGGAAGAGCTGACGCTCGACAAGTACATGGGCGCGCGGCTGATCTCGACGCCGCTGTGCCTCTACGACTGCGACCGCTTCAGCGACGCCTCCACCGTGGTCATCGTCTCGGCCGGCGACGCGCTCGACGAGGTCAAGGCCGAACCGGTGCGGATCGCGGCGATGGCGGGCTCGGTCGATCGCTATAGCTGGGATCAGGCCGAATGGCCCGCCGCCTACGACACCGGCCCCGATTTGTGGAAGCACACCGACTACCGCCCCAAGGACGTCGATACCGCGCAGCTGTATGACGGCTTCGCCTTCCTGCCGATCACCTGGCTCGAAGGGCTGGGCTTCGTCGGCAAGGGCGAAGGGCCCAGGTTCATCGAGGGCGGCACCCGCATCGCCCGCGACGGCGAGCTGCCGCTCAACACTGGCGGCGGCCAGCTCGGCGCCGGCCGTCTCCACGGCTTCGGCTTCGCGCACGAGGCGGTGACGCAGCTGCGCAAGCAGGGCGGCGCGCGGCAGATCCCGGGCGATCCCAAGGTGGCCGTGGCGACCTCGGGCGGCGGTCCGCTGGCGGCCGCGCTGCTGCTGGCGAAGGACTGACGGATGTCACTGGCTCACCTCCCCTCTATGGGGGAGGTGAGCTGAGCCGAGCCTCAATCCTGATCGACCCACTTCGTCGTCAGCGCGCGCGGGCTGAGGTACTTGGTCTTGGTCCAGCCGCCGTCGACCACTATCGACTGGCCGTTCAGCATCTCCGCGCCCGGCGAGCACAGGAAGGCGATCACCGCCGCGGTGTCGGTCGGTTCGGCGAGGCGGGGATAGGGCGTGGTGTCGACGTTGTTGCGCTTGAAGCCCTCGTCCTCGAAGCGGTGACGGACCATGTCGGTCATCGTCACTCCGGGCGCCACGCAGTTCGAGCGGATGCCGCGCGGCCCGTATTCGCAGGCCATGTGCTCGGTCAGCGACTTGAGGCCGCCCTTGGCCGCCGAATAGGCGCCGCCGCGCCGCCCGCCGATCTCGGCGAACGTCGAGGTGATGTTGACGATCGAAGATCCGGGCGCGAGGTGCGGGATCACGTCGCGGCACAGCCGCGCCGGGGCCTTGAGCATGATGTCGAGGAAGTAGTCGAGCGTCTCGTCGTCGGTCTCGTCGATCGGCTTGGGGCTGCCGACGCCGGCGTTGTTGATCAGGAAGTCGATCCGCCCGAAGCGCTTGAGCGCCGCCTGCACGATCGTTTGCGGCGCGTCCTTCGCCGTCACGTCGACCGAGATCGTGAGGACCATCGCCGGATCGCCGATCGCCGCCTCGAGCGCCGCGAGCTTGCCCGTGTCGCGCCCGACGCCGACCACCGCGACGCCCGCCGCGTGGAGCAGCTTGGCGGTTTCCAACCCGATGCCGCTGCCGGCGCCGGTGATGATCGCGACCTTGGTCTCTGCGCTTTGGGTATCCGCCATGTCGGGCTTCCTGTGCTGTTCGATCCGAATGGGCGGAGCCGTAACGACGCGGCGTCGCTTCGTCACCCCATTCCATCGACCATCCCCTGCCCGCCATGCTAGGATCGCCGCTGCGGTTGCGCGCCCTCGCCTCTTGGCCGGGCCGGGCGTGGCGGCTAACGACTTGGCCTCAACCCCGCGGCAGCGAATCCAACGCGCCCGACAGACATCACGGCAGGCACGACCCATGACCACGACTACCAGCAAGAGCGCCCTCGACGGCATCCGCGTGATCGACATGAGCCGCGTGTTCGCGGCCCCCGTCGGCGCGCAGATCCTGGGCGACCTTGGCGCCGACGTGATCAAGATCGAGCGCCCCGGCGTCGGCGACGACGGCCGCGGCTATGGCTTCTCGTGGGTCAAGGGCAAGGACGGCATCGAGACCCGCCATTCCAGCTTCTTCACCGTCTCCAACCGCAACAAGCGCTCGATCACGCTCAACCACGCCAAGCCCGAAGGCCAGGAGGTGATCCGCAAGCTGGTGGAAACCGCCGACGTGCTGATCGAGAACTACAAGGTCGGCGATCTCAAGCGTTTCGGGCTCGATTACGAGAGCCTCAAGGCGATCAACCCGCGGCTGATCTACTGTTCGGTCACCGGTTTCGGCCAGACCGGGCCGATGGCCGCGCTGCCCGGCTACGACGGCCTGTTCCAGGCGACCGGCGGCATGATGGCCGTCACCGGCATCCCCGAAGGCCAGCCGGGCGCCGGGCCGCTGAAAGCGGGGCCCAGCCTGGTCGATTTCATCACCGGCCACAACGCCGCGCTCGCGATCCTCGGCGCGCTGCAATACCGCAATCGCACCGGCGAGGGGCAGTACATCGACATCGCGCTGCTCGACACCTCGGTGGCGATGGTCAGCCACATCATGCAGGACTACCTGATCAGCGGCATCGCGCCCCCGCGGCTCGGCAACGGCGGCAACGGCGGCGGCCCCGCCGACCTGATCTATGGCAAGGACGGCATCATCTACCTCACCGCCGGCACCGACGAGCACTACCGCCGCCTCACCGTGCTGATGGAGCAGCCCGAACTCGCCGACGACCCCCGCTTCGACACCAACCTCAAGCGCGGCAAGACCAACCGCGCCGAGCTGATGGCGATCATCAACGCCTGGAGCGGCCAGTTCACCGTCGCCGAAATCCAGGCCAAGCTCGACGGCGCGGGCATCCCTGCGGCGCGCTACAACGAGCTGGCCGAGGTCTGGGACGAGCCACAGGTCCAGCACCGCAACTTGCGCGCGACGACGCCGCACGCCTATGCCGAGGCCGGTTCGGTCGATCTGATCCAGAGCCCGCTGGCGCAGATGTCGGCCAGCCCCGCGACGATCCGCCGCGCCCCGCCGATGCTGGGCGAGCACAACGCCGAGATCCTGCGCGAGATCGGCTACGACGACGCGGCGATCGCCGCGCTGCAAGAAGGCAAAGTGATCTGACGCTTCGCCGCCGGAACTACGTGGAAGAGGACAGCATGACCGACAAGACCCTGTGGCGCATCCCCAAGCTTCCGCGCGCGGAATGGACCGACGACGCGCGCGAGGTCATGGCCTTCTGGGGCGAACCCAACGCCTGGGAGGAAGGCTCCAAGACCAACGTGATGATGGTCATGGCCAACCACCCCGACCTGGGCAAGGCGTACAACGTCTGGGGCAAGCACGTGCTGGTCACCAACACCGTGCCGCTGCGCGCGCGCGAGCTGCTGATCCTGCGCGTCGCCTGGCTGCTGAAGTCGGAGTACGAATGGCACAACCACGTCGGCTATGCGCTGAACCTGGGCATGAGCCTGGAGGAGATCGCCGCGATCAAGCTCGGCCACGACGGCTGGCAATGGCAGGGCGAGGACCGCGCGGTGCTCAAGGGCGTCGATGAACTGATCCAGAGCCACGACTTGTCGGACGAGACCTGGGCGGAGCTCAGCGCCTTCTACGACAAGCGCCAGATGATGGATTTCCTCCACACCATCGGCCACTATGTGATGATCGGCTGGGCGATCAACGCGATGCGGATGCCGCTGGAAGAGCACGCCGACCTGATCGGCTGGGACCTCAAGACCGCCTCGGGCAAGACGCCGACGGCGACGCTCAAGCCGGGCGAGTCCGACGACTGGGCCGAGAAGCGCGGTTACGACAACTGAGAGGCGCAATCTGCCCGGCCGATCCTCCCCTTCGGGGGAGGTGGCAGTCCGAAGGACTGACGGAGGGGGCGCGGCTACACAGAGAGCTTTCGCGTGGGGCGCCCCCTCCACCGTCCTGCGGACGGTTCCCCTCCCCCGGTGGGGGAGGATCCCAAGGATGGCTCACCCCCGCCCGCGATAGCTCGCCACGCCCTGGTCGGGCACCCACAGCCCTTCGGGCGCCGCGCCGGACTGCCAGAACACGTCGATCGGCATGCCGCCGCGCGGATACCAGTAGCCGCCGATCCGCAGCCAGCGGGGCCGCATCTCGTCGAACAGGCGCTGGCCGATGCCGACCGTCACGTCCTCGTGGAAGCCGCAGTGGTTGCGGAACGAACCGAGGAACAGCTTGAGGCTCTTCGATTCGACGATGGTCTCGGCGGGCGCGTAATCGATCACCAGGTGGGCGAAATCGGGCTGGCCGGTCACCGGGCACAGCGAGGTGAACTCGGGCGCGGCGAAGCGCGCGAGATAGAGCGCTTGCGGGCGCGGATTGGGCACGTAATCGAGCACCGCCTGTTCGGGCGAGGCCGGAAGCGGGGTCTGCCGGCCGAGGTGGAGCGGGGCGGAAGGAGCGTCGGTCATGGGCAACAGCCTTGCCGCGATCGTGCGAAACGCACAAGTCGCGGCTTGACCTGACGGGATTCACATTGCGTTAAGGGCGGAAATCGAAGCGGAGCGCGCGACAGCATGACACGGTGCATTGGGATCGACTTGGCGCTAAGCGCGGCGCTGGCCTTGGCGGCCGGATCGCCGGTGCTCGCCCAGCCGGCCAGTGACTTCCGCCTGCCGCCGGGCGAAGCCCCGCGTGCCGCCCCCGGCCCGGTCGATCCCGAAACGCCGAGCGCCCCGCCGACGCCCGCCCCCAGCCCGACGCCGCTGCCGCGCATCGTCCTGCCGCCGCCGACGCCCCGCGCGACCGCGACCGCCACGCCGACCACTCGCGCGACGCCTGCCCCGGCCACCGGCACGCGCCCGCGGCCCGCGGCT
>DASVMK010000221.1:0-25251 GCA_036384395.1 Novosphingobium sp.
CCGCTGCGCACCACCCCGGCGCTCGGCCGCGCGGTCATCACCCCGTAGAGCAGCACGAAGAAGCCGAGCAGAAGGGCGAGCGCCAGCCCGTCCTTGATCGCTACCAGCAGACGCCAGACCTTGCGCGCGAAAACCATCGGACCTCCTCAGGGCCAAAACCTGGAACCGAAGCCCGCCACATCCATCCCGTCATCCCGGGCTTGACCCGGGATCCCGCTTTTCTTCAGGCGCCGCGCCGAAAAGGAAGTGGGCCCCCGGGTCACGCCCGGGGTGACGAAACGGGGACGAGCTTCGATTCCATCAAACGGGACCGTCATAGGAAGCCGGGGACGGGGCCGTAAAGCGGCTTGAGCCAATGCATCCGAAGGCCTAAGGCCCTGTCTTCGATGCCATCGCCCGATATCCCCTTCGCGGACCGCTACCCAGCCGGCGCCGCCGCCTTCCCGCACCGCGACCTCGTCGGCATCGCCGGCCTCGCACCGCACGAGATCCTGTTCCTGCTCGATGAAGCCGAGCAATGGGTCGCGCTGAACCGGCAGCCGCAGAAGCGCGCCGACCGGCTGGCGGGCCTGACGATCATCAACGCCTTCTTCGAGAACTCGACCCGCACGCTGCTGAGCTTCGAGATCGCCGGCAAGCGGCTGGGCGCCGACGTCGTCAACATGCACGCCGCGCAATCGAGCGTGAAGAAGGGCGAGACGCTGATCGACACCGCGGTCACGCTCAACGCCATGCGCGCCGACGCCATCGTCATCCGCCACGCCAGTTCGGGCGCGGTGCGGCTGATCGCCGACATGGTCGATTGCCCGGTGCTCAACGCCGGTGACGGTCAGCACGAGCACCCCACCCAGGCGCTGCTCGACGCGCTGACCATCCGCCGCGCGCTCAAGCTGCCGCAGGGCGGCATGTTCAATGGGCTGACCGTGACGATCTGCGGCGACATCCTGCACAGCCGCGTCGCCCGCTCCAACATCCACAGCCTGACCACGCTCGGCGCCGAGGTACGTGTCTGCGCGCCGCCGGCGCTGATGCCCGCCGGGATCGAGGCGATGAAGGTCACGCCGTTCCACGATTTCGACGCGGCGCTGGCCGGGGCCGACGTGGTGATGATGCTGCGGCTCCAGCAAGAGCGGATGGAGGGCCAGTTCATCCCCTCCCCGCGCGAATACCGCCACCTCTACGGGCTGACGCTCGATCGGCTGGCCAAGGCGAAGCCCTGTGCGGTGGTCATGCACCCCGGCCCGATGAACCGCGGCATCGAGATCGACAGCAACGTCGCCGACCTGATCGACCGTTCGCTAATCACCAAACAGGTCGAGATGGGCGTCGCCATCCGCATGGCCTGCCTGGAAGTGCTGACCCGGCGGGCGCGCAAGGTGGAGGGCTGGTCATGAGCCTCGCCCCCCCGCTCGCCATCGTCAACGGCCTGGTCGTCCGGCCCGAGGGCGGCGCGCCCGTCTCCGGCGGCGTCCGCTGCGCCGGCGGCATGATCGACGCCATCGGCGATGTCGCGCCGCAGCCGGGCGACACGGTGGTCGACGCCAAGGGCGCGCTGATCGCGCCCGGGCTGGTCGATCTCGGCGTCTTCGCCATCGACAAGCCGGCGTTCCACTTCGGCGGCGTGACCCGCGCCGCGCTGATGCCCGACCAGGGGCCGCCGCTCGACCGGCCTTCGACCGTCCGCTTCGCCGCGCAGAGCGGCAAACCCGACTTCTGGGTCCATCCGCTCGGCGCCGCGACGCGCGGGCTCGAGGGGCGCGAGCTCGGCGAAATCGCGCTGATGCGCGACGCGGGCGCCCGCGCGGTCGCCACCGGCCGCCAGTGGATCGCCGATTCGGGCGTGATGCTGCGGCTGCTGCGCTATTGCGCGATGCTGGACCTCGTCGTCGTGACGCATGCCGAGGACGGCGGGCTGACCGGCAACGCCGTCGCCACCGCCGGCGAAATGGCGACCCGGCTCGGCCTGCCCTCCGCCCCCGCCGAGGCCGAGGCCCTGGCCGTCGCGCGCGACATCGCGCTGGCCGAGATGGCCGGCGCGCGCATCCACGTCCGCCAGGTGACCACCGCCGCGGCGCTCGACCTGGTGCGCGCCGCAAAGACGCGCGGCGTCGCGGTGACCGCGGGGATCACGCCCGCCCACTTCATGCTGTCGGACATCGCCGTCGCCGATTTCCGCACTTTCGCCCGCTTCTCGCCGCCGCTGCGCGCCGAGGCGGACCGGCAGGCGGTGCTCGCCGCGCTGGCCGACGGGACGATCGACGTGATCGCCTCGGGCCACGATCCGCGCGGGCCGGAGGACAAGCGCCTGCCCTTCGCCGACGCCGAGCCCGGCATGGCGGGCGCCGAGACGCTGCTGCCGCTGACGCTGGGGCTGGTGCGCGATGGCGTGATCGGCATCGACCGCGCCTTCGCGCTGCTCGCCGCCAATCCGGCGCGGCTGCTGGGGGTCGACGCCGGACAGCTCGTCGAAGGCTATCAGGCCGATATCGCGCTGGTCGATCCCGATCGGCCGTGGATCGTCGATTCGAACCGCATGGCGGCGAGCGCCGGCAACACGCCGTTCGATCGCCAGCCGGTGCAGGGCCGTGTGGTCGGCCTGTTCAAGGGCGGCGGCGCGGTCGGGTAAACCGCAGCCGCCGATTCTACGGGAAATCAGCGCTGCGCCAGGGCCAGGCCGCTACGGCCTTGCGGGGCGGCATAGGCGAAGCAGGCACCGCCGCGCGCCTTGACCGTGGAACACATGCTGCGCGCGGACCCGGCATCAAAGCCGGCGGCGGCGACACGCCAGTAGTTCTTGCCGTTGACCACCGCAGCCGTGACCGTCAGCCGGCCGCGCAGCGCCGGGTTGCGGGCCGCGAGCACCTGCACGGCGCGCTGGGCGCTCTGGGCGCTGTTGAACGCGCCGAGCTGGACGCGGTGCGTGCCGGCCGCCACCGTCGTCGGAGCCGCCTGTGCGCGGGCGGGCTTGGCGGTCGCCGGCTTGGCGCGGGCCATCGCCGCCCTAAGAACGGGTTGCGCCGGCTGCGCCGCGCGCGGCGCGGGCACGGCCTGCACCATCGGCTGCGAGACGAAGTTGGGACGCGCGAAGGCGGTGACGAATGCGGACGGCGTTTCGGCCTCGGCTACGGCCGGAACCTCCACGGGCGACGCGGCGGTCTGAACCGGAGCGTCCACCTCGACGGGCGCGGCGACGGCTTGCACCGGCGCCACCACATCGGCCAGCGCCAAGTACTGCGGCTGGCCGGTGTCGGCGACGACCGGAGCGCCAAGCAGCGCGGCGACGCGCCGCTGGTGATCCTCGGGCCGGCTCTGCGCGGCCCATTCGGTAAGGCGCACGCCGACCTGATCGGCGGGCACGTCCTGCTGCGCCATCAACCGCGCTTCGGCCCAGCGCCCGTCGAGCGCATAGGCATAGGCGAGGTTCTGGCGCAGTTTCGGCGTGGTCGGGCCGGCACGCAAGGCGTCGGTCAGCACGGCGACGCCGCGACCGGTCTCGCCCGAGAGCGCCAGCGCGAGGCCGAAGTCCTCGGCGGGGATCTTGTCGCGATGCTGGTCCAGGATCGCGAGCGCGTCCTGATCACGGCCGCAGCCGGCATGCGCCAGCGAGAGGCCGAGCGCCGTGCGGGCGCTGTCGTCGCCCAGCTCGATGGCGTCCTCGAAGGTCGTGGCGGCCGCTTCGAAACGGCCGGCCTTCAGATAGGCCTGGGCCAGCACGGCGCGCAGCGCGCTTTCGCGCGGCGTCGCGGTCACCGCCTGCTCGGCGATCAGGATGGCGCGGTCGGGCTTGCCCTTGGCCAGCGCGGCCTGCGCCTGCTCGACCGAGCGCTGGACGCTCGGAGCGGCGGTGCCGCCGCTGGCGCCGGCCAGCAGCGCGACGCCCAACGCGCCGGTCAGCGCGAAGCGGATGGTCTTGGCGGCGGAGACGGTCATGGTCATTCTCCTGAAAAACTTCAGCGGCGCTTGCCGACGCGCGCGGCGAGGTCGGCAAGGTCGGGGCGGGCGGCCAGGTACTGGTCGAGCGCTTCGGTGACGATCTGCTGCGCGCTACGGTTGCTGACGGTGCAGGCGAGCCGGAGCTGCAAGTGGCGGTCGCCGTCGAGCCGCAGCGTGAAGGCGGCGCGGCGTCCGTCGGCGAGCGCCGAGCGACGCCCCTTCGAAACCGCGCGAACCAGCTTTCCAGCGATCGCCTCCTGCTGCTGCAGGACCGGCGGCGGTTCGGCGGCAGGCGCCACGACGGCCGGGTTGATCGCGACGACCTCGGCGGTTTCGACCGGCTCGGGCCCGATTGCCTCGGGCTGGGCGGACACGCCGTCCGGCTCGGGTGCGTGGAATTCGTGCCCCATATCGTTCCAGCCGAGGTCGTCCTCGATCTGGCGCGCGGTGGCTTCGCGGAAGTGGTAAAGCGGCTGGAGCTGCGGGCGCATCGCCGGGCGCGCGGCGCCTTTGCGGGCGAGCAGGCTGGGCGACAGCGAGGCGAGAGGCTTGGGATCGGTCATGCCCGCGTGCACTCCTTCACGAACCGGCCACGCGGCGGCCGAAGCCGCCGCCGGGACGCGCCGAGGGAAGCGCGGCGACGACCGAGGGCGCCGAGAACACGGTGCGGCGGAAGTTCTTTTCCAGGCGATCCGACACGTAGTTCCACAAGGCGACCACTTCCTGCGCGGAGCGGCCCTTGGGATCGACCTCCATCACCGTGCGGCCGTCGATCATCGAAGCGGCGAAATCGGTGCGGTGGTGCAGCGTCACCGGGGCGACGGTGCCGTGCTGCGAAAGCGCGACGGCCGCCTCGCTGGTGATGCGCGCCTTGGGCGTGGCGCCATTGACGACGAAGATCAGCGGCTTGCCCGAACGCTCGCAGAGATCGACGGTGGCGCCTACGGCGCGCAAGTCGTGCGGGCTGGGCCGGGTCGGCACGACGATCAGCTCGGCCACCGAGATGACGCTCTGGATCGCCATCGTGATCGCCGGCGGAGTATCGATCACCGCCAGGCGAAAGCCCTGCTGGCGCAGGATGGCAAGATCGCTGGCGAGCCGCGCGACGGTGGTCTGGGCGAAGGCGGGAAGATCCGCCTCGCGCTCGTTCCACCAGTCGGCGAGCGAGCCCTGCGGATCGATGTCGATGAGCACGACGGGCCCCGCGCCCGCGCGCTGCGCCTGGACGGCAAGGTGCCCCGACAGGGTCGTCTTGCCGGAGCCGCCCTTCTGCGATGCCAAAGCGAGAACGCGCAAAGTCCTGTCCCCCTGAGAAAATCTCAATCGCGACGGGGATCGCAGAACGTTCCTAATATCGGGTTAATGCCCCACGCGGCCGGCCGGATCGTCGCTGATCGGGCGCACAAACCCTTTGCTAACCGGTCAGTGACTATGTCAGTTAACGGTGCTGTTCGAGGAGCTGCGCTCCGGTCGCCGCAACGAAGGGGTTCGACGCGGCGGCACCGGCAAGGACGGGTCGATGAACGTGGGCACGAAACAGGGGTTGAGGATCGCGGCTCTGGCCGCCGCGTTGCTGGTGAGCGCGCCCGCGCTCGCCGACGTCAAGGCCGGGGTCGATGCCTGGACACGCGGCGACTATGCCGCCGCGGTCCGCGAATGGCAGGGTCCGGCCACCAAGGGCGACGCCGACGCGCAGTTCAATCTCGCCCAGGCCTACAAGCTCGGCCGCGGGGTGCGCCAGGATCTCAAGCAGGCCGAGGACTTGTTCGCCAAGGCGGCCGCACAGGGCCACCTCCAGGCCGGCGACAACTATGGCCTGCTGCTGTTCCAGCGCGGCGAACGGGCGAAGGCCCTGCCCTATCTCCAGGCCGCCGCCGGCCGCGGCGATCCCCGCGCGCAGTATCTGCTCGGCATCGCACACTTCAACGGCGACATCGTGCCGCGCGATTGGGTGCGCGCCTATGCGCTGACCAGCCTGGCGCGGCAGGCGGGCCTCGGCCAGGCCGGCTCGGCGCTGGCGGAGATGGACCAGCACGTTCCGCTGGAGCAGCGCCAACAGGCCGCGACCCTCGCCGCGCGCCTCGCGGGAGAGGCCGACGCGACCCGCGCCCGCCAGTTCGCCGCCGCCGACCTGGCCGCGACCGGGCAGGCGCCGGACGGACCGCCCCGAAATTCTTCCGCGTTTGGCGGCCGCACCGTCGCGTCGGACCCCACGCTCGCCCCGCCCCCGGCCCGCTCTCGAGAGCCCGCTCCAGAGCGAGCCACGCCGCGCGCCTCGACCGAGAGCGCTGCACGCATGGCGCAGGACGCGCGCGGCGTCGGCGGCGAGCTGCTGCGCCTGACACCCCGGACACCGGCCCCGCCCCCCGCAAAGCCGCCCGCCCGCGTCGCCGCTGGGCCCGCCGCGAAGCCAGCGCCAACCACGCCACGGGCCGAGCCGCGCCCAACCCCCGCCGTCACCAACGGCCCCTGGCGGGTCCAGCTCGGCGCTTTCGCGGTGCCGGGCAACGCCGAGGGCCTGTGGGCCCGTCTGCGCGGCCGCGCCGAGCTGGCCGGCCACGCCAGGATGCTGTTGCCCTCCGGCCGCGTGACCCGGTTGCTCGCGGGCGGGTTCGCCAGCCAGCGCGACGCGCAGGCGGCCTGCTCGCGCCTGAGCGCGGCGGGCCATCCCTGCCTGCCCGTCCGGAACTGACCGTTTGACCGCCGCCGCTCCGGACCTCGCCGTCTCGGAGCGCACAATGGGCGATGCCGTGCCGCGCATCGCCACGCTCGACCTGGCGCGCGGCATCGCCGTGCTCGGCATCCTCGCGGTCAACATCGCCGGCCTCGCCGGGCCTTCGGTCTCCGTCTATTCGCCCAACCTGCCCGCGCCGGGCTCGCCCGCCGACGAGGCCGTGTTCGCGGCGATGCTGGTGCTCTTCGAGGGCAAGATGCGCGCGCTGTTCTGCATAGTCTTCGGCGCCAGCCTGCTGTTGTTCGTCGAGCGCACCGACGCGGCCGGCGGCGACGGCGAGGTCTTGCAGATCCGCCGGCTCGGCTGGCTGGCGGTGATCGGCTACCTGCATTTCCTGCTGCTGTGGTGGGGCGACATCCTGTTCGTCTATGCGATCGCCGGGCTGGCCGCGCTGGCGCTGCGCCTGCTGCCGAGCGCGGCGACGGTGATCGCGACGCTGCTGATGTTCACCGCCTGGCAGGCAGAGGGCATTCATCGCCAGCTTCCGCTCGCCCAGGCCGAGGCCGCCGTGGCGCAAGGCACCGCGAGTTCGGCGCAGCGCCTCGATCTCGCCGCCGAGCAGGCCGCCCGCGCGGACGGCGAGGCGGCCGAGTTGGCGGCGCTGCGGGCCGGCTTCGACGCGCGTCTGGCGGGCCAGTTGGCCGACTGGCTCTACCCCATCGAGCTCGCGCTGTCGGCGCTGGGCGAAACGCTGACCTACATGCTGACCGGCCTGCTGCTGCTGCGCTCGGGGTTCTTTTCGGGCGCGTGGAGCGCCGCGGCGCTGCGGTGGCTTGCCTGGGGCGGGCTCGGCCTGGGCGGCGGCATGACGCTGGCCTTCACCGCCTGGGCCTGGCGCCACGGCTTTCCCGAGGAGGCGATGCGGCTGGCGATCGGCCACGGCCTTGCCTTTCCGCACCTGCTGATGGCGCTCGGCTATCTCGCACTGCTCCAGCTGGCCGCTCCGCGCCTGCTGGCCAGCGGGCTGGGCAAGCGGGTGCGCGCGGCGGGGCGCGTCACACTCACCAACTATGTCGGCACCTCGCTGGTCATGGGCGCGATGTTCCAGGGCTGGGGCCTCGGCCTCGGCCTGCGCTATGGCGAGGCGGCGCTGCTGAGCTTCGTCGCGCTCGGCTGGCTGGCGATGCTCGCCTGGAGCGCGCCGTGGCTCCGCCATTTCACGCTCGGGCCGCTCGAATGGCTGTGGCGCACCCTGGCCGAGCGACGGCCGATTCCGTTCAAACGGTAGTTGCTATTGCGATCCATTCGCACTACAGTTCGAGCGAATCATCGTCGAGAGGTGTCGCTTGTACATCTGCATCTGCAATGCCGTCCGCGAATGCGACTTGCGCAAGGCCGCGCTGGCCTGCCCGGGGGACATCGACGCCGTGTACGGCGCGCTCGGCTGCCAGGCGCAATGCGGGCAATGCCTTGACGAGGCTACGGAAATCCTGATCGAGGAACGCTTCGCCGCCGGGGCCGAGGTGATGTCGCTGGCCTGACGGCTTGCGGCTGGTCCGCAAAACACCGACGACCTGGCTTATGCAACGCATTTGCAGAAGCTAAGCATATATTTTTGTTCCGAAATTTTCGTTCAATGCCTTGCCCCGCGGCGCCGTGAGGCCCATAATCCGCGCTTTCCGCAGTCCTTACCCCGGAGGCCGAGATGAAGGGCGACGCCAAGGTTATCGAGTACCTGAACAAGGTGCTCTTCAACGAGCTTACCGCGATCAACCAGTACTGGCTGCATTACCGCATGCTCGACCACTGGGGCATCGCCAAGCTGGCCGAGTACGAGCGACACGAGTCGATCGACGAGATGAAGCACGCCGATCGCCTGACCGAGCGGATATTCTTCCTCGACGGCCTCCCCAACTTCCAGGCGCTCGGCAAGTTGCGCGTCGGCGAGTCGGTGGTCGAAATCCTCAAGGCCGATCTCGCGCTGGAAGAAGAAGCTGTGCCGGTGCTGCGCGACGCCATCGCCTATTGCGAGAGCGTGCGCGACTACAACAGCCGCGAGCTGTTCGAGGATATCCTCGACAGCGAAGAGGAACACATCGACTTCCTCGAAACCCAGTTCGAGATGATCGAACGCATGGGCCTGGAAAACTACATCCAGCTCCAAAGCAAGGCGGCCGAGGCCTGATCCGCCAATAAACGCTTGCCCCGTCCCGTCCCCCGCCCCTAGCGCGGGGGCGTGGAGGCTTTCGACTACATCATCGCCGGCGGGGGCAGTGCGGGCTGCGTGCTCGCCAATCGCCTGAGCGCCGATCCGCGCAATCGCGTGCTGCTGCTCGAAGCGGGCGGGCGCGACAACTACGTGTGGATCAAGGTCCCGGTCGGCTATCTCTACTGCATCGGCAACCCGCGCACCGACTGGATGTACCAGACCGAGGCCGAACCGGCGCTCGATGGCCGCGCGCTCAAGTATCCGCGCGGGCGCGTGCTGGGCGGCTGCTCGTCGATCAACGGCATGATCTACATGCGCGGTCAGGCGGCCGACTATGACGGCTGGCGCCAGCGCGGCCTGGCCGGGTGGGGCTGGGACGAAGTGCTGCCGCTGTTCAAGCGCGCCGAGGACCACTACGCCGGGCCGACCGACTTCCACGGTGGCGGCGGCGAGATCCGCGTCGAGCGGCAGCGACTGCGCTGGGAAATCCTCGAGGCGTTCCAGCGCGCGGCCGCCGAATACGGCGTGCCGATGGTCGAGGACTTCAACCGCGGCGACAATTTCGGCAGCGCGCTGTTCGACGTGACCCAGCGCCGCGGCTGGCGCTGGAGCGCGGCCGACGCCTTCCTGAAGCCGGTGCGCAGCCGCGCCAATCTCAGGGTCGTGACCGGCGCGCTGGTCGATCGTGTGCTGTTCGAGGGCACCCGCGCGACCGGCCTCGCCTATCGCCTCGGGGCTGAGGAGCGGATCGCCCGCGCGCGCGGCGAAGTGCTGCTGGCGGCCGGCGCGATCGGCTCGCCGGCGGTGCTCGAACGCAGCGGCATCGGCGATGCCGCCCGGCTCGCGGCGCTCGGCATCGCGCCGCTGATCGACCGGCCGGAGGTGGGCGGCAATCTCCAGGACCACCTCCAGCTGCGCTGCGCCTTCCGCGTCAAGGGTGCCTCGACGCTCAACGCCCGCGCCGCCAACTGGTTCGGCAAGGCGCTGATCGGGCTGGAATACCTGCTGCGCCGCAGCGGCCCGATGGCGATGGCGCCGAGCCAGCTCGGCATGTTCGTCAAGTCCGACGACAGGCTGGCGACCCCCGACCTCGAGTACCACGTCCAGCCCTTGAGCCTCGAGGCCTTCGGCGGCGCGCTCGACACGTTCCCCGCCTTCACCGCCAGCGTCTGCCACTTGCGCCCCGAAAGCCGCGGCCGCACGGCGATTACCGGCGCCGATCCGCTGGCCGCGCCGAGTATCCGCCCCAACTACCTCGCGACCGAAGCCGACCGCCGCGTCGCCGCGCAGGCGATCCGCGTGACCCGCGCCATCGCCGCACAGCCCGCGCTCGCCCGCTACGCTCCGGAGGAAGTGCGCCCCGGCCCCGACTTCCAGAGCGAGGACGACCTCGCCCGCGCCGCCGGTCGGATCGGCACGACGATCTTCCACCCCGCCGGCACCGCGGCGATGGGCGGTGTCGTCGATGCCCAGCTCCGCGTGACCGGCGCCGAGCGCCTGCGCGTGATCGACGCCTCGGTGATGCCGACGATCACTTCGGGCAACACCAACGCGCCCGTCATGATGATCGCCGAAAAGGGCGCGGAGATGGTGCTGGCGGTGGGGAAATAGCGCCCGCCGCGCCGCAACCGCTCAATGGCGGAAGTGGCGCATTCCGGTGAAGATCATAGCCAGGCCCTTGTCGTCGGCGGCGGCGATGACCTCGTCGTCGCGGATCGAACCGCCGGGCTGGATCACCGCGGTGGCGCCCGCCTCGGCCGCGGCGAGGAGGCCGTCGGCGAAGGGGAAGAAGGCGTCGGAGGCGACCGCGCTGCCGACCGTGCGCGGCTGGCTCCAGCCATAGGTCTCGGCCGCCTCGGCCGCCTTCATCGCGGCGATGCGCGAGCTGTCGCGGCGGTTCATCTGGCCGGCGCCGATGCCGGCGGTGACGCCGTCCCTGGCATAGACGATGGCGTTCGACTTGACGTGCTTGGCCACCGTCCAGGCGAACAGGCAGTCCTTGAGCTCCCGCTCGCTGGGCTGGCGCTTGGTCACGACCTTGAGCATGTCGGGGGTGACGCAGCCGTTGTCGCGGTCCTGCACCAGGATGCCGCCGGCGATCAGCGCCAGCGTCTGCCCGCCGCGTGCCGGATCGGGCAGTTCGCCGGTGAGCAGCAGGCGCAAGTTCTTCTTCTTCGCGAACACCGCCTTGGCGGCGTCATCGGCGTCGGGCGCGGCGACGACCTCGGTGAAGATCGCGGTGATCGCCTCGGCCGTCGCGCCATCGAGCGGGCGGTTGCAGGCGATGATCCCGCCAAAGGCCGAGACGCTGTCGCATTCGAGCGCGTTCTGGAACGCTTCGGCGAGGGTTTCGCCGGTGGCGACGCCGCAGGGGTTGGCGTGCTTGACGATCACCACGGTCGGCGGACCGTCGCGGAATTCGGCGACGAGCTCAAGCGCGGCGTTGGCGTCGTTGAGGTTGTTGTAGCTCAGCTCCTTGCCCTGCACCTGCACCGCCTGGCCGATGCCGCGCACCGCCGGCGTGGCGGGGACATAGAGCGCCGCTTCCTGGTGCGGGTTCTCGCCATAGCGCAGCGGCATGACCAGCTTGCGGGTCATCGTCTGGGCGAAGGGGAACTTCTGGCCCTGGTCCACGCTCGCGAACCAGTTGGCGATCATGCCGTCGTAGGCGGCGGTGGCGGCATAGGCCTTGGCCGCGCAGAGCCGGCGGAAATCGAGGCTGGTGGCGCCGGCCTTGGCGTCCATTTCCTCGGACAGCCGCGCGTAGTCGGCCGGATCGGTGACGATCACCACGCTCTCGTGGTTCTTCGCCGCCGAACGGACCATCGACGGCCCGCCGATGTCGATGTTCTCGATGATCTCCTCACGGCTCGCGCCCTTGGCGACGGTCTGCGCGAAGGGGTAGAGATTGACCACCACGAGGTCGATCGCGCCGATCGCATGCGCGTCCATCGCCGCGACGTGCTCGGGATTGTCGCGCACCGCCAACAGCCCCCCGTGCACTTTGGGGTGCAGCGTCTTGACGCGGCCGTCCATCATCTCGGGAAAGCCGGTGAGTTCCGAGATATCCATCACCGCGAGGCCCGCGTCGCGCAGCGCCTTGGCGGTGCCGCCGGTCGAGACCAGCTCGACCCCATGCTTCGCCAGGCTCTGGCCGAGCTCGACGAGGCCGGTCTTGTCGGAAACGGAAAGCAGCGCGCGGCGAATGGTCACGTCGGTCATCGGGGGCTCGTTCGTTCTGGGAGTCGCGATCCCCATAGGCGTTTAGAAGGGATTCGCCATCCCGAGGCTTGCACTTTCCCCTCCGTCGAACGGAGTCTCGCCTACTTCTTGGCGAAAGGATTCTTCGGGCTGCGCAGCGTCAGCCGCACCGGCACCGCATCGAAGCCGAGATCGCGGCGGATGCCGTTCACCAGATAGCGCTGGTAGCTCGTCGGCAACTGATCCAGCCGCGTGCCAAACAGCACGAAGCCCGGCGGGCGGGTCTTGGCCTGGGTGATGTAGCGCAGCTTGATGCGCTTGCCGCCCGGCGCCGGCGGCGGATTGGCGGCGAGCGCATCGTCGAACCAGCGGTTGAGCGCCGCGGTGGGGACGCGCTTCGACCAGGCCTCGCGGATTTCGAACGCGGCGGCGACCAGATCGTCGAGCCCCTTGCCGGTGCGCGCGGAGACCGCGAGCAGCGGCAGCCCGCGCACTTGCGCCAGCCCCTCGTCGAGCGCGGCGCGGATGCCGTTGAACAGGCCCGACGGCCCTTCGGCGACGTCCCACTTGTTGACCGCGATGATCAGCGCGCGGCCTTCCTCCAGCACCAGCGAGGCGATCTTGAGGTCCTGGTGCTCGAGCCCGCGGGTGGCGTCGAGCAGCAGCACGACGACTTCGGCGAAATCGACCGCATGCCGCGCATCGGCGACCGAGAGCTTTTCCAGCTTCTCGGTCACTTGCGCCTTCTTGCGCATGCCGGCGGTGTCGATCAGCCGCACCGGCCGCTCCTCGCCGGTCTTGGGTTCGGTCCACTGCCAGTCGACGGCGATCGAATCGCGGGTGATCCCGGCTTCCGGCCCGGTCAGCAGCCGGTCCTCGCCGAGCAGGCGGTTGATCAGTGTCGATTTGCCGGCGTTGGGCCGGCCGACGATGGCGAGCTTGAGGATCGATCGGTTGTCGAACTCCTCTTCCTCGCCCTCGGCCAGCTCGTCCTCGGGTTCGGGCTGCTTGTCCTCGATCAGCGGCAGCAGCGCCTCGAACAGATCGCCCATGCCCTGGCCGTGCTCGGCCGAGACCGCGATCGGCTCACCGAGGCCGAGCGCATAGGCTTCGAGCAGCCCGCTCTCCGAGGCACGACCCTCGGCCTTGTTGGCGAGCAGCACCACCGGCACGGTCGAACTGCGCAGCCAGCGGCTGATTTCCTCGTCGAGCGGGGTGATGCCGGCACGCGCATCGACCACGAACAGCGCGACGTCGGCGCCCTCGACCGAGGCCTCGGTCTGCGCGCGCATGCGGCCGGGCAGGCTGGAGGGATCCTCGTCCTCCCAGCCGGCGGTGTCGACCACCGTGAAGTCGAGCCCCAGCAGGTGCGCTTCGCCGAAACGACGATCGCGCGTGACGCCGGGCTGGTCGTCGACCAGCGCCAGCTTCTTGCCGACCAGCCGGTTGAACAGCGTCGACTTGCCGACATTGGGACGGCCGATGATGATAACCTGTGGGAGCATTCCCGCCTCCCCTGACGCCTGCGCCACGGATTGGCAAGGGAAACGCGATCTTAACCATAAGGGCTTATCCGGATGCGCCATGACCGGAGCCCGCATCCTGACCGCGCTCGCCCTGCTGGCCGCGGGAACGACGATCGCCGACGCGCGGATCGTCGCCGACATCGACGGCGGCGATCCGCGCGGCCCGGCGGCCCCTCCCTACCTCCAGTGCGTGCCTTATGCGCGGGCCGTCTCGGGCATCCGCATCTTCGGTGACGCGCATACCTGGTGGGGCCAGGCGGAGGGCCGCTATGCCCGTGGGCACGAACCGAAAGTCGGCGCGGTCATGGCCTTTCAGCCCTTCGGCAACATGCGCCTCGGCCACGTCGCCGCGGTCAGCCGCGTGCTCGACGAGCGTACCGTGCTGCTCAAGCATTCGAACTGGTCTCCGATCGACGGGCGGCGCGGGCAGATCGAGGACAACGTGCGCGCGGTCGACGTCTCGGAAGACAACGACTGGAGCCGGGTGCGCGTGTGGTACGCGCCGCTCCAGGCGCTGGGCGGCACCGCCTGGCCGGTGCGCGGGTTCATCTACAACGACGCGCCCGGCAAGGCGAAGGACCGCAAGGAGCGCCCGAAGCGCGCGCGTCCCGAAAGCGATGCCGATCCGATCGGCGATATCATCGCAAGAAGCGGGGATTGATCCCTCATTCGTCCCCGAGCTTGCTCGGGGAGGAACGTTCACCCCTTCCCGTGATCGCTCCGCCCGAAGTCGGGCCGCGCGTCGTCCTGCCCTTCGGCGATGATCGAGCGGCGGATCGCGCGGGTGCGGGTGAAGTGCTCGAACAACTGGTCGCCGTCGCCCACCCGGATCGCGCGCTGCAGTGCGGTCAGGTCCTCGGTGAAGCGCTGGAGCATCTCCAGCACCGCGTCCTTGTTCGACAGGAACACGTCGCGCCACATCGTCGGATCGGAGGCGGCGATGCGGGTGAAGTCGCGGAAGCCGCCGGCGGAATATTTGATCACCTCGCTCTGCGTCACGTCCTCGAGGTCGGAGGCGGTGCCGACGATCGTATAAGCGATGAGGTGCGGCAGATGGCTGGTGACCGCAAGCACGAGGTCGTGGTGCTGCGCGTCCATCGTCTCGACATTGGCGCCGAGCGCCTGCCAGAACGCGGTGAGCCGGGCGACCAGCGCCGGATCGGCGTCCGCCGGCGGGGTGACGATGCACCAGCGGTTGCGGAACAGCTCGGCGAAGCCGGCGTCGGGGCCGGAGTTCTCGGTGCCGGCGACCGGGTGCGCGGGGATCACCGCGTGGCCGGGCAGCGCCTCACCGAGCGCGCGGGCGATCGCCTGCTTGCTCGAACCGACGTCGCTGACCAACGCGCCGGGCGGCAAGGCCCCGGCGATCTCGGCGGCGGCGGCGCCCATCGCGCCCGGCGGCACGCAGAAGATCACCAGATCGGCCTCGCGCACGGCGTCGGCGGCGCTTTCGTGCACCGTGCCGACCAGCCCGCGCTGGGCCGCGCGCCGGCGCGTGTCCGGATCGCGGTCGTAGCCGGTGGTCGCCACACCGGGCAGGTAGGCCTGCACCGCCAGCCCGACCGAGCCCCCGAGCAGCCCGAGACCGAGAAGCGCGACGTTGCGAAAGCTCATTTCGCGGCGTCCGCCATCTCGCGCAGCGCGGTGGCGACCGCGTCCATCTGCGCGGCGGTCCCGATGGTGATCCGCAAGCCCTGCGGCAGCCCCTGCCCCGGCAGCCAGCGGGTGATGTAGCCGCGGCTCGCGAGGCCATTGTAGGCCGCCTCGGCGCTGAGCGCGCCTTCGAACAGGATCAGCACGAAATTGGCCTGGCTGGGCAGCACCCGGATGCCGTGGTTGCCGAGCGGGGCCAGCGCGGCGACGAAGCGCTGGCGCTCCGCCGTGTTGTGGCGGCGCGAATGCTCGACGAACTCCGGATGCTCGACCGCCGCCAGCGTCGCCGCCTGCGCCGCGTTGCTCAGTGGGAACGGGCCGCGGATGCGGTTCATCGTCTCGATCACTTCGGCCGCGCCGGTCGCCCAGCCGACGCGCTCGCCGGCCAGCCCGAAAGCCTTGGAGAAGGTGCGCGTGACCAGCACGTTGGCCGCGCTCGCCGCGAGCGCGAGGCCGCCGTCGTCGTCCTCGGGCGCGACATATTCGGCATAGGCCTGGTCGATCACCAGCAGCACATGGGCGGGCAGCGCGGCATGCAGCCGGGCCAGCGCCTCGCGCGCCAGGAAACTACCCGTGGGATTGTTGGGATTGGCGACGAACACCACCCGCGTCCGCTCATTGACCAGCGCCAGCAGCGCCTCGACGTCGGTGCCGTAATCGAGATCGGGCGCGACCACCGGCGTCGCGCCGCAGCGCCGCGCGACGATGTCGTAGAGTGAGAAGCCGTAGCGGACATAGACGATCTCGTCGCCGGGACCGGCATAGGCCGAGGCGGCGATCGCCAGCAGTTCGCCCGAGCCGGTGCCGCAGACGATTCGCGCCGGATCGATGCCGTGCCGCTGGCCGAGCGCGGTGCGCAGCGCGGTGCTGTCTGGATCGGGATAGAGCGAGGGCATGACCGCATGCTCGCGCGCGGCCAGCGCGGCCGGGCTGGTGCCGAGCGGGTTCTCGTTGGCCGACAGCTTGACCAGAGGCCGCCCGTCGGCGCCTGCGGACTTGCCGGGGACATAGGCGTGGATCGCCGAGATCCAGGGCTTGGGTTGCAACGTGCTCATAGCCCGCGCTTTAGGACCGCCCGCGCGGGGACTCAAGGAGATGCGACTAGACCTCCGGCAGCACCTGGCTGGCGAAGCCCCAGCCGTGCAGCGCCTTGTCGCGCGCGCGGTTCAGCAGTTTGTCGGCGTCGAGAATCGAGAACGGCTTGGCGTCCTGGAAGCCGTCGAGCTCGTCCCAGTCGATCGGCGCCGCCACCGGCGCGCCCTTGCGCGCGCGGGCGGAGAACGGGGAGACGGCGGTGCTGCCGCGCTGGTTGCGCAAGTAGTCGATGAAGATCCGCCCCTTGCGCTTGGCCTTGCTCATCGTCGCGACGAAGCGCTCGGGCTCGGCCAGGCTCAGCGCCTCGGCGAAGCGGCGCGCGAAGTCCTTGTGCGTGTCCCAATCGTGCCCCGGGTTGAGCGGCACGACGACATGCACGCCCTTGCCGCCCGAGAGCATCGCGAACGAGACGAGGCCGATGTCGGCCAGCCGCGCACGGATGCCCCGCGCCGCGCGCTTGACCTCGGCGAAGCCCAGGTCCTCGTCGGGGTCGAGGTCGAAGATCATCCGGTCGGGCCGCTCGACATCCGATGCGCGCGAGCCCCAGACGTGGAATTCGATCGTGCCCATCTGCACGCAGGCGAGCAGCCCGTCGGCATTGTCGATGTAGATATAGTCCTCGGCGCCGCCGTCCTTTTCGGTGATCGGCACGTGGCGCACCTCGGGGCCGAAGCTGCCGCTGTCGTGCTTCTGGAAGAAGCAGTGCTTGGCGTAGCCCTGCGGGCAGCGGACGAGGCTGATCGGCCGCCCGGCGGCGAAGGGCAGCATCAGCGGCGCGACGGCGGCGTAGTAATCGGCGAGGTCGCCCTTGGTCTCGCCGCTGTCCGGATAGATCACCCGTTCGCGGTTGCTGATCGCGAACCTGGGCGGTTCGGGGGCCGGCGCGGCCTTCTCGGGCTTGACCGCCTTGGCCGGCTTGTCGGCGCGCAGGCCGAGGAAGCTCGCGTGGCGCACGCGGCCTTCGGCGGTGAACTCGGCGAAGGCGATCTCGGCGACCAGCTTGGGCTTGATCCAGGACGCGCCGCGCGCCTCGGTGCGCGGCACCTCGGCGGCAGGCTTGTCGGTCGCCAGCGCCGCCATCTTCGTCGCCAGCTCACCGATCAGTTCGCCGCCGAAACCAGTGCCGACCTTGCCCTTGTACGCCAGCTTGCCGCCCTCGTGCTGACCCAGCAGCAGCGAGCGGAACGGCCGCCCGCGCGCGCTGCTTTTCGTCCAGCCGAGCAGGACGAACTCCTGCCGCAGCACGCATTTGACCTTGAGCCAGTTCCGGGTCCGCCGGCCCACATAGCCCGCGTCGGCGCGCTTGGAGATCACCCCTTCCTGCCCCGCCTTGCACATCGCCGCGAACAGCTTCTCGCCCGCGCCGATGACGTGGTCGGCGACGTGGATCGGCGGCTGCGCCTCGGCGAGCAGCGCCTCCAGCCGCTCCTTGCGTTCGATGTTGGAACGCGGCCGCAGGTCCTCGCCCGCCAGGCTGAGCAGGTCGAAGGCGTGGAACGACAGCGCATGCTGCGGCCCCTGCGCGCCGTGCCCGCGCTTGAGCACCGCCTGCAGCGCCGAGAAATCGGGATTGCCCTCCTTGTCGTATGCGACGATCTCGCCGTCGATCAGGCAGTCGGGCAGGTCGAGCGCCTTCATCCGCTCCGCCAGCGGGGCGAACTTGCCGGTCCAGTCGAGACCATTGCGGGTATAAACGCGCACCTCGTCCCCCTTGGCCGCGACGAGCGCGCGATAGCCGTCGAATTTGATCTCGTGCAGCCAGCCGTTGCCCGCCGGCACCGCATCGACCAGCGTGGCGAGTTGCACCGGCTCGAACTTCGGCAAGCGCCCGCCCGCCTTGCGCCGGGGCCGGGCTACCTTCGCGTTGTGCCGGGCGGCCGCCTGCATGGTCTGCGCGAAATCCGCGCCGCGCTTGCCTTTCAGCGATTGCGACCCGGCCTTGTCGGCCTCGATCTCGGCCATGCTGCGCCCGGTCAGCACGCTGGTCAGCCCGCGCTCGACGAGATCGCCGCTGGCTCCGACGTGGGCATCGTCGATCTTGCGCAGCAGCCAGTTGTCGCGCTTCTCGCCCGGGCGGCGCTTCATGCGGACGAGCAGCCATTCGCCCTTCATCCGCTCGCCGTGAAGGCGGAAATGCAGGTGTCCGCGTTCCAGGTCCCTGGCGCTCTTGCCCTCGACCGGCTCCCAGGTGCCCTTGTCCCACAGCATCACGGTGCCGCCGCCATATTCGCCCTTGGGAATCGTGCCTTCGAACTCCGCGTAGGACAGCGGATGGTCCTCGGTCTGCACCGCCAGCCGGCGGTCGTCGGGATCGCAGCTCGGCCCCCGGGTCACCGCCCAGCTTTTGAGCACGCCGTCGACTTCCAGCCGGAAGTCCCAGTGGAGCCGCGTGGCCGCGTGCTTCTGGACGATGAACAGGTTGCCGCCGGGGCTGGTCGCGCGCTGGCCGGCCGGCTCGGCGGTCCTGGCGAAATCGCGCTTGGCGTTGTATTCGGCGAGCGGCTTGGCGGAAGCGCGGGCCATCACGGGATCTCCTCGTCCGGCGGATCGCCCTGCAACCGGTTTTCGACCGCGCCGAGCACCGTCAGCATGACCACGCTGATCACGCCGCAGATCGCCACCAGCGGCCATTGCCCCGCGCCGCAGGCGATGCCGACCACCGCTGTCAGCCACAGGTGCGCGGCGGTCGTCAGGTTGCGCAGGCGCCCCTTGCTGAACACGATCAGCCCGGCGCCGATGATGCCGATGAAGGCGCCAGTGGCCTCGAAGATGCGCAGCACGTCGGTGCGCTCACTGGCGATCTGGTTGTTGAGCGCGATCATCGACACCGTCATCGCCGCGGTCGAGAAACAGATCAGGCCATGCGTCCGCAGTCCCGCCGCCTTGTCGCGCATCTCGCGGTCGAGCCCGAGCAACAGCCCGAGCACGGCCGCGATGCCGAGCCGGGTCAGCAGGTCGATGTCGATCCAGTGGACCAGGATCGGCGGATTGAGCTCCATCGTCAGGCCCGCTTGCGCGCGGCCGGCTTGCGTGCCGATGCCTTCCGTGCCGGCGCCTTGGCGGTCTTTTCCGACTTCGCGGGCGCCTTTCGTCCACCCTCGCCCAGCGACTTCTTGAGCGCGGCCATCAGGTCGATGACGTTACCGCCGCGCGGCGCGGGCTCGTCCTCGACATCCTCGAGGATCTGCTTGCCCTTGGCCTTGCGCTTCTTCTCGATCAGCCGGTGGAGCGCCTCGATATAGCGGTCGTGGTATTCGGACGGGTCGAACTTGCCGGTCTTCTTCTCGATCAGGGTCGTCGCCAGATCGAGCAGTTCCCGGTCTGGTTTGCTCTCGCCGATGTCGCGGAAGAAGCCTTGCGCCTTCTGCACCTCGTCGGCGTAACGCAGCACTTCCAGCACCATACCGCGGCCGCAAGGCTTGATCGAGACGAGTTGCTCACGCCCGCGCACCGAAAGCTGGCCGATCCCGACCTTGCGAGTATCGCGCAGCGCGTCGCGCAGCACGACATAGGCTTCTTCGGCCAGATCGTCGGCCGGCACCACGTAATAGGGCTTTTCGAAATAGAGCACGTCGATGTCGTCGGCCTCGACGAACTGGACGAGGTCGAGCGTTTTGCGGCTTTCGATCTTCACCGCCTCGATCTCGGCATCGTCGAGCAGCACGTAGTTGCCCTTGGACACCTGGTAGCCTTTGACGATGTCCTCCTTGCTCACCGGGCCGACGCCGGGCGCGACCTTCTCGTAGCGGATGCGCTTGCCGCTTTCCTCGTGGATCTGGTGAAAGCTGATCGCCGCGCCCGATCGCGTCGCCGGATAGACCTCGACCGGGATCGAGACCAGCGCCAGCCGGATCTGCCCCTGCCAGTATGCGCGTGCCGCCATCGCCGCTCCCTTTCGTTGCCTTCGTTAAACTCGCGCGCGACCGGCTTGGTTCCGCATTTGGCGGGGCGATCGCAGCGTCGATCACATGAATAATATGTAATATTGTATCACGCACGAACCCGCGCTATCAGACCCGCCGAGCCGGCCACCAAGCCGCTCGTTGTTATAGTATATTATCCCATCGAGGTGAACATGAGGAAACGGACGTGGGGCGCAAGCTGCCTGGTGATCGCGATGGCGCTGCCCATCGCCGCGCAGGCCAACGAAGCCGCCGATAGCGACAGCGCCAGCCAAAGCGCGAGCCAAGACACCGGGTCCGACACCTATCACAACCGCAACCCGGAGATCATCGTCACCGGCGCGTTGCCGACCGCCCGCAAGGACATGCTCTCGGGCGTCGCGTTGGTTCAGGGCGAGGCGCTGGTCCAGGCGCTGCGTCCCTCGATCGGCGAGACGCTGGCCCACACGCCCGGCGCCTCGGCCACCTCGTTCGGCCCCAGCGCCTCGCGCCCGGTGCTGCGCGGCCTGCAGGGCGAGCGCGTCAAGGTGATGACCAACGGGCTCGGCTCGATCGACGTGTCGAACACCTCGGCCGATCACGCCGCCGTGGTCAGCCCGCTGCTTGCCGAGCGCATCGAGGTGCTGCGCGGGCCGCAGTCGCTGCTCTACGGTTCCTCGGCGATCGGCGGCGTGGTCAACGTGATCGACCGCCGCATCCCGGTGGCGGTGCCCGACGAGCCGGTCCACGTCTCGGCGTTGGCGACGTACGGCTCGGCGGCGAACGAGCGCTCGGTCGCGGCCGCGGTCGATGCGCCGATCAGCGGCGGCTGGGTGGTCCACGCCGACGGCAGCTATACGAAGACCGACGACTTGCGCATCGGCGGCCACGCGCTGACCCCGGCGCTGCGCGCGCAGGCGCTGGCATCGGGCCAGCTTCCGCCCGATCCCGACGAACCAATCGACTTCGCCGCCAACGCCGCGGTGCGCGGCCACCTGCCCAACTCCGCCAGCGAGACCTGGACCGCGGGCGTCGGCGCCGCCTACATCGGCGAGAACGGCAACATCGGCCTGTCCTACAGCCACTACGACAGCCTCTACGGCGTGCCGATCCGCTATGCCACACAGCCCGGGCAGGAGCAGGAGGCGCCGCGCCTCAGCCTGCTGCAGAACCGCGTCGACGCCCGCGCCGAGATCGACACCGGCGGCGGCCTGCTCGACAAGATCGGCTTCCGCTTCGGCTATGCGAACTATCGCCACTTCGAGCTGGAAGAGGACGGCGGCGTGGGCACCGCGTTCTATAATCAGGGCCTGGAAGGCCGGCTGGAGCTGACCCAGGCGCAGCACGGCGCCTGGCGCGGCGTGACCGGCGCGCAGTTCTTCATCCGCGATTTCAACGTCGTCGGCGACGAGGCCTTCCTCCCCAAGAACAGCACCGAGCAGTTCGGCGTCTTCACCCTGCAGCAGCTCGACTACGACGCGCTGAAGCTCGAGGCTGGCGCCCGCTACGAGCGCACCTCGCTCAAGGCGCAGCCGTCTGCCGGCCAGCCGCAGTTCTTCGACGGCGGCCGCCAGTTCGACGTGTTCTCCGCCTCGGCCGGCGCATCGTATCGCTTCGCCGGCGACTGGCGCTTCGGCGTCAACGTCTCGCGCACAGAGCGCGCGCCGGCGGCCGAGGAACTGTTCGCCAACGGGCCGCACGCCGGCACCAACGCCTTCGAGGTCGGCGATCCCGACTTCCGCACCGAGCGCGCGGTCAGCGTCGAGGCGATCTTGCGCGGATCGGGCAGCAACTACAGCCTGGAGGCCTCCGCCTACCACACCTGGTTCAAGAACTTCATCTACGAGGACCTGACCGGCGGCCTCGAAGACGGGCTGCCCGTCTATGCCTTCCGCCAGGCCGACGCGCGCTATTACGGCTTCGAGGTGCAGGGATCGCTGACGCTGGCACGGTGGGGGAACACCAGCCTCGTCGCCGACGGCCTCGCCGACTACGTTCACGCGACCGTCAAGGACACCGGCCCCGCCCCGCGCATCCCGCCGCTGCGCCTGCTCGGCGGGCTGACCGTCAAGACGCCGAAGTTCGACGTGCGCGGCGAGGTCGAGCGGGTCAGCGACCAGAAGCGCATCGCCGCGTTCGAGACACCGACGGATGGCTACACGATGGTCAACGCCGAGGTGAATTTCCGCCCCTGGGGCGCCGAACGCCCGTTGAGCTTCGCGCTGTCGGCCAACAACCTGTTCGACGTCGACGCGCGCCGCCACGCCTCGTTCCTCAAGGACTACGCCCCGCTCGCCGGCCGCGACATCCGCATCAGCGCGAAGGTGGATTTCTGAGGACTTCCCCCCTCCTCTGAAGAGGAGGGGGATGACTATTCGTCAACCGCCTCCTCGCCCACACCGCCGCCTCCGCCACCACCGGCTCGGCATCACCCTCCAGCGCCGCGACCAGCGGCAGCAGCGCGGCCTCGCCGTTGTTGCCCGCCGCGATCAGGCAGTTGCGCACGAAGCGGTCGCGCCCGATGCGCTTGATCGGCGATCCGGAGAACAGCTTGCGAAACCCCGCGTCGTCGAGCGTCAGCAGGTCCGCCAGGCGGGGCGCGGCGAGCTCGGCGCGCGGCAGGAAGGCGCGCATCGCCTGCGCCTCGGCGGCGAACTTGTTCCACGGACAGACCGCCAGACAATCGTCGCAGCCATAGATGCGGTTGCCCATCGCCTCGCGGAATTCCTCGGGGATCGGCCCCTTGTGCTCGATCGTCAGGTAGCTGATGCAGCGCCGCGCATCGAGCCGGTAGGGCGCGGGGAACGCTTGCGTCGGGCAGGCGTCCTGGCAGGCGCGGCACGATCCGCAGGCGTCGGTTCCGGGCGCGGCGGGGGCGAGGTCGAGTGTGGTGTAGATCGCGCCGAGGAACAGCCACGAGCCGTGCTCGCGCGACACCAGGTTGGTGTGCTTGCCCTGCCAGCCGAGCCCCGCCGCCATGCCGAGCGGCTTTTCCATCACCGGCGCGGTATCGACGAAGACCTTGACGCCGATCTCGCCCAGCCCGCGCGCCCGCGCCTCCTCCACCAGCCAGCGCGCCAGCGCCTTCAGCGCCTTCTTGACCGTGTCGTGATAGTCCGCCCCTTGCGCATAGACCGAAATGCGCGCGCGGTCGGTGGCCTCGGCCAGCGCCAGCGGGTCCTGCGCCGGGGCATAGCTCATGCCGAGCGCGATGACGCTTTTCGCCTCGGGCCACAGCCCCTGCGGGCTGCGGCGGTGGTGATAGCGTTCCGCCATCCAGCCCATCGAGCCGTGCTTGCCCTCGGCCAGCCACTGCGCCAGCCGCGCCGCCGCCTCGGCATTCTCGGCCGCCGGCGCGAAGCCGACCGCGACGAAGCCCAGGCGACGCGCCTCCGCCGCCAGCGCTTCTTCCAGCGCCGTGGTTGCCGCTGCGTTAACCAAGCTTGCTGCCGCTCCTGTTCATGCGCCATGCTTAGGCGGTGAGGCATGAAGCTCGATCTAGAGGATGGGACCGCCTTGAGCAACGCGCCGCCCGCTGACCGCCCGCTGGCGATCGAGGCGCGCGGCCTCGTCAAGCGCTTTGACGGCGTGGTCGCGGTCGATGGGGTCGATCTGAGGGTAGCTGAGGGCGCGATCTACGGCATCCTCGGCCCCAACGGCGCCGGCAAGACGACGACGCTGCGCATGCTGCTCGGCATCATCGACCCCGACGCCGGTCTGCGCCGCGTGCTCGGCCACGAGCGTCCGCACGACGTCGCCCACGCGATCGGCTATCTGCCCGAGGAGCGCGGGCTCTACCCGGCGATGAAGGCTTACGAGGCGATCGCCTTCGTCGGCGCGCTGCGCGGGCTGCCGCTGGCGGAAGGGCGCCGCCGCGGCCGGGCGCTGCTCGAGGAGCACGGCCTCGGCTACGCCGCCGACCGCCAGATTCGCCAGCTTTCCAAGGGTATGGCGCAGCAGGTCCAACTCCTCGGCACGCTGGTCCACCACCCCCGCCTGGTGGTCTTCGACGAGCCGTTCTCCGGCCTCGACGCGCTCAACCAGGGGAAACTCGAAGGCATGATTCGCGGGCTGTCCGAACGCGGGACGACGGTGATCTTCTCGACCCACGTCATCGCCCATGCCGAGCGCCTCTGCAACGAAGTGGCGATCATCGCGGGCGGCAAAGTGCCGTTCGCCGGCCCGGTCGACCTGGCGCGCGACCGCATCCGCCCGCAAGTCCGACTGGAGACGCGCGCCGCCGACGGCCCCTGGCGCGCCGCCCTTCCCGCGAGCGTCCGCCGGGAAGGCGGCTTCTGGCATTTCTCGCTGCCCGAGAGCGGCATCGAACCCCTGCTGCGCGCGCTGATCGAGGGCGAGGCGGGCATTCTCTCGCTGTCGATCGAACGCGCGGGGCTGCACGACGCCTTCGTCGCCATCGCCGGCGAAGCCGCCGCGCGGGCGCTGGAAGCGGACAAGGAGGATCGGGCATGAACACGGCGACAGGCGGCCGCCTTTCCATCCTCGCCGCCGCGCTGGTCGTGGCGCGGCGCGATTTCGCGGCTATCCTGCTCAGCCGCAGCTTCATCTTCTTCCTGCTCGGGCCGCTGTTTCCGATCGTCGTCGGCGGGCTGGCGGGAGGAATCGGGCAGAAAGTCGATCAGCAGGCAGTCCAGCCGCAACTCGGCCTGGCGATGCCCGCCGCAGACGTCGATGCGATGCTAGCCGCGCGCGACCGGCTCGCCCCGCGCGCGGGTGGGAGCATCCCCGATTTCGTCGTGATCAGGCGCCTGTCGCCAGGCGAGCCTTTCGACCCGCGCGCGGCGCTGCGCGGCCGCGACACCAACCTCGCCGCGATCGCCAGCGGCACGCTGGAGGCGCCGGTGCTGACCGGCCCCGCTGGCCGCATCGACGAATGGAGCGGCCCTGTCTCGCTGGTCGCCGCACAAGCGCTCGGCGAGGGACCGGTCCGCTATCCGGCGATCGGCCTCGTCCCTACCGTCACCAGCAAGGCCGACCAGCGCAAGGATCGCGTCCGCACCGCGCAGGCCGGGCAGATGCTGCTGTTCCTCCTGACGATGCTGCTCGCCGGCATGGTGC
>DASVMK010000222.1:0-19275 GCA_036384395.1 Novosphingobium sp.
GCCCGACCTGCCGCGCGTGGTCAACTACGGCATCCTGCGCCCGTGGCGGAAGGTCAACGACACGATCGTCTACAACCAGGGGCTGATGATCGATTCGCTGGCGCAGGCGATCATCAACCGCCGGCTGGAGGCGCGGGCGCGCGGCGGCGGCAGCTTCCTGACTGCGCAAGTCAACCAGGAGGACGTCAGTCGCTCGGTCGACGGGACGTTCGTCACCGTCACGCCGCTCGGCGACGATTGGCAGGCGGCGGTGAAGGACGTCCGCGCGGTGATCGCCGACGCCCTGGCGACGGCGCCGACCCAGGAGGAGATCGACCGCGAAGTCGCCGAGATGGAGATCGCCTTCCAGGTCCCGGTCGAGCAGCGGCCGCTGTTGCAGGGCGCCAAGCTGGCCGACGACCTGGTCACCGCCTTTGACATCCGCGAGACGATCGCCTCACCCGAGACGGTGCTAGACATCTTCCGCATGTCGAAGCCGCTCTACACGCCGCAGGCGGTGCTCGAACACACGCGCGCGCTGTTCACCGGCACGGTCGAGCGCGGGTTGCTGATCACGCCGCGCCCCGGGCCGGGCGGCATCGCGGCGGAGCGCGCCGCGCTGGCCCGTGCGCTGCTCGTCGAGGTCAAGCCCGATGCCAGCGCACGGCTGTCGACCGCGCCGATCCGTTTCGAGGATCTGCCGCCGATCGGCAAGCCGGGCGAAGTGACCTCGCTGAAGCCGACCAGCCTCGAAGGGATCGAACAGCTCGAGTTCGCCAACGGCGTGAAGGTGCTGCTCTGGCCGACCACCGACGAGCCGGGGCGCGTCGCGGTGAAAGTACGCTTCGGCGCCGGCTACCGCGCGTTCAGCGGCGCCGATGCGGTCTATGCGACGCTCGGCGAGATGGCGCTGGTGGGCGCCGGCGTCGGCGCGCTCGGGCAGGAGGAGCTCGACCGGATCTCGACCGGACGGCGGATGGGCTTCGACTTTGCGATCGAGGACGCCGCGTTCGAATTCTCGGCCAGCACGCGGCCGGCGGACCTTGCCGACCAGCTCTACCTGTTCGCCGCCAAGTTCGCGATGCCGCGCTGGGACGCCAACCCGGTGATCCGCGCCAAGGCGGCGGCGCGGATGCAGTACGACACCTCGGTGATCTCGCCGCAGGGCATCCTCCAGCGCGACCTCAAGTACCTGCAGCGCGACCGCGACCCGCGCTACCGTTCGCCTTCCCCGCGCGAGATCGAGGCGGCGACGCCCGAGCGCTTCAAGGCGGTGTGGAGCGAGGCGCTGGCGACCGGGCCGATCGAGGTCCAGATCTATGGCGATTTCGACCGCAAGGCCGCGATCGCGCAGCTTGAGAAGACCTTCGGCGCGCTCAAGCCGCGCGCGCCGCTTCCCGCCTGGATGCAGAAGCCGCCGGCCTCCTACGCGCCGCCCGCCGATCGCCCGGTGGTGTTGTTCCATCGCGGCGATGCCAACCAGGCCGCCGCCGTGCTCACCTGGCCGACCGGCGGCGGCGCGCAGGGCATCCGCGATTCGCGCCAACTCCAGATCCTGACGCAAGTGTTCGCCAACCGGCTGATGGACGCGATGCGCGAGAAGCTGGGCGAAAGCTACGCGCCGCAGGTCGCCTCGAACTGGCCGGTCGATCTGCAAAGCGGCGGCACGATCACCGCGATGGCGGTGCTCCAGCCCGAGGCGGTCTCCACCTTCTTCACCACCGCGCGCGAGATCGCAGCCGACCTGGTCGCCAGCCCGCCCAGCCAGGACGAGCTGGCCCGCGTCACCGAGCCGCTGCGCCAGCAGGTCACGCGCGCGGCGACGGGATCGGCCTTCTTCATGTGGCAGCTCGAGGGCGCGACGCAGGATCCCTCGCGGTTCGGCACGATCCGCAGCATCCTCGCCGACTATGCGCGGGCGACGCCGGCCGACATGCAGGCGCTCGCGGCGCGCTACCTGCAGCCCGGCAAGAGCTGGCGGCTCGCGGTGCTGCCGCAGGGCCAGGCGCTGCGCGAGGGCGCGCCGCCACCGGCGCCCTCGATGCGCCCGCCGCATTCCCCCACGCCGGCAACGCCGCCCGCCGCCACCGCCGACCGACCAAGGCCCGCGCTCCGATGAAGTGACGCGCGCTCTCGATTTCCGTGAGCGGAAACCCTAGTTTTGCATTTGCGAGCGCTCCCAGCTATGCGCGCGGCTTGCAGGGGAGTGCCTTGCACAAGGAGCAGATGACGTGGCGAGTGACTGGAGACCCGACGGCTGGAAGGCGCAGGAAGCGCGGCACCTGCCGTCGTACGAGGACGCGGGCAAGCTGGATGCCGTCGAAAAGACGCTGACGAGCTTTCCCCCGCTGGTCTTCGCCGGTGAGGCGCGCGCGCTCAAGGCGGACCTGGCCGAAGTGGCCGCCGGCCG
Organism: Novosphingobium sp.; assembly: GCA_036384395.1. GTDB lineage: Bacteria > Pseudomonadota > Alphaproteobacteria > Sphingomonadales > Sphingomonadaceae > Novosphingobium. The sequence goes on from DASVMK010000222.1 coordinate 2,390, forward strand.
GGGCTTCCTGCTCCAGGGCGGCGATTGCGCCGAGAGCTTCGCCGAGTTCCACCCGGACAACATCCGCGACACCTTCCGCGTGCTGCTGCAGATGGCCGTCGTCCTGACGTTCGCCAGCAAGCAGCCGGTGGTGAAGGTCGGCCGCATCGCCGGCCAGTTCGCCAAGCCGCGCTCGGCCCCGACCGAGACGATCGGCGGCGTCGAGCTGCCCAGCTACCTCGGCGACATCATCAACGGTGTCGAGTTCGAGCATGGCATCCGGCAGAACGATCCCGAGCGGATGCTGCGCGCCTACAGCCAGTCGGCCGCGACGCTGAACCTGATCCGCGCCTTCGCGCACGGCGGCTACGCCAACTTGCGCCAGGTCCACCAGTGGACGCTCGACCACATCGGCCGCAGCCCCTGGGCGGCGAAGTTCGGCGAGACCGCCGACCGCATCGGCGAGGCGCTGGACTTCATGGCGGCGTGCGGGGTCGATCCCTCTACCGTGCCGCAGCTCCAGGGCACCAGCTTCTACACCAGCCACGAGGCGCTGCTCCTCCCGTACGAGGAAGCGCTGACCCGGCGCGATTCGCTGACCGGCGACTGGTACGACTGCTCGGCTCACATGCTGTGGATCGGCGACCGCACGCGCTTCGAAGGCTCGGCCCACGTCGAGTTCCTGCGCGGCGTCGGCAACCCGATCGGAATGAAGTGCGGCCCGAGCCTGGAGCCCGACGCGCTGCTGCGCCTGCTCGACACGCTGAACCCGGCCCGCGAGCCGGGGCGGATGACGCTGATCAGCCGCTTCGGCCACGACAAGGTCGAGGACGGACTGCCCAAGCTGGTCCGCGCCGTCGCGCGCGAGGGCCATCCGGTGGTGTGGTCGTGCGATCCGATGCACGGCAACGTCATCAAGACCAACACCGGCTACAAGACCCGGCCGTTCGAGCGCATCCTCGCCGAAGTGCGCGGCTTCTTCGCCGTCCACCGCGCCGAGGGCACGCATGCCGGCGGCATCCACATCGAGATGACGGGCCAGGACGTGACCGAGTGCACCGGCGGCGCCGTGGCGATCACCAACGAGGCGCTCGCCGACCGCTACCACACCCACTGCGACCCGCGGCTCAACGCGGCGCAGTCGATCGAGCTCGCGTTCCTGCTGGCCGACATGCTCAACCTCGAAGCGGTCGAGCGGTCGAAGAAGGCGGCCTGAAACACGAAGGGCCGGGGCGCATCGCGCTCCGGCCCGTTCGATATCCCCTTGCCGCGGCCAGGGGGAAAGCGAGCGGCCGGGATCGTCCCGACCGCTCTTTTCGCGACCTACTTCGGCGGCATGCGGATCGCGCCGTCGAGGCGGATCAGCTGGCCGTTGAAATAAGTGTTGCGCACCAGTTCGAGTACCAGCGAGGCGAATTCCTCGGGCTTGCCCAGGCGCTTGGGGAAGGGGACGGCCTTGCCCAGCGCATCGAACACCGCCTCGTTCATCTCCTTGACCTTGAGCATCGGCGGTGTGGCGAAAGTGCCGGGCAGGATCGCGTTGACGCGGATGCCGAGGTCCATCAGGTCGCGCGCCATCGGCAGGACCATAGCGTTCACCGCGCCCTTGCCGCCGCCGTAGGAGACCTGGCCGATCTGGCCGTCCTGCGACGCCGCCGACGAGGTGAAGATGATCGTGCCGCGCTCGCCGTCGTCGTTCACCGGCTCGGCGGTGGCCATGCCCAGCGCCGCGATCGAGGCGACGCGGTAGCTGGCGGTGAACACCCCTTCGGCCGAACGGGCGATCTGCTCGGTCGGGGTGCGCTTGAAGCCGCCGGTGGCCTTGTCGAACGAGACGGTCTTGCCGCCGCCGGCGACGACCGCGCAGTGGACGACCACGCGCTCCTGGCCGTGGGCGGCGCGGGCTTTCTCGAAGCCGGCGAGCACGCTGTCCTCGTCGGTGATATCGACCTTGCAGAACACGCCGCCGATCTCGCGCGCGAAAGCCTCGCCGGCTTCGTCGCTGATGTCGAAGATGGCGACCTTGACGCCCGCCGCGGCCAGAGCTTCGGCCGAGGCGCGGCCGAGGCCCGACGCGCCGCCCGTCACCACCGCGGCGATGGAATTGTCAATCTTCATTGGGATACTCCATTAATCCAATAGGGTTTGGCGGAGGCGGTGTGCCTGGCCGCGGGGACCGGTGAAATGTCGCGCGGCTTCCCCGTATAGTGTGGGAACGCGGGTCTCAACCCCCGAGATCAGGTGCCGAGGTCGAAGTGTTGCATAGACCCGCTCTGGCCGAAAAACGGCCCGGCGATGGTGCGGAACAGGGCGAAGCCCTCGCTGCCGCGTGCCGCGTCATGCGCCTCGACCGAATCCCATTCGACGAGGAACAGCGCGTTTTCAGGATGTTCGACGCCAGGCAGGACTTTGACCGAGCGGCAGCCCGGCGCCGACAGAAGTGCGGCGCTGCCGCCTTCGTTCATGGCCCTGATCAGCCCGGCGGTGTTGCCGTCCTTGGCTGCCAGGATCGCGACCTCCAGATGCATGGTGTTTCCTTGCGCGTTTGCCGGCGCTCATGCCTGTCGCGCCGGGCCCTTGCAAGCTTTCGCGGTCAGACGTGCGGCAGTTCAGCGCCGGCCTTGGCGCCGCCGAGCCCCTCGGCCCTTGTGGCGATGCCGGTGAGCAGGCTGTCGGCGATCATCCGCGCGCGGGTGCCGACCAGGTGGGTGGCCGCCGGATCGCTCTCAAGCGCGCGCAGCGTGGCATAGAACAAGTCCAGCCAGCGGGTGAAATGCCCCGCGTCCAGCCCGCCGATGGCGAGGTGCTTGGCCATCGGATTGCCCGTGAACTCCCCTGAACCCATCAGGATCGATCGCCAGAAGCCCTTCATCCGATCGAGATGCCAGGGCCAGTCGGTGATCCGCGCGGCGAAGATGGGGCCGAGCAGGTCATCGGCGCGGATGCGTTCGTAAAAGCCCTCGACGAAGCGATCGACGAAGGCGGCGTCGATGCCGATCGCGCCGGCCTCGGCCTCCTTGCGCGCCCGCGCCGCCGCCGCGTGGGCGCGGACTTCGGCCGGGGTGGGATCGGGCCGGGATGGATCAGAATTGTCGCGGTGCGGCTGGCGTCTCATGCCCCGCGAGATAGGAATTCTCCGGCGTCCCGGCTAGGGCGGCTGCCACCCGTTCCGCCGCACCGGCGGGAACAAGAACCCGTGCGCGGTCTTTGGACGCATTCATGACCCAGTTTGCCTCGCTTCTCGCCCCGTTTCTCACCGCCAGCGCCGCCGTGCCTGCGCCGAAGCCCGGACGCGGACTCGGCGGGTTCTATGCCGATGCCTCGACCTGGTTCGAAGTCCACTGGCTGCAGATCGCCATCGCCGCGGCCGCTGGCGTCGCCATCTACCTCCTGCTCAACCTGCTGCGCGGCTGGGCGCTGAAGCTGTGCCGGCGCGGCGGCGGGGCGGCGAACTGGTCCGCGATCATCGGCCGCGCGCTGGGCAAGACCGGCCACATCTTCATGAGCCTTGCCGCCGCGCGGCTGGTCATGGGCTATTCGAACGCGCCGCCTTCGCTCGACGCGACGATCTCCACGCTCTTCACCATCGCGGCGGTGTTCCAGGCGGCGGTGTGGCTGCGCGAGATCGTGTTCGGGGCGATCGAGAACCGCACGCTCGACGAGGGCTACACCGGCCAGGCGCTGGTCAGCGCGCTCGGCATCATCCGGCTGCTCGTCACCATCGCCTTGTTCGCGATCGCGGTGATCGTGGTGCTGAGCAACCTGGGCGTCAACGTCACCGGCCTGGTCGCAGGCCTCGGCGTCGGCGGCATCGCCATCGGCCTTGCCGCGCAGGGCATCTTCGCCGATCTGTTCGCGGCACTGGCGATCCTGTTCGACCGCCCGTTCCGCGTCGGCGATTCGATCTCCTACGACAAGGGCTCCGGCTCGGGCACGGTCGAGGCGATCGGCCTCAAGTCCACGCGCGTGCGCGGCTCGGCCGGCGAGGAGCGGATTATCGCCAACCGCAAGTTGCTCGATTTCGAGATCCTCAACACCACGCGGCGCGTCCACAACCGGTTCAAGTTCGACTTCTTCCTCGGCTACGCGACGCCGCCGGAGCTGATCCTGCGCGTGCCCGAGCTGCTGAAGGAGGCGATCGAGAGCGCCGGCTATCGCCTGATCCACGGCGGCCTCAACGGCTTCGCGCCGAGCGGGCTCAGCTACGACGTCGAGTTCGAATCGCCCGGCGCCGATTTCCCCGCCGACGCGCGCGACGCGGTGGCGGCCGCGATCCTTGAGCGCTTCCGCGACAACGCCATCGGCTTCGCCTACCCGACGCAAGTGAACCTGCTGGCCGAGAAGACCAAGCCGACGCCGCCCGCCCGGCCGGCCGAAGAGGGCCAGGCGTAACGCCTCAGCGCAGTCGCCGGCCGGTCGACGCTTCGAGCAGCGCGTACCACTCGGCCGCGGTCCAGGTGACCTTGAACGCATCCGGGGCTTCGCCGATGCGCTCCGGTCGCTGGCTGCCGACAATCTGTTTTTACCTGGGTTATCGGTTAAGAAAGTTGTATCCTGGGTCGAACCGGATCGGGGGGATGCAACCTTGTGCGACGTTCGAGGGTTGATCACTCGTCCGCATGACTGGACGTTTGCGCAGGTGCGACATGGAGCACCGCTTCACATCGGATAACTTGCTCGCGCGGAAGCTGTCGTCGTTCACGGAGTTCTCCGCGGGAGAGCTATCGGCGCTCGACGCGATCTGGCGAAGCACACGCTGGCAGGTCGCCGCCGAGCACGACATCGCGCACGAGGGCGATCCCACGCGCTGCATGCGACTGATCGTTCGTGGGTGGGCTTGCCGCTACAAGCTGTTGAAGGACGGCCGCCGCCAGATCGTCGGTTTCGTGTTGCCGGGCGATATCTGCGGTGTCAGCGTCTTCGTTGCCGAGCGGATGGACCATTCGATCCTCGCGCTGACGCCGGTCGAATACGTCCGGGTCACGCCCCCCGATATCGAAGCGCTGACCGGTCGATACCCCCGGGTGCTGCGGGCGCTCTGGTGGGATACGCTCGTTAATGCGGCGATCCAGCGCGAATGGGCGGTCAACCTGGGTCAGCGCTCGGCGATCGAGCGGCTGGCGCACCTGCTCAGCGAATTGTTCGAACGTTTACGGGTGGTGGGTATGACGCGGGGCCCGTCATACGAGCTGCCCGTTAGCCAAGGCGCGCTGGCGGATGCGTTGGGGATGACGCCGGTCCACGTCAGTCGGACTTTCACCGAACTGAAGCGGCGCAATCTCGTTCGGCTTCAGAATCGCCTGCTCGAAATCCTGGATCGCGACGCGCTATGCGAGTTGTGCCTGTTCGACCCCGATTACCTGCATCTCAATCGCGAGCGGGTGGTTCAGGCTTGACCGGTGGTGCCGCGCTCTCTCTGGGCTTGCGCCGCGATTTCGGCCGCGCCTCCGGACTCTTCTCGTCGCCGCCGGCAGCGGCGCCGGTCTTCTGGCTGCGGCGCGAGCGGAGCTCGTCCTCGTTCTCGCGGTGCGCGTCGATACCCATGTCGAATGTCCTGGCGTTGGTAAGCCTGGGAAACGCCCGCGGAGCCCGCGGGTTTCCGCGGCTCGCGCCCGGGAAAAGTTGCTGCGGCCCGGCCCGCATAGCGACCGCCTGGCCCCAACTTGCCTTATGTTAGTGACAGGGGGGATGCGCGGGCGCATATTCATCGCATCGCCAACCCGTTATCCGGCAAGTTGGCGCTGAGGACGCTAGCCCGCCCCCGCCATGTTCATGGAAGGGGCATATAATGCCCAAGTACCGTCTCGTCTTCACGCATGCCAAGAGTACCACCGCGCCGATCGAGTTCGTGGCGCCCGACGCTCGCCAAGCCCTCATCATCGCTCAAGGTCACAAAGGCCCGGCCGAGCTATGGTGCGGCGAGGAGCACATCTGCACGCTCGATACGGTTTCCGACGAAGGCACGATGTGGGTGATCACCCAGGGCAGCGGATCGCATCACGCCCCGGCCTGACCCTTGCGCCACTGCTTGCGGAATTGCGCGGGTGTCACTCCGATCGACCGCCTGAAGGCGGTGGTGAAGCTTGATTGCGTCGCAAAGCCTAGAGATGCGGCGATCTCGCTGATCGGCTGGGCCGTACCAAGCCTGCGCTTCGCCATCTCGATCCGGGTTTGCGCAAGGAAATCGCTCACGGTGCAACCGCGGCTCGCCCGGAAGGCGCGGCTGAATTGGCGGGTGGACAATCGACACAATTCGGCCAGTTCGCGCGCCACCGGATAGGGCTTGGCAGGATCCGTGATCCGTTCATCCACCAGCTTGAGCCGCCACGAAGCGAGTCCGCCCTTGGCGTCGGGCGTCCCGGCTGCGATCAGATAGCGCGCGAGTTCGATTGCCAGTTGCTGCACGATCGCTTCGCACAGCGGGCTGCTGCCTTCCTGAGGGCGCCGTAGCTCATGGTTCAGTCGCAGCATGAGCTGCCGGATCGGCTCGTTGGTGATGTTGAGAACCGCTTCCAGGCGACGGTCGGTCCAGGTGAAATCGTCTGGAAACCAGCATTCGACGGCTTGGGCCTGGATTTCGCAGATGACCGAGGCATGGCGGCCGCCGGTGCTGCGCAATTCCAGTTCGTGTCGCGGCGGGAAGGCCGCGATCGATCCAATCGGTGAGAAGCGCGATGGACTCCATTTTTCACTGAACCGCGCAAGCGCATTGGGTCGGCGCGGGGTGAGGCACAAGTCGAGCCAATAAATCCTTTCCCGCCTGAAGCGATTGCGGTCCGGGCCGTCATGGGTCAGCTGGGCGATGATCACGTTGGCGATCGACAGCTCTATCTCGGCATCGATTTCGAAGCGTCGGCCTGCGCTTTCCTGGACGGCCGAGGCCCGCGCCCGTTCCTGCGCGCCCGAGCCGACATGCTGGCTCAACGCCCGGTCCCCGTCCGGGTGGAAGGCCTATCGGCAGGCACGGTTGTCCGCACCGGGCAGCGCCGGGATGCGATCCAGCTTTGCCATCTTGCTATTCCAGTCCCAACAATTCGATTTCCGACGCGATCCAGCGGCGCTCCCACAAGTTTCGGCCGCCAGTCTGGCGATCGAGCAGCAGCAACGCATCGCGCTTTACTTGCCGCGCAGGCGGCGAGGCGGCGTCCGCGGCCAGCGCGATGTCGAGCAGGTGCAGTGCTTCCAGTGGCTCCCCGCGCAACACGAACTCGCGCGCGCACTCGGCAATCCGCTCCGTGCCGCCAGCCAATTCGGCCAGCGCGCCGGCGATGCTGGAGGGTGGCACGCCGTAAAGCTCGGTCGTGCCGCGCGCGGGATCGAACCAACCGGTGTATTCGTGCCAGATCGCCCGCACATTCCAGGCCAGCTTGCCGTATTCCTCGGTCAGAGTCAGGTCCTGCGGTGTGCGGATATCCCTCATCAGGCTGCGCAAGTCCTGTCCGGCATTCATGCCTTCGACGGTACGGTCGTGCACCCATTGCACGGCATCGGCGATCCGCGCCGTCTGGGCCTGGATGTGCTCCTCGCCCTCGATCACTTCGTGCCCGGTCAAGATACGGACCGGGCGCAGGTCGCGCAGGCGGCGGACCGAACTGACGAATTCCATCGCCGAACGGGGACGATCGCCGCGCAGGGTATTGAGGTTGGGATGATTGCCGAACAGCGGGCCGAACAGATTGCCGACAATCGCCACGCGCTCCCGGGGCAGCCACACGATCAACGCCGAGCGCGTCTCGCCGCCGGGGGTCCAGATCAGTTCGAAGCGGCGCTCGCCCAGTTCGAAGGCATGGCCGTCATCACCGATTAGCCGGTCGGGTTGTACCTCCTCGGTCGGCACCATGTCCTCCGTGCGGCCGGTGATCGCGCCGAAGATGCGCCGGGAGCCACGCCGATAGTGCGCTGAAAGCGCTTCGGCATCGGCCCGCTCGGCGGGGTAGAGACGATGCGCGATCACCTCGGTCTCGGGCGTCTTGTAGACCTCGAGGCCGCCGTACTGGTTCGCGTGGCTCTGAGTGAGAACGACATGGCGCACAGGATTCGCCGATACTGCTGCGAACAGAAGCTTTCCGCGCCGTGCGTCCGCCAGGGTGCCGGCGTTGACCAGCACATCGCCCTCGCTGGTCGTGACGAGATAGGAATTGCCCACCCCGCGGCTCTCCCAGATGCCGTCTCCACGGTCGATAGCGGCGGTCTGCTCCTGGCCCGAGCGTACTAGTTGCGCCGTGCGCAGGGACTTGTCCGACAGAGTCTTGCTGGTGGTCATGCCGATTTCCTCTCAACACCGAACACTCTGCTTTTGCAGGCGCGCACCATGCAAGGTCGCAAGAGGTCCAACCCGTAGCGTAGCGCCGTTCGTGTCCGCCTGAAAATAAAATGACTGGCAGGCGTCAATAACCTGGCTTGCGGCAGATGCCTGTCTTGGTGTTCGCTGAAGGCCTGTCCACGTCACCTGAACGGATCGGAAGCCCGCATGACCCTTGGCATCGAAGACATCCTCGACGGCGCGCGCGCCATTACCAATGGCCTTCCCGATCCCGACTGTGACTCGTGGCGAGAGGGGCTCGAAATTCTGCTGCGCGATCATCAACGCGAGGCTCGTCTGACTGAGCGTGGATGGGAAAGCGTTCGCAATCGCTACGTCAATTGCCTCGCCTCGCGCATGGTGGTCGACGACTGGCACCGCCGCCATCCAGACTTGGCGGATAGTCCGGTTGAACGGCCCGTCTTTATCCTGGGAATGCCGCGCACCGGTACGACGATGGTCAGCTACCTGTTCGCGTCCGATCCGGCTGTCCGATCCATGCTGCGCTGGGAAGCGTATAATCTCGCGCCACCAGCCGCGCCAGGTGCGCTTCGGAGCGATCCGCGCTGCCTGGCTGAAGTGGCGAAGGACGATGCCATGCTCAAGGGCGCGGCCAAGGTCGCAGCCGCCCACTTCGAGCCGGGCGACAGCCCAACCGAATGCGTGCACCTGGTGGCCCAGGACTTCCGCTCGCTCATGCTGGCGGTGACGACAACGACGCCCACCTACCACGACTGGCTCATGTTTACGAACATGGAGTCGGCTTTTGCCCACCGCAAGCGCGCGCTGCAGATCCTGCAGTCGACCAATCCGGGACGCTGGGTGCTGAAGATGCCGTCCGACTCGCTGTTCGTTCGCCAGATATTCAAGACCTTTCCAGATGCCCGGGTGATCTGGACCCACCGCGATCCTTATGCCGCTGCCGCCTCGGCCTTCGGCATGCGCGGCGCCTCCCGGCCCTTCTCGGAAATCGATGCCGGTGCCGAATATATGCGGCAATATTTCCCGCTGCAGTTCGCGCTGCACCTGTCACGACCGCTGGAAGTCAGCCAGGAACGCCCAGCCGACTTCTACCACCTCTATTACAACAGCCTGGTGGCCGATCCATTGGCCGAAATGCGCCGCGTTTACGACTGGCTGGGTGACGAATGGACCGAAGATACCGCCAGCGGCATGACTGGTTGGCTGGCCGAAAATCCCCAGAACAAGCATGGCAAGCATGTCTATTCCTTCGAGGACTGGGGCCTGACGCGTGAAGACATGACCCCCTATTTCGCCGATTACCTGAAGGTTCACCCCGTCGCGCGCGGAGGCGCGGCATGAGCAAGGTGACTCAGGCAGCGCAACCCGTCTGTGGCTTCATCGGCCTTGGCAGCCAAGGCGCGCCTATGGCCCGCCGGATGATCGACGCAGGCTACGACACCCTGCTCTGGGCTCGCCGCGACGCTTCGCTCGACCCCTATCGCGACACGCGCGCGCGCTACGCTGCTTCGGTGGAGGACCTGGGTAGGGAGGCGGACCATGTCGGGCTTTGCGTGGTCAATGACGATGATGTGCGAGAGATGGTTGGACGCCTGTTGCCGGTGATGCGCCCTGGCGCCGTCTTGGCCATTCATTCCACTATTCACCCTGACACCTGCCGCTCCGTCGCGGACCAGGCCGAATCACGCGGAATACGGGTTCTCGACGCGCCAGTCAGTGGCGGCTCCCCAGCCGCGGAGGCCGGGAAGCTCACCGTCATGGTCGGCGGCGATCCCCAGGTACTCGCCCTTGCCCGCCCCGTGTTCGAGACCTTTGGGGAACTGATCGTCCACCTCGGGGCGATCGGCGCCGGGCAGTACGTCAAGCTCATCAATAATTCGCTGTTCGTCGCGAACCTGGGTCTTGCCGACGCCGCGATCGCGGCCGGCGACGCTCTCGGCATCGATCGGGCGAGCCTGGTTGATCTGCTCAAGGCCAGCAGCGGGCGCAGCTTCGCTTTCGACGTGCGCGCCCGCATGGAAAGTCCCGTGGGTTTCCGCCACGGCGGCGCGCTGCTGCGCAAGGACATCGGGCTGCTCGGCGAAGTGCTGGGCAACGATCATCCCGCGGCTCGGCGGCTGGCCGACGCTGCGGAAGGCTTTCTCCTGGCGGCAGCAGGACAGACGAAGTCGCCATGAGCGGCAGTTCCTTAACGCAAGGAGAATTCAGCGAGGGCTGGAAACTGGTCCTGGCCGCATCCTTCGGCTGTCATGTCGGCGCTGATGTCCCTCGCCGCAGGTGTCGGGCCGCTGCTGGCCGGGTCCGCCTATGACATATCGGGTGGCTACGAGCCGTTCCTCATCGCGGGAGCCGCTGGATGTGTACTTGGCCGCCTGCTGATCGTCTTCATGCCTCCGGTGCGTGATTGGACGAGCGACCAAAGCCGTCGGTCCTGACCTTTGGATCATTCATTCGAACCTGTGGAGAGGATTGCGAAATGAGGGCATCGAAACTGACTCGGGCACTGACGCTCGCCGCGACGCTGGCATGGAGCGGGGTACCGGTTGGCGCCCAGCCGGTCGACGAAACCGGCGGTGGCCAGGAAGCCCGGCCCGAGCCGACTGGTCCGATTGCAAGCCGGGCCGCAAGCGTGAAAGTGGACTTTGCAAGTTCGCGCGGGACATTGCGAAGAACCGAGCGCTACAACAACCTGACCCGCGCCTTCCGCTATGTCGACCAGCGCGATGCCGACGTCGCCTTCTATAACGAGCAGGGCCTGCACGGGGCAATATATCGGGTCTGGATCATCGTCGACGATATCTACGACTTTGAAAAAGGCACCTATAACTATAGCGGGATCGATGACTACCTGGCCGATGTCAGCCGGTTGTCCGACGAACTGCTCGTGGTGCTGGACACGCGGGCATCGATGGGCCGGCTCGGCCGCACGCCGGAACAGATCCGCACGCCGGTCAAGACCATCTTGCGCTACATCAAGGAGCGGCACCCGCAGATCCGTTACATCGAACCGTTCAACGAGCCTGACCACAATCTGCGCCAGTACCTGACGCCCGCGCGGCTCTACGATTACTATCGGGTCTACTACCAGGTCCTGAACGAGGTGAACCGCGAGCTCTCACCGGCGAAACCTCTGCTTATCGGCGGCCCGGTGACCGGGTCCTGCGGCAGCCCGTGGGCACCGCCGGGACCGAACAACGTCGGCTGGATTCCCAAGTTCCTCGATGCTTATGCTGCGGATACCGACCCGGGCAAGCGACTCGATTTCCTGTCCTACCATGCTTATGGCTTCTTCCGGAACCAGAAGGACTGCTCAGACTACCAGCCGATCCGCAACGATCCGAGCATCCTGGCTAGCCAACGCGCCCGCACCGACGAGGAATTGCGCAGACGCGGGCTGGACGTGAACATCCCCAGCTTCATCACCGAGACCGGCGGCTATCCCGGACCATCCTACGACAACAAGCAGGACGCCCGGCCGGACTACCTGAGGCAGGCCGCGACTATGGCGTCCTACATGTACTGGTACCTGGAAAACCCCAAGGACGTCCCTTTCAACTGGGTGCTGCGCCACGCCACCGAGGAGCGCAAGGACCAACTGATCACGCGCGGCGGGGCTGACCGCAAGACCACGCTGACCCGCACCTTCACCCCCTATGGCAATCAGATGCTGATGTTCTCGAAACTGAAGGCGGAACGTGTCCCGGCGGTGTCTTCGGCGCTTCAGGACGGCAAGGGAGTCTATGCTCTCGCCACGAAAGACGGAAGCGGTGCGGCCGTGCTGGTCTGGAACTACCAGCAGACCGGAAACCAACCCTTCCGCGTGACCATCGACATGGGCCGCTTGCCGCCGGAACTTCGCGGAAAGGACTTGCGCCAGAGGATGTATCGGATCGACGAAAAGGTCAGCAACTACTGGGCAAATCCGGAAACGGCCAACCTGCAGATGGTTAGCGAACGCCGGATCGGAGGTCGCTCGCGGCATCGGGTCGCTTTCGAATTGACGCCCAACGCCCTGCAGCTGGTCATGCTGGAGGTGGAACCGAAGAAGGACAAGTGATAGCCCCTTTTCCCAAGGGCGGCGATTGCCGTCCAGCCGGGCGCTAATCAGGACAAAGCATCATGATGCGCATTTCGCGATTGCTCCTCGCCACAGGGCTGGCCTTGACGGGCGCGGCGGCTGCACCACTGGTCGCCGCCGATGCCGGGGCGGTGATCGCACCAGATGCAGCGACGGTGTCGGTCGATTTCGCGAAGTCGCGTGGACCTCGCTTTGAGGCCGAGCGATACAACAACGTCAGCCGTCCAACGACGTTCACGGCCGCCCGCGACGCCGACCTGAGCCGTCTTTCCGATAGCCTGGTCATCGGGATGGACACGCGTGTCGCCGTGCGTCCTGCCGCCGCTCAGCAACAGTTTCGTCGCGTTGCCCAAGGCCGACAACGCCGCTTGCCGATCGGCCGCGAACCCAGCTTTTCAGTGAGTGCACGAACATGAGCGCATACATCATCGTCTATCGCGAGACCCCGGTCTGCGACGAAGCCGCGATTGCCGAATACTCGCGGCGCAATTACGCCAATGCGGCCGCCGCAGCCGAGAGCACCGGCGTACGGCCGCTCGTCGTCTATGGCGCGGTCGATGCTCTCGAAGGGAAGGCGCCGGACGGCGTGGTCGTATTGCGCTTTCCGACGGTCGAGCAGGCGCGTGCGTGGTATGAAAGTCCCGAGTACCAGGAAGCGATCCCTTTTCGGAAGCAGGCCGCCGACTGGCGCGTGGTTCTGGTCGAGGGCGTCGCGTGAAGTTCGCACGACAGACCGCCGAACCAAGCCGTGAACCGGTTTTTCGGAGCGAACCGAAAAAAACCGCTCGCCTGGCAGCGCCAACGGTTCTGAACGTTCCGCGCTGGCTGGCAGGCCTCGTCCTTGCCTTTCTGGCGACGGTCGGGGCAGCGCACGCGCAGACGGTCTCGATCGGCTATGAGCCGGGTAGCGCTCAGGTGCGCTATGCCGCAACGCAACTGCGCGCCGCCCTTGTTAGCCGGCACTATACCGTCGTCGGAGATGGCCAGCCCGGCGATTTTGCGGTGACGCTTTCGATCGCCCCCGCAAAGCTCGCTCCGGAATCCTATGTCGTTGCCGCAAAACCTGATTCCCTGAAGATCGCCGGCGGAGACGGGCGAGGCCTGATCTATGGCTCGCTCGCCGTGGTCGAGCAGATCGAGGGGGGGCGCGCAATTCGCAGGCTGAAAGGCAGTCGGGGAACGCCCGCGCTGGGCTTCCGGGCGATCAAGTTCGACCTGCCGTGGGATTCCTATCGGGCCAGCGCTGCGCTCAGTCAGCATACGGGCACCGTTCGCGACGAGCGATTCTGGACGGCCTTCTTCGACATGATGGTCCGTAACCGGTTCAATGCTATCACGTTGAGCAATCTCCATCCCTGGCCGTACATGGTCCGAACCCGCGGCTATCCCGAGGCCAATCCGTTCGACGACAGGCAATTCGAGGAATGGCGCAAACTTCACCGGACGATTTTCCGGCTGGCCAGGGAGCGCGGCATCGACACCTATCTGCTGCCATTCAATATATTCGTCAGCAAGGAATTCGCCGCCGCGCACGGTGTCGGGACGCAGAATTACTATCCGCGCTACAATACGCATGGCGATACATCGCCGTTGATCGAGGACTATGTCCGCAAGAGTGCCGCCCAGGTTCTCGAGGAATATCCCGATCTGACCGGGTTTGGGATCAATCTCGGTGAAGGCATGGGCGGAATGACGGCAGCCGAGCGCATCGGCTGGATCGACCGGACCTACCTTGCCGCCATTCGCGGTGCCGGGCGGCCAGTGAAGCTGCTGTGGCAGGTGAATTCGGTCGAAACGAAGGAATGGAAATCGACCTCCCCGGATACTGCAGTCGACGAACGCTTGCTGCGCGACGCCATCGAACGGATCGATTCCGTGGACGGGCCGATCTACGTCGGCATGAAATTCAACTGGTCGCACGCCCTGTCGAGCCCGAAGCTCGTGCAGATACACGGCGGCAAGGTTGGCGACACTTATACCACTCCCAGCCCGAAAAATTTCCGCATCGGCTGGATCGCCCGCAACGAGGATGTCTTCGCTCTTCGCTGGGGCGTGCCCTCGTTCGTCAGGCAACACATCCTTGCAAATGGTGCTCCATCGTATGTGGGCGGCTATACGGTGGGCAGCGAAACCTACATTCCCGCACTCGACTATTTCACCAAGGTGGCCGGTACCAGGAACTGGACGTACGCTTTCGAACGTCAGTGGCTGTTCTACCGGTTGTGGGGCCGTCTGCTGTACGATCCAGCGACGCCCGACAGCGTCTTCGCCGATGAATTTACCCGCCGCTATGGAGCCAACGGCCGCAACCTGCTGCAGGCTTACGAGCTCGCGTCGGCGACGCCGCTCAGGCTCGGCTCGTTGTTCTATTCGCAGTGGGACCATACGCTCTACAGCGAGGGCGCGCTCTGGCTCAATGGGCGAACGATGTCCTATATCGGCGTCGAAGCGCTCATCAGGCAGCCGGTTCTCGATCCCGCATATGTCGGAGTGGCGGATTACGTCGCTGCGACCGCCAAGGGCCAGAGCTTTGCACGGTCACGCATCACTCCGCCCAGGCTGGCCGATCGGCTCGAGGCCGATTGCCGCGAAGCCCTGCGACTGGTCGCCCGGATAGAACCGGGAGATGACCTCGCGCTCACCTATGAAGTGGCCGACGTGCGCACCTGGGCTCATCTGGGCCTTCACCTTGCTGCCAAACTCCGCGGAGCGGTCGCACTCCAGACATTCCGAGCGAATGGCGATCCGGCCCTCAAGAATGAGGCAGTTCGCCATCTTCAGACCGCGCTCGACGAATGGGACAAGGTCATCGCCATCACCGACCCGCTTTATCGCCCCATGCCGCTTACCCATTTCACCGGCCAGAGTTCCGCGTTGAACCCGGACGCGGAATTTCATTGGAAATACCTACGCGCGCAGGTGGCAGAGGATCTCGCAAAAGCCTACGAAGCGGGTTCATCTGCAAAATAGTGTGACTTTTGACGTGGTGGGGGTGTGACCGGCCCCTACCGAGTGGTCCGGGTTGATTGTTGGTGCATTGTTGCTTCCGGCGCCATGGTCGGCCGTAGGTGGAGCGCAGTGGAACCGGAGGGCGGCCCAGCGGGGAGAAAAATTCACCGTCAGGTCAGCCGTTTGAAGCGGAGAGCTCGACGTAGCGTGGATGAGGAGATCGTTCGCGCGCTGGAACGAAGGGCAAAAAGCGGCCCATAGGCTAGGCTGCTTCGGGTCCGCTGCCGATGTCTCCGCTTTCCTTCGCGGCCTTCTCAGCTTTGAGCAGACGCTCGAAGTGCTCCTCGAAGGCGAGTAGCTTTTCGGCCTTGATACAGTAGCCAAGATTGTTGGGAATTCGTGAAAACGCTACTGGCTCAGCGCGAGTTGGAAGCGAGATTTCGAGGTGGCTGCCGTAATCTGCTCCCCCGCCTGCTCCCCAAGGCACAAACGCAACAAGGGCCGCCTCTCGGCGACCTTGCTAACTATCCGTCTCTGCATCGGAAAACTGGAGCGGGCGAAGGGATTCGAACCCTCGACCCCAACCTTGGCAACTTCGATATCCGCCTACGCCACAGTTTTCGATTATGCGATTTTCTACGATATTTCAAATAGATATTGATTTCTCTCTGCGCCTCCTTATCCTCCAATTCGCTACGAAACGGCCCATTTCTATTACGTCCCTATTACTTTTGGGTCGGCCGGAGCCCGCGTAATAAATTGGAGGAGCTTCCGATGGCGCAAGCCAAGCTGAACAAGCGGACGGTTGACGCACTCGTCCCCCCGAAGGCGGGCCAGGACTTCATCTGGGACACCGAGATCAAGGGCTTCGGGGTCCGGGTCGGCTCCACGGGCGCGAAGACCTTCGTCATCCAATATGTAAACACCGAGGGACGCCTGCGCCGCGTCAAGATCGGGCGCTTCGGTATCCTCACGGTCGATCAGGCGCGCGACCTGGCCAAAATCAAGCTTGGCGCAGTCGCTGCCGGAGAAGACCCGGCGGAAGAGGGGCGCCGCGCGCGCAACGAGATGAATGTCGATGAACTGTGTGACTGGTATCTGACGGAAGCACGGGCCGGACGGATACTCGGACGCAAGAACCGGCCGATCAAAGCGTCCTCGCTCGACATGGACGAGAGCCGCATCAGGACGCACATCAAGCCACTGCTTGGCAAACGGATTGCCCGCCATCTGACGATTGCCGATGTCGAGGCAATGCAGACCGATGTCATGAATGGGAAGACCGAAAAGGCGCGCACCGGCGGTCGCGGCGGCAAGGCCACCGGCGGACCCGGCGTGGCGGCGCGCTGCGTGGGCACCCTCCAGGCGATCCTCGGACATGCCAAGCACAAAGGGCTTCTCGCCGAGCACCCGACCAAGGGTGCGAAGAAGCTGGCGGGGAAGAAAAGAACGCGGCGCCTCAGCGTTGCCGAGATCGAGGTGCTGGGCAAGGCGATGGCCTATGCCGAGTACAACGGCGAAAGTGCTACCGCGCTTGCAGTCATCCGCGCGCTTCTCCTCACCGGCTACCGCCGCGAAGAAGCGCAAGCGATGCAG
>DASVMK010000223.1:0-5371 GCA_036384395.1 Novosphingobium sp.
TTGAACACGCGGTCGAGGTACGGCATTTGCCGCGCGAGCAGGTCGTCGTCGCTCCAGGTCCAGGACTCGCGGATCAGCGCCTTGGAGGCGGCGACCGCGAGGGGTCCGTTGGCGACGATCGTGCGGGCCAGATCGCGGGCCGCGTCGATGGCCGGGCCTTCGCTAACGCGGTTCACCAGGCCGTAGGCGAGCGCCCGTTCGGCGGTGATCGGATCGCCGGTCAGCGCCAGTTCCATCGCCAGCGGGCGCGGCAGCAGGCGGGGAAGCTGGACCACGCCCCCGCCGCCGGCGATCAGCCCGCGCTTCACTTCGGGGATGCCGAACCGCGCGCCACGGCTCGCGACGATCAGGTCGCAGGCGAGCGCCAGTTCGAAGCCGCCCGCCAGCGCGAACCCGTCGACCGCGGCGATCACCGGCTTGCTCGGCGTCCAGCCGGTCAGCCCGCCGAAGCCGCGACTCCCCGCGACCGGATACTCGCCGGCGAGGAAGCCCTTGAGGTCCATGCCCGAGCAGAACGCGCCGCCCGCGCCGGTCAGGATCGCGCAGCGCAGGTCGTCCTCGGCCTCGAGCCGATCCATCGCCGCGGCGATGGCCTCGGCCGCCGCCTTGGTCATTGCGTTCTTCGCCTCGGGACGGTTGATCGTCACTTCGATCACGCCGTCCGCGGCTGTGACCAGCACCTGTTCGCCCATCGTCGCGCCTCCCTTGACATCCCGCGGGCCCAGGCCCGGATGGAGCCCGCGGGCAGTGCAGCCGGCCCTTCCCGCTGTCCAGCGGAGATTCCCGCGCGCCCGCCTTGCCAGCCGGGTTCGCTCTGCTAAGGGGTCAGGGTTTTTCCATCCCCCGGGGAGTTTCAAGGCATCATGGCGAAGATCAAGGTAGCAAATCCCATCGTCGAAATGGACGGCGACGAGATGACCCGCATCATCTGGCAGTGGATCCGCGAGCGGCTGATCCTGCCCTACCTCGACATCGATCTGAAGTACTACGATCTGTCGGTGCAGAAGCGCGACGAGACCAACGACCAGATCACCATCGACTCGGCCAACGCCACCAAGCAGTACGGCGTCGCGGTGAAGTGCGCGACGATCACGCCCGACGAGGCGCGCGTCGAGGAGTTCAGCCTGAAGAAGATGTGGAAGTCGCCCAACGGCACGATCCGCAACATCCTGGGCGGCGTGGTGTTCCGCGAGCCGATCGTGATCTCGAACGTGCCCCGCCTGGTTCCGGGCTGGACCGACCCGATCGTCGTCGGCCGTCACGCCTTCGGCGACCAATACCGCGCCACCGACACGCTGATCCCGGGCCCGGGCAAGCTGCGCCTCGTCTGGGACGGCGAGAACGGCGACAAGATCGACCTCGACGTGTTCGACTTCCCGGCGGCCGGCGTCGCGATGGCGATGTACAACCTCGACGAATCGATCCGCGACTTCGCCCGCGCCAGCTTCAACTACGGCCTCAACCTGGGCTGGCCGGTGTACCTGTCGACCAAGAACACCATCCTCAAGGCCTATGACGGGCGCTTCAAGGACCTGTTCCAGGAAGTGTTCGACAACGAAGGCTTCAAGGCGAAGTTCGACGCCGCCGGCATCGTTTATGAGCACCGCCTGATCGACGACATGGTCGCCTCGGCGCTCAAGTGGAGCGGCAAGTTCGTCTGGGCCTGCAAGAACTACGACGGCGACGTGCAGTCGGACACGGTCGCGCAGGGCTTCGGCTCGCTCGGCCTGATGACCTCGGTGCTGATGGCGCCCGACGGCAAGACCGTGGAGGCCGAGGCCGCGCACGGCACCGTCACCCGCCACTACCGCCAGCACCAGCAGGGCAAGGCGACCTCGACCAACCCGATCGCCTCGATCTTCGCCTGGACCCAGGGCCTGACCTATCGCGGCAAGTTCGACAACACGCCCGAGGTGGTGAAGTTCGCCGAAACGCTGGAGCGCGTCTGCATCGAGACCGTCGAGCAGGGCAAGATGACCAAGGACCTCGCGATCCTGATCGGCCCGGACCAGCCCTGGCTGACCACCGAGGGCTTCTTCGAGGAAATCGTGAAGAACCTCGAAGCCGCGATGGCGCAGGCCGCCTGACCTGACGAGGCTCCCTTTCCCCTGCCGGGAGAGGGAGCCTCGCATTGGCTGGCCCTCGCTGCGGCAGCGCTCCTCGCGATAATCGCACGCGGCCTTGATCGCCGCCATGCGCGGCTCGACGCCGGCCCTGTCCCCTTGTGGGAGACGATGCGGGGTGCGTCCCGCTCGATTCGGCGAAGCCGAACCCGAAGCCGCTCACGCCGCCGGTGACGAAGGCGCGCCTCGCTTCCTTCAAGTCCACCGCATCTCTGCCAAGGGTCTTTATGCTTTCGGGGACCGCAAGTGCTCCCTGCGGAAGCCGAAACCAATCGCCCGGGCGGGTAGCCGCCGCAAGACCGCGAAGCGATCGAGCAGGCGCAACAGCCTGGGCGGCGACATGGTCGCCTCGGGCTTGCCGCCGACCAGCGGTTCCAGCACCGCCTGATGGAGCGCGCGCTGGCCGCCCTGGATCACGCGGGTCGGGAGAAGGCGGCGGTCCTGCACCTGGTGCAGCAGGGCATCGACGGCCTCCCCGCGCCGGAGCGGCTCGGCGAGGATGTTGGCGCTCGCGACCGCGTCCTGAATGGCCAGGTTGATCCCGATCCCGCCCACCGGGCTCATCGCGTGGGCCGCGTCGCCGATCGCCAGGAGACCGGGCCGGTGCCACTCGGCGAGGCGATCGAGCGAGACCGAAAGCAACTTCACCGCGTCGAAATCGGGCAGGACTTCGGCAAGGTCAGGGAGTTCGGGCGAGGTCGCCCGCACGTCGGCGCGAAACGCCGCGATCCCCCTGGCCCGGACCGCCTCGGCGCTGCCCTTGGCGATCACATAGGCGCACTGCCAGTAATCGCCGCGGTCGATCTGCACGATCATGTGGTTGCCGCGGATCGAGCCGCGCACGGCATTTCCTTGTCGCGACTTGGGCACCGCGAACCAGAACACGTCGATCGGCGCGCCGAGATCCTCCAGCAGCAGCAGGTGTCGCTGGCGCACCAGCGAATCCCGGCCATCGCAAGCGATCACCAGCTTGCCTGCGCGGATCGTCTCGCCCGACGCCAGCATGACGCCCGCGATCCGGCCGTCGCGTTCCAGGAAACCGGCGACCGGCGCCTCCATCCGCAAATGGAAGCAGGGAAACGCCGCCGCTTCGTCGCGCAAGAAGTCGAGGAAATCCCACTGCGGCATCATCGCGATGAACGGCGCCGGGGTCGGCAAGTGCGACAAGTCGGCGACCTTGAACAGCCGCCCTTCCCAATCGATCTCCGCGCTGTCGAGCCGGTGGTGCGGCCGGGCCAGGAATCGCTCGAGCATACCCAGTTCGCAGAGCAGTTCCATCGTCGAGGGGTGGACGGTGTCGCCGCGAAAATCGCGGAAGAAGTCGGCGTGCTTTTCCAGCACCAGCGTATCCACCCCGGCGCGCGCGAACAACAGCCCGGCCATCATTCCCGCCGGTCCGCCACCGACGATCACGACATCGTGGATACCCCCAGCCATGCTTGGAAATTGCGCCCCGGTTCGTCTAGGGTCAAGCGATGGCCACAGGCGAATTGTCTTCCACAGTCCTTTCCGATGCGCTTGTGATCCTGGGGGCCGCGGGGATCGTCATCCCGCTCTTCGCCCGGTTCCGCATCACGCCGATCATCGGCTTCATCCTCGTCGGCCTGGCGGTGGGGCCCTATGGCCTCGGCCAGTTGGTGCCGCGTCAGCCGTGGCTCTATCACGTCACCATCACCAATCCCGAGGGACTGGCCCCCTTCGCCGAGTTCGGCATCATCCTGCTGCTGTTCTCGATCGGTCTGGAGCTCTCGTTCAACCGGCTGTGGCAGATGAGGCGGATGGTGTTCGGGCTCGGCTCGCTGGAACTGATCGTCAGCGCCGCCGCGGTCACCGGGTTCCTCGCGGCCACCGGCCAGCGGCCGAGCGGCGCGCTTGCGGTGGGCCTCGCGCTCGCGATGTCCTCGACCGCACTGGTGCTGCGCATCACCGACCAGCGCACGCCGGTGGGCAAGGCGGCGCTGTCGATGCTGCTGTTCGAGGACATCGCGCTGGTGCCGATCATCTTCCTGCTCGGCGCGCTCGCCCCCTTCGCCGCCTCGGAAGGACTGGAAGGACTGTTCCAGACGCTGTGGCTGGGGCTCGTCGTCGTCGTCCTGCTGCTGGTCGGCGGGCGCTTCCTGCTGCCGCGCGTCTTCGCGCAGGCGGCGCGGACCAAGAGCCCCGAGGTGTTCCTGGCCGCCAGCCTGCTCGCGGTGATCGCCGCCGCGCTGGCGACCGCCGGCGCCGGGCTCTCGCCGATCGTCGGCGCGCTGATCGCCGGACTGCTGATCGCCGAGACCGAATACCAGGGCGAGGTCGAGGCGATCACCGAACCCTTCAAAGGGCTGGCGCTCGGCGTGTTCCTGATCACCATCGGCATGGGCATCGACTTGCGGATGCTGTGGGCCGATCTCGGCGAGATCCTGCTCGCCACCGTCGGCGTGCTCCTGCTGAAAGCGGTGGTCACCGGCATGCTGCTGCGGCTGATGCGGGTGCGGGCGAGCACCGCGCTCGAAACCGGCATCCTGATGGCCAGCCCTTCGGAAACCACGCTGATCGTGCTGACCGCGGCAGGCGCCGCGCAGCTCATTGACGCCCAGACCGCGCAGTTCTGGCAGATGGTGACGGCTATCGGCATGACGGTGACGCCGCTGCTCGCGCTGCTTGGCCGGCGCGCGGCGCGGCAGGTCGATATCCAGCCCAATGCCGCGATCGACGACGGCACCACCCACCGCGCGATCATCGTCGGGTTCGGCCGCACCGGGCGGCTGGTGGCGGACATGCTCACGACCCACGGCAAGCCCTACGTCGCCGTCGATTCCGATCCCGACCTGATCGGCGGGGGCTTGCGCGACGGCTACAAGGTCGCGTTCGGCGACGCCAACCACGGCGCGGCGCTGACCCGGCTCGGCGTCGAGAACGCGACGGCGGTGATCCTGACGATGGACGAGCCGGTGATGGCCCAGCGGCTGGTCAAGAAGCTCCGCGGCCAGTACCCGCACCTGCCGATCATCGCCCGCGCGCGCGACACCAGCCACGCCGCGCAGCTCTACCGCGCCGGCGCCAGCCACGCGGTGCCCGAGACGCTGGAGGCCTCGCTGCAACTGTCCGAAGCGGTGCTCGTCGACCTCGGCGTCGCGATGGGCCCGGTGATCGCCTCGATCCACGAAAAGCGCGACGAATTGCGCGCGCAGATCATGGAGGAAGGCGAGCTGACCGAGAAGCCCAAGCTAAAATCCGGCTCGCTGAGCGAGCGATTGGCTTGAACG
>DASVMK010000224.1:0-18517 GCA_036384395.1 Novosphingobium sp.
GAAAACACCGCCGCCGTCTGGGAGCGACGATAGACCGGTCCATGACAGCGCGGGCCGCAAGGTATAGAGCGCGGCTATGGTAGATCGGGAAAGCTAGGGATGGACTTCAGGCGCCTGGGCTATTTCGCCCAAGTCGCGGAGCTTGGCTCGCTGTCGAAGACAGCGGCGCGCATCGGCATCGCGCAACCGTCGCTGAGCCGGCAGATGCGGCTGCTCGAAGAGGAACTGGGCGTGACGCTGTTCGCCCGGCGCGCGCGGGGCATGGCGCTGACCGAGGCGGGCGAGCTGCTCCATTCGCGCATCGCCGGGCCGCTGCGCGAGATCGGCCATGCAATTTACGAAGTGCGTTCGTTGCCCTCGGAAGCGGGCGGGCGCGTCGTCTTCGGGATGCCGCCGACGATGATCCAGGTGCTCGCCGGGTCGCTCGCGCGGCGGGTGGCGGCCAACGCCCCGAACGTCGCGCTGCGCCTGGTCGATGGCTATTCCGGACACCTGCAGGACTGGCTGGAACGCGGCGAGCTCGACGCGGCGATCCTCTACGGGCCCACGCCCTCTGGCCTCAACGCCACCAAGCTGCTCGAGGACGAGCTCGTGCTGGTCGGCGCGGCGCACTCGCCGCTGGCGGCGGAGGCCAGCATCGAGTGCCGCCGGCTCCCCGAGTTCCCGCTGGTCGTTCCCAGCCCCGCGCACGGGCTTCGGATGCTGATCGAGGCGGCTGCGGCCAAGGCGCGGGTCAAGCTCGATATCCAGATGCAGACCGATTCGTATCAGCTCCTCAAGGAACTGGTGGAGTCCGGTGTCGGCTACACCATCCTGCCCTATTGCGCGGTAAGCCGCGAGGCGAGTGCCGGCCGCCTGGCCATCGCGCTCCTGCGCCAGCCGACCATCACCCGCCAGCTGTTCCTGGCGATGAGCCCGAATGCCCAGGCCCCGCAAGCGGTGCTGCAAGTCGAACAGTTCGTCCGCGCGGAGGTCGCCGCGCTGGAACGCCAAACCAGCGGCCCCGCCTTCCGCGCGCGGGGTATCGGCGACACCTGATCCGCTGTCCTCAGACGATCGGCTCGTCGCCTTCCAGCTTGGTGCGATGATGCATCCGGCCGCAATCGGGCGGATAGGGGGCGGCGCGGTGCAGCGTGCCGGTGTTGTCCCATAGCACCAGATCGCCGACCGCCCACTCGTGCGCGTAGGTGAACCGCTCGCTGGTGGCGAAATCGCGCAGCCGGATCAGCAGTTCCTCGCCGTCGAGCGGGTCGTAATCGAGGATGTTGTGCGCCGAATTGCCGATCACCAGGCTCTTGCGCCCCGACGTGTGCGTCCAGACCAGCGGCAGCTCCTTGCGGCCGACCGCGCGCCAGGTCATCCACTGCTCGTAGCTGGGCTCCGGGATCACGTCGAGCTGGGTCGCGGCGAGCGCGTGGACCGTGCGCAGGCCGCCTATCAGCGCCTTGTCCGCATCGGACAGGGCGTCATAGGCAGCATACGTGTTGGCGAAATGCGTGTTGCCCGTCCCCGGCGGCGACACCGCCTTGCACGCCATCAGGCTGGCGCGGATCGGCATCGGCGACATGAAGCCGTCGAAATGCCAGAAGAACGCCGCCTTCAGGTAGTCGGCGGTGGCGTTCTCGCCCTTGTCGAGGCTGACCTTGTAGATCTCCTCGCCGCGCAGCTCGTGCGCGAACTTGCCCAGACCCTTGGTGAAGGCGATATGCTCTTCGTCGTTGAAGTGGATCTCGGGGAACACCAGGACGCCGCGCTGTTCGAGCAGTTCCATGATCTCGCCGGAGAGCGCGCCCTCCAGCAGTTCGTCCTTGCCGTTGAGCACGCGCGAGCCGATCAGCGGCTTGACCACCTCGCTCCGCAGCGTGGACGCGGCCATGTCAGGCGACCCCTTCGACAAGGACCACCCGCCAGTCTGCGGCCTTCTGCCGGAAAGGAATGGCGTTCTGGTATTCCTTGCTATCGTACCAGGCCTTCGCCGTTTCCCTGTCCGCGAACTTGAGCATCACGACACCGTCGGGCGTCGGGCCTTCGAGCCCTTCGCACTGGCCGTAGAGAACCTTCGGCTGCGTGCCGAACTCGCTTTGGAACTTGGCTGCGTTCTCAAGGTTCTGCCGCGAATATTCGGCGATCGCCTCCGGATCGATGACCGGAGTCTCGCGATAGACGATGATGTAGGCGCTCATGCGGATATCCTTTGGCGTGCGGTCGGGCGGGGGAGGGATCAGGCGGCGTCGTAAAGGCGCTTGATCTCGGCCATGTAGTCGATGTGAGCGCGAATGTCGGAGCCCAGACCCTTGTCGGTGGTGCGGACGCTGCCGTGGGTGCCGCCGGCGTCGCGGAACATCCTCAGATAATCGGCGGATTCCTGCTCGCTCCTGGCGAACAGCGTCAGCAATTCGGTGCCGTAGCTATCCACGTCGCGCCCCAGTTCGCCAAGGTGATGCCGCACGCGCGCGAGGGCATCGACGCCGCTCTGCCCGTCGCCGGCGAAGACGAAGCCGTCGCCCAGCCGGGCGCCGCGTTCGTAGGCGACTTCGGAGTGACCGCCGATCCACAGCGGGATCTGCCGGTCGGGCAACGGGTTGATGCCCGCGCGATCGATACGGTCGAACCTGCCTTCGAACGAGAACACCGGCTCGGCCCACAAGCGCCGCAGGAACCCGACCTGCTCCTCGAAACGCTTGGCCCGCGTCTTGAAGTCCTGGCCCAGCGCGTCGTATTCGACGTAGTTCCAGCCAATGCCCACGCCGAGGCGCAGCCGCCCGCTCGAAAGCAGATCGACGTTGGCCGCCTGCTGCGCCACGAGGACGGTCTGCCGCTGCGGCAACACCAACACGCCGGTGACCATTTCGAGCGTCGAGATGCCAGCGACGAAGCCGAAGAACACGAAGGGATCGTCGAAGCTGTCCTTCTCGGTATAAGGTCCGGTCAGCTTCGGCTCGCGCCCTTCGTGCGGGCATTTGACGACGTGATCGGGCAGCAGCAGATGGCTGTAACCAAGCTCCTCGGCCGCGCGACAAAAGGTGCGCACCGCATCGGGGTTGGTGCGGACCTCGCGGGTCGGATACTTCACGCCGATCTTCATGCCATCGCTCTCCACTGCATCCAGCCGCCATAGCAATGGCGTGCCGTGCGGAACCAAGACAAATTCGGTCCCGACCTATGCCTGGAGTCTATACCTCGTGGAGCGTGCGACGCCACCGCCGGAAATGCGGAGTCGGAATGGCGAACGCACTCAGCGGCGCGGATGCAGCCACCAGAGCAGGCCCCGATCTTCATCCATCGGACGGATCGGTCCGTGCTTCATCAGACGCTGGCAGGGGTCGGTGTGAGGCCGCGGCATGACCCAGGTATCCGGCCGGCTGCTGCGAAAAGACGCATGACTCATGGCTTGCCCCTTCCTGCTCTGAAGATAGCGTTTCCAACGGCGGCAGCGGAGTTTCGTTCCGGTCGATGCGCTGGAAAAGGCGCGACGAAACGCTCCTTCCCAGCGTCCGATCGCCAAGCCTAGGAAATGGCTCACGGAAAAATTTCACTCGCCACCGACAGCCGCCCCGTCATCGGCTCCGGCAGGGGCGCTGCTCGCGAAGGCATGCCAGATAAACAGCACCGGCCAGACGATCGCCATGCCGACGAAAATGCTGATCAGGCGCTCCAGGGCGGGGGCGATGCTGACGTCGGCGTAACTGTCGGGCACCAGGACCACCAGGATCGCCAGCGTGAACTGCAGGCCAAGGTAGGTGAGCCGCGTCGCGCCGTTCTCGATATGACGGCCGATGGTGACGCCGATGCAGGTGCCGGCGATCAGCAGCGGCGGCCAGCCTTGGGCGAGCAGCAGGATCGCGGCCGCCAGCGCGCCGCCGGCGACGCAGCCCACCACCCGCAATAGCAGCCGCCGGCTGACGGGGCGCAAGCCGCTGCTGCCGATGCTGGCGGCGGGCACGATCATCACCGCCATGATCGTCACGCTGGCCTGCCAGAGCTCGGGGATATCGACCAAGATCGTCAGCAGCGGCAACAGCGCCAGCGCCAGTCCGGTCTGCGCCGCATGGCGCGCGGCATCGGGATGCCAGCCGGTGCGTTGGGCCGCGGGCACGTCGGCCCCCGGCCAATGGCGCCGCAGCGTCAATGTCGACAGCAGGCTGACCAGCGCGCAAGCCACCGTCCCCGCCGCCACCTCGATCAGGCGCGTCCGGGCGAAGGCCACGGTATCGACTCCCGGATGCTCGAGCTTGTCGAGCAGGACCATCTCGAAGGTCAGCCCGAATAGCAGCCAGGCATAGGATCGCTTCGCGGTGAGCGTGCCGTACATCGCCGCCCCGCCGACGAGCCCGGCCGCCAGCGCGGCCGTGAACGGCGATCCGGCAGCCTGCGGCACCACGAGCAGCGCCAGCCCCGCGCCCAGCCCGGTGCCGACCAGCCGCAGCACGCCGCGCGCCAGCGTCTGCGAGACATGGCCGCGCATCAGCACCAGCGCCGTGAACGCCGCCCAGGACACGCTGCGCGCGCCGATCAGGTGGGCGAGGCCGATAGCCAACAGGATCGAGGCGACGCATTCGAGCTCGTCGACCATGCGCGGCCCCGGCGTCAGGAACGTCCTGATCGCCTGGTGCGCGCGGTCGATAGCGAGGCTCGACATGATCGCCCCATGCTGCTTCGGTAAGGCACGGAAGGAAAGCGATAATGGCGGCGGCGGCGCAGTGCCCCTGGGCGACGGGGAATGCGGGTAGGCTATTTCGCCGGCGTGGTCGGCAGCAGATGCCAGCTTCCGCCCATGCCATCGCCGGTGGCGGTGCCGCTGGTGTCGCGCACGAAGGTATAGACCGGCTTGCCGTCGAGCGCCCACTGCCCGCTGCCGTCGGCGCGCGCCACCACCGTCCACTTGCCGACCGGCTTGGCGCCCGCCGGGGCGGCCAGCGGCGGCCAGGCAGCGGCGCAGCGGTCGGTGCAGTTCGACTTGCCCGGCTCGTCACGGTCGAACGTGTAGAGCGGCTTGCCGCCGTCGAGCGCGCGCAGCACGTAGTGCTCGCCATCCTTGGCGGCCTGGACTTGCGCCGGCACTTCGGGCGGCGACGCTGGCTGGGCCGGGGCTGCCGCGGCGGCCAGGATTGTCAACACTAGCGACATGACGGGTTCTCCCTCTGATCTCGCCTCAGGCTATTCCGCGCACGCCAAGCCGCCTAGCGCGAAATGACCGCGCTGCGACGAGGCGCCGCTGGCCTTCGACCGTCCGTGCCGGGATCAATCGCCGGCCTTTGCCGCCCCCGCCTTGATCGGTCGCAAGCCTCCTCCTATCGCTGCCCGCGACGCAAAAAGGGAAGGGTTGGCCATGCAATCGATCGGCAAGCGCGGGTTCTGGATCGGCGTGGCCGCGCTGCTGGGCGCGGGGGCCTTCACCGCCTCTGCGCTTGCCGCGACCACGGCCGAGCCCGCCGCGCCGTTCGTCGCAACGCTGGCCAGCCCCTGGCAGGGCGCGTTGCCCGACGGCTGGGTACTGGGCGACGTCAGCGCGGTCGAGGTCGATCGCAAGGGCCAGGTCTATCTGCTCCACCGCCCGGCCACGGTGCGCCAGGCCGATCGCGCCCATGCCGCGCCGCCGATCCTGGTGTTCGATCGAAACGGCCGCTTCCTGCGCGGGCTCGGCGGGCCGGGCGACGGCTACGACTGGCCGCGCATCGAGCATAGCCTTGCCGTCGATCGCAAGGGCCGGATCTGGATCAGCGGCAACTTCCGCGCCAAGGCCGAAGAGGCGGACGACCAGATCCTGGTGTTCGACCGGAACGGCCGCTTCCTGCGCCAGCTCGGCAAGCGCGGTGCCAGCCAGGGCAACGCCGACACCGCCAACTTCGGCGCCCCGGCCGACATCTTCGTCGACGACGCGCGGCGCGAGGTCTACGTCGCCGACGGCTATGTGAACCGCCGGCTGATCGTGCTCGACAGCGAGACCGGCGCCTTCAAGCGGATGTGGAGCGCGTTCGGCGCGCCGCCGCCGGCCGAGCCCGGCCCGACGCCGCGCCTGCCCGGCCGCCCCTTCACTCCCGACGAAGGCGACGGCCCCGCCGGATTCAACGGCGTCCACGGCGTCGAGGTCGCGCGCGACGGCACCGTCTATGTCGCCGACCGGCTCAACCAGCGGGTGCAGTTGTTCACCCGCGCGGGCAAGTACCTCGGCCAGGTCTTCGTCGACCGCAATTTCCCTTCGCCGACAACCGCCTCGGGCCTGGCGCTGTCCGCCGACCGGGCGCAAAAGTACCTCTACGTCGCCGACCTCGGCAACAACCAGTTCCTTGTGTTCGACCGCGCCCGCCGCCAGCTGGTCCAGCGCGTGACCGAGGGCTTCGCCGGCCCGCACCTCATCGCAAGCGGTCCCGATGGCGCAATCTACGTCGCCGAGATCCAGGGCCGCAGGGTGACCAAGGTGACGCTGCGCAAGCGCTGACGCTCGGATCTCGACCTGGCCGGCCAACTCGATCACGCGGTTGGTCGGCAGCTTGAAGACTCATCCGCCCGCCATCCGCCGGGCGAAGTTGACGGAGTGGACGGTGTCCAGGGGGATGAGTGTCACGCGGTGTCACCTGCTGTCACGCGGTGTCACCTGCTGTCACGCGTTGTGACGCAGGCGCCGCTCCCGCGCGACTGCGCGCGAGATCTTTGGCCTCACGCGAAGGACGCTGCCGCCTCTTGCCAAAGCACCCGAACGATCGAAAGAGCCTGCGAAGGATGGCGGGAAAGCCGGTTGTAGGACAGGGCTTTCTGCCCGCAGCATGGACCTGTCTCAGCCCCTCACCGACACGCCCGGGCGAGCGCTCAAGACGCCAAGGCAACGCCGGCACAGGCTTCCACGTCCAGCGGCTGGAGGATCAGCGTGACGCGGTCGTGGCCCACCGCGAGGTTGAGCGTCTCGCCGGCGCGGACGGCGATCGGTTGCGGGAAATGGTGCAGGATCTGGAGCCAGCCGCCGTCGGTATAGCCGTCGGGGTGGTTGTCGAAGGCGATGCCCTCGGCCAGATCGACGCGCATCCACTGGACGATCCCGGTCGCGACGCCGTCGGCGAGGACGGGGACGCTGACGAGACCGAGATCGCTCTCGTGGCGCTTCTTCGTCAGATCGACGCGCAGCAGTTCGACATCGGCCGACAAGCGGCGCCAGTCGGTCATCGTGCCGTGGATCGGCAGCTTCATCGCCGCGAATTCGCCGAAGCGCGAGACGTCGAAGCCCGATACCCGGTCGACGAAGACGTAGTCGTTGAGGACGTCGCTTTCCACCAGGCAGCCGATCGCGCTGGCGGCGCGGGGTATGACGATGGCGTCATTCTTGAGCAGGCGCGCGTGGGCGTCCTCGAAAGTGTCCAGCACGTTCTCGGTGAGGAGGTCGCTCGAAAGGATCTCCGAGACCAAGATATCGGCCGGCGCATCGAGTTCCGCGCCGACTTCGAGGTCGGTCGAAAGCTTGGCGAAGATGTCGATCCGGTCGGCATAGCCGTTGTCGGCCACGATCCGCCGCGCCATGTCGGCGATGATCGGGACGGCTTCGCAGGCGACGACCGATCCGGCCCCGGCCCGCGCCGCCATCATCGACAGCAATCCGCTGCCGGTGCCGATGTCGAGCACCTTGGCGCCCGCGCCGACCGTCTCGATCGCCGCGCGGATCGCCGCCTCGAAGGCGTCGTTGCGCCGCACGTCGTTCATCATCGGGATGTGCCAGAAGGGCACCTGCTCGGCGCAGAGCCGGCGCATCTGGTGGCGGATCCGCACGTTGCCCGGCTGCAACGCCGAAGCGCGCCGCCATTCGGTGAGCGCTTCCAGCGTCCGCCCTTCGCGCGACAGCATGACGGCGTGGTTGTTCGCGGCGACGGCATTGTCCGGGTCGGCCAGGCAGGCCTGGCTCAAACCGGTCAGCGCGTCGCCCGGTCGGCCCAGACGGGCCAGGAGCAGGCTCTTCTCGTGGAGCGCCACCGGGTGCGCGGCGTCGATCGCCAGTAGCGCGTCCCACCGCGCGATCGCTTCCTCCAGCGCGCCGCGCTGGGCGAGGATGCCGGCCAGGATCGGCAGCACTTCGGCGACCCGGTACCCCCGCTCGATCACCAAGCGATAGCGCCGTTCGGCTTCGACGAGGTTGCCCGCGGTCTGGAGGACCATCGCCTCGTGCAGGAGGGTTCGCGTCGCGACGATATCGCTCGAAGTGCTCAACGGACCATCTCCCTGAAACGCGGCCGGATCGACCTGCCGCAATACTGGCCGAGATATTGAGGGATATGGTTAACAACCCGCAAACGCGCGCACCGTTCGAGCCCGGAGGCGGCACGCCCGGCGTGCAGCCGGCGCATCGACGCGGAGATTGCCGGCGGCGCGGCGAAAGGCGCCGCGCGGCTTCCCGGCAGCGCAATTACGCCAACGGTTGCAAATACTTGTCCTTTGAAGAATATTTCGGCCGGGCCTGGCGGGGGGAACGAAGTTGCGCCATCTGATTCTCTGTTCGGCCGCCGTCGCGGCAGCGCTGTCCGGCCCGGCCTGGGCCGGCGACAAGGTGCTCACCGCGCCCCTGCCCGCCTGGGTGACGCCGGCGCCGCCGATCGTGGCCGCCACGGTCCCGCGGACCGGCAATCTCATGCCCCGGTTCGATGAACAGTTTCGCGTCGAGGGCGACACCGTCACCGCCTATTTCGACAGCGTGAAAGTGGTGTCCAGCGCCGAAGCGCTGACGCAGCTGGGAACGTTTGCGATGAACTGGCAGCCCGATCAGGGTGACCTCACGTTTCATCGCATCGAGATCCTGCGCGGCGATCAGACGATAGACGCCCTCAAGGACGGAGCCGGCATCACCGTTCTACGGCGGGAGGCCGGATTGGAACGGCTGGTGGTCGATGGTCAGCTGACCGCGGTCAAGCACATCGAGGGTCTGCGGACCGGCGATCTGGTCCGCGTCGCGCTGAGCATTTCGGTGCGCGATTCGACTTTGGCCGGAAACGTCCAGAACGGCGGGTTGCTCCTGCCTGCGCCGGTGCGGCTCGGCTTCGGTCGGGCGCGTGTGATCTGGCCCACCGACCGGGCGATCGCCTGGAAGATCCTGACGCCGGGCGTCTCCGCCACGCCCAGGCGGTTGGATGCGCGATGGACCGAACTGGTCGTGCCCCTGCCGACGGTCAAGCTGCCGGAAATGCCGAAGAACGTGCCGGGGCGGTTTCAGCCGATGCCGTTGCTGCTGTTCTCCAGCTTCGCGGACTGGGGCGCCGTCGCGAAAGTGATGGCCCCGCTCTACAAGGTCGAAGGGGCGATCGCCCCCGGTTCCGACCTCGCCGCCAAAGTCGACGCGATCGCCGCGCGCTCGGACGATCCGCTACGCCGCACGGCCGACGCCCTGCGCCTGGTCCAGGACGAGGTTCGCTATCAGCTCGTGGCGCTGGGAACGGGCAACTACGTGCCGCAAACGCCCGCCGAGACGTGGGCCAAGCGGTATGGCGACTGCAAGGCGAAGACGCTGCTGCTGCTCGCCATCCTTGACCGGCTGGGGATCGCGGCGGAGCCCGTCCTCGCCAATGGTCGCAACGGTGACGCGGTGGCCCAGATGTTGCCCGCGCCGATGGCGTTCGACCATGTCTTCGTTCGCGCGACGATCAAGGGCGAGGACTATTGGCTGGACGGGACGATGCTCGGTTCGCGCTTCGCCGATATTCGCAATGTGCCTCGCTATGGCCGCGTCCTGCCGCTGTTCGCCGCGAACGCCGGCTTGGTCGAGCTCCCGCGCCGCGCGAACGCCAGGCCCGATCTCGATATCGATCTCGCCTACGACATGACCGCCGGGCCGCACCTTCCCGCGCCCTTCCACCTGACGCTGCGCTATGCCGGCCCCTATGCCGCGACGAACAAGATCGAGGATGGCAGCGACTTCGATCAGAAGTTGACCGAGTTCGCCGAAAAGGCGGCCAAGAGCTGGGCGAACACCAGCACAATCGGCAAACCCAGCTCCCGGTTCGACCCCGAAGCGGCGGTCTGGACCGTTGCCATCGATGGCGTGGCCTATCCGGACTGGGAATATCGCGAAGGCCGCTACGGCCTCGCGGTCGAGCCATCGCTCCAGATCACTTACGACGCCCCACGCGACCGCGCGAGCTGGCGTGCCATCCCGGCGCTGATCGAGCAACCCTGGACCGCGCACGGACGCTTCTCGATCGATCTGCCGAACGACGACGCCATCGCCGTCACCGGCGACCGGGAGGCGGCGCTGGCCATTCCGGCGGTGGACTGGCGCCGCACGGTCAGCGTCACCGGCAACCATGTCGTGGAAGAGATCATGTCTCGCGAGAGCGGCGCGGAAATCCCCGCCGACCGGGTCAGCGCGACCAGCGCCGCCATCGCCGAGGTGATCGGCAAGACGACGCATATCGCGCTGGCGCCGACCTATCCGCAGCGCTGGGACGATCTCGCGCGCATGCGGGCGAAGCCGGCGCTGGCCAAAGTGCGCGCCATCTTCGACCAGCGCATCGCCGAAAGGCCGGACGACGCCACGCGCCTGGCCGACCGGGCCTGGCTCGGGGAACGGCTGCTCGATTGGGCGAAAGCCGAAGCCGATTACGGCAAGGCGATCGCGCTCGACGGATCGGCGGCGCGCTACCTCGCCCGCGCCAGGTTTCGCGCCGGCCGCGGCGACCACCCGGGCGCGCTCCAGGATGCGCAGGCCGCCTACGATCTGGAATCGGGCAACGCCGAGGCGCGCTATCAGCTGGCTCTCGAACTGGCCCAGGCCGGCAAGGTGGACGAAGGCCTGGAGATCCTGCCGACCGACCCGGACATCATGACCGAAGACGGCCTCGCCACGTTCCTGCAGCGTCTTAATGTGCTGGAACTGGGCGGCCGCCACGACGATGCGCTGTCGCTGCTCGACGGCGCCTTGGAACGGCGCGGCAGCTCCGCGGAGCTGCGCAACGCCCGGTGCTGGTATCTGGGGCTGCGCAACAGCGCGCTCGACACCGCGCTCGCCGATTGCAACCGGGCCATCGAGCTGTCGTCCAACCCGGCCGTCTATCTCGACAGCCGGGCGCTCGTCCATTTCCAGGCCGGCCGGCTGGAGGCCGCGCGGACGGACTACGCCGCGGCGCTGGCCGCCTCGCCCGAGCAAGCCAGCGCGCTGTTCATGAACGGCGTGGTCCTCACCCGGCTCGGCGACAAAGCCAAAGGCGCCGCCGACCAGCGCGCCGCCCGCGCCGTCCGCCCGGACATCGAGCAGTTCTACCGGCGCTTCGGCATCGGCCCCTGACGGTTCGCCTTGGCGGGTGGGATGGCTATGGTCTTAAAAGTTCGACGTTCGCCCGGCATGAGACGGCTTTCCAAAACCTGCCAGTCTTTCATAGATAGGCGATGAGCCGAAGTTCTCCGATCGCACCGCCAAGCCGACGTCATAAAACATTTGATGCGACACATCGGACGCTGATTGAGGCATCGGTACGCCTGATCTCGGAAAAGGGCGTAGAGGCGCTTTCCGTAGCAGCCCTCGCGCGAGCGGTCGGCATGAACCGGGCGACCGTTTACTACCATTTCGCTGATCGCGAGCAATTGCTCGAAGCCGTCAGCGATTGGTCGTCCAAGCAATTGACCCGCGGCTTCGGCGATTCCGGCAGCCAGAACGAGCGGATCGACTTCGTCGCCCGATTTGTCATCGAGAACGCCGACCTCATGAAGCTGTGGATCGATCAATACATCGCGCCGGGCAACATTCGCGATCATTATCCCAAGTGGGATGAATTCCTCGCTGCCATCCAGCACGATCGGCCGCAGGATCCCGCTGGCGAGGAGCCCGACTTCGAGGTTCTCGCCGCCATCCTGTTGACCGGTTCGATCATCGGTCCGCGCGTATTCCGCAACAGCATCCGGCCCGACCTGCGCGAACAGGAGATCGTCGACCGCTTTCGCCGCGAACTGCAGCGCATATACCGCCGGGACAATCTCTTCGGTGAATAAACTTCCAACACATATGTTGGAAGTTTAGCGACGATCGGCTATGCCCCAGGCAACAAGTCGAGAGGATTCGCGCAGTGAACGAAGTCGTGCCCGCCTTTCACCGGGTGCCGGACAGGGATCTGGCCTGGCTTGGCACCGATCCCGTGCCGGCAAAGCCCTACTATGATGCGGGCTATTTCGAGCTCGAACGCCAGGCGGTGTTCCTGAAAAGCTGGATCCATGTCGGCCATGCCTGCGAGCTGGCCGAGCCTGGCAGCTTCGTGCGCCGTGACCTCGAGTTCGCGCGGGCGTCGCTGCTGATCGTACGCGGTCGCGATGGAAAGGTACGAGCCTTCCACAATGTCTGCCCGCACCGCGGCACCCAACTGGTCGACGAGGCGGCGGGCCGACGGACCAAGTTCAGCTGCCCCTATCACATGTGGACCTTCGGCACCGACGGCGCGCTGCTGTCCGCGCCAGACTTCGAGGCCTTCCATCTGGATCGCGAGGACTGTTCGCTCAAGCGGGTCGCGCTGCAGGAATGCGGCGGCCTGCTGTTCGTCAATTTCGATCCCGGCGCCGCGTCGCTGCGCGAGTGGCTGGGTGATTATGCTGGGCGGCTCGAGCAGATGCCGGTCGCCCGGGCGACGACCTTCAGCGAATATACCTACGAGATCGGCGCGAACTGGAAGCTGACATACGACAATTTCCAGGAGAACTACCACCTGCGCTTCGTCCATCCGCGCTCGGGCGGGGCGGGTGTGGGCGGCGACAATCCCTTCGGCTATCCCGCCAGTGTGGGCTTCGAGGGGCCGCACCGCACGCAGCGCATCTGGGCCAACCCTCAGCCGGATCTCAAGCCGTTCCAGCGCGCGGCGACTATGCGTGGCATACCAGCGCTGGCCTCCCAGGAAATGCTGGGCCTCCCCTGGGAGCGCGACTACCTGGCGCTGTTTCCCAACTTTTTCATCATCGGCACGCCGACCCAGCCGTTCTCCCACACCGTCTATCCGATCGCAGCGGACCGCTCGCGCGGGGTCGTGCGGGTCTACTGGCAGGGCGAGGACACCAATGCCAGCCATCGCTTCGCCCGCGAATTCTCGCTCGCGCAGATCCGCGACATCCATTGTGAGGACATCTCGATGATCGAGCGTGGTCAGGCCGGACTCGCCAGCGGCGCGCTCAGTCATATCCATTTCCAGTCGATGGAAGCGTTGTGCCGGCACCTGTTCAACGAGGTCGACCGCCGCGTGCGCGAATTCGCGAGCGAAACGGGAACGACGCTATGACCGACACTGCGCTGCCCGAGGCTTTCGTGGCGCTCGAGCCCTTCGTCGCTCGCTGGGCGCGCGGCACGACGGCCGAGCGGGCGGCGCTGCGCACTTCGTCGACGCCGGAGGAGCGAGAGGCCTTCTTCGCCGCCGCCGGACCGCGGATGAACGCCGCGCTCGACTATCTCGACGGCGTCGGCCTCAGCGCCTTCTCCGCCGAGGACCGGCGACTGATGAATCTGATGCTGGCGCTGGCCCATGTCGCGCTGGCGGTCGAGGTCATGGGACCGGACGAGGCGAAGAGTGCGCCGTGGCGCGACCGGATGCGGATCGTGCGTTCGACAGCGGATCAAGGAGTGCGGGCATGATCGGCCTGAGCGGAAAAACCGTCTTCATCACCGGCGGCGGGGGCGGCATCGGCGCGGGTATAGCCGAAGCCTTTGCCGAGCGCGGCGCGAAGATCGTACTGGCCGACATCGAGCTCGGCTATGCCGAGACGGAGGCCGCTAGGCTACCGGCCGAGGCCCGAGCGCGGGCGATTTCGCTCGATGTGCGCTCGCCGGAAAGCTGGCAGGCGGCGCGAGAGGCGGTCGGTGCGGTCGACGTGCTGTGCAACAACGCTGGAGTTTCCACCGGCTTCAAACCGCTGGTCGAACTCTCGGCAGAGACTTTCGAGCGGGTGATGGCGATCAATGTCGCCGGCGTGTTCCACGGGATCAAAGCCTTCGCGCCGGCGATGATCGCGCGCGGCAGCGGACATATCGTCAACACCTCCTCGATGAACGGCCTTTCGCCGTTCGGCAGCTTCGCCGCCTATTCAGCCAGCAAATTCGCCGTGCTGGGCCTGTCGGACGCGCTGCGCGACGAGCTCGCGCCTGCGGGGATCGGTGTGTCGACCTTGTTCCCTGGGCTTACCCGCAGCCGTATGTCCGAAGCAGACTCAGCGACCTCGCGTGGCAACATGATGGAACCGCTGTGGCTCGGCCGCGCCGTCGTACGCGCGGTCGAAGCGAACGAGCCCTATATCGTCACACATCCCGAATACCGCGACAGCTTGGCTACCCGGCACGCGCGCATCCTTGCCGCCTTCGGCGAGCCGGCTCAGCCGGGCTACCGCACCGGCCCGGTAGCCACGGCAATTTCGGATTCGTGATCGAGTCGTCGGTGGGGCGTTGCCGCCAATCTGACCGCCGTAGCGTTATCGCCATGGAATTGTGCAAAAGGCTTCGGGGCGTCAGGCAGTTCTGATTGTGGTTAGGGGAGCATCGATCCCTGAGGCCTGGCCAACGATGCGGCAGACAAAGGCGCCCTTGCGGCGTCCCAATGTGTCGATGCGGTTTGGCGCCGTGGCGGGCGCATCGGGTCCCACTGCGACGACCACAGCGCCATCCGAAGACCGAATTGCGTTGCGGTCGTGTACCCCGGCGGTCACCAGATGCTCGTACCAGAAGTTGTAGGCATGGACCGACCAATAGCCCGTCAGCTCGGCTGGCATGACAATCTCCAGCCATTCCCCATGAGCCAAATCGAAGCCGCCGAGGAAGTACTGGGTGTCGGCATCGCCGATCACCGTCGCCGCCAGTTCCTGGGGCGCAGCATCGAGCCGGTTGGGGAGGCTCGCCGCCGCGCGCACCCACTTCATGTACTCGGCAATATTTGCGCTCACAGTACGAGCGGCGAATGCGAGCGCCCCGTCGTTGCTGCCGCCCGCCAGCGCCGGCCCTTTCATCGGCGGCCCACCGGCGAGATCGAGGTATGCCGGCTCCGAGCCGTCACGATGCAGCACGCGGAGCATCAGGATGCGCCCTCCTTCGGGAATTGCCATCGCGCCGGGCCCGGTCGCATCGGCGGCGAGATCAAGCGCAAACCCGCCATCCGGCGCGCAGTTGGCGCGGTCGAACGCGGTATGGCCAGCGATCAGCGGCGCGCCGTTGTCTCCCATCGTATAAAGCCCTACGCTGACCCGCTCCGAACCATTGAGACGACCCGTCAGCCGGTAACGGCCGCCAGGATCGATCGTCGCATGGCGCATGATGTAGTCAGGGTTCGGCCCGCCATAAACGGGCAGAGCAAGCGCCAGTCCGCCCTGGACCAGCCGATGCCCCACGAACGCTGTCGCCATTGCTGCAGCGACGACCCGGCTGACATAGGCCTCGCCCTCCGCCGCAGTCGCCGCGTCGGGCGCCGCTTCGGCAATCCGTGCCCGGGCTTCCGCGATCGCCGCGTAGAGCGTGTCCCAGCTCACGAAGCGGCAATCCGCGCCAGCCCCTCGGCCTCCGTCGGGATGCCGAACCGCTCGCTGTAGAGGGCGAACTGTTCCCGCACCGCGTCCAAGTCGAGGCCGTATTGACTTAGCGAATAGTCGTTCTTGCCGCGCGTATTCTTGGGGTTCGACGCGTGCCAGTCGCCAACGGAGCAGGCTACGTCCTCGGGCGTGTCGATGCCAAGCCCGGCGTGGATCGCGCGCATCTCGCGCAGCGCCGCCACCCGGCGTTCGAGATTGCCCGGGACGCCGGGGTCCGTATCGGCCACACCGACTTGCCTCTCGGCTTGCGCAATGATCTGCGCGGCATTGAGCATCTCATGGTCCTCTCGGCAGCTTGATCCCCGACCTATATTCCGACGGGGCCAACGCAGCCAATATCAGACTAGCGTCAGGGCTACGATTGGCGCGCCCGTGAAGCCTGGCTGGTCGACAAGCGCCGCAGCTGGGGCGACTGCCAGGGGAATCGGGTGGCCGCCGCCATCCATCATACCGACGTGATCCGCATCGGCAGACTTTTCAGGCCTCGCAAGGTGTTGTTGAGCCGACGCACCGGTACGCCGTCCATCTCAATCGTCGCCACCTTTTCGGCAAATGCCTTCAGGACCGCTTCCCCTTCCAGCCGCGCCAACAACTGGCCGACGCATACGTGTATGCCATGGCCGTAACCCACATGCCCGAGAGTCTTGCGGGTGATGTCGAACTCGTCGGGACGCTCCCATTGTCGCGGATCGCGGTTCGCGGCGGCAAGGAACAACATAACCTTGGTTCCTTCCTCGAGCTCATACCCACCGATTTGCGTCGAGGTCGATGCCGTGCGGAAAAAGGTCTGGACCGGGCATTCGAACCGGATCGCTTCTTCGAACGCATTGCGAGCGAGCGCGGGATCTGCCTTGAGCTTACGCCATTCATCGGGGAAGCGGAGCAGGGAATATATGGCCGCTCCCAGCGAACTGACCGTCGTGTCCACGCCCGCAGTGAGCAGCGACTTTATGAGCGCCGCGGCGTCCTCCGCCGGCAGTTCGCCGCCATCGACCGCCTCATAGATGACCGCGCCAAAGCCGTCGGGCGTCAGGTTCTCGCGCAGGGATTGTTCGCGCACCCACGGATAGGCTTTCTCCGCTCGAGGCGCCGCCGCTTCGAACAGATGGTTGGCCGGGCCGAACGAGTTGAACACCATATCGCCATAAGGCAGCAGATTGTCGCGCCCTTCGCGCCTCATGCCCAATGCATCGGGAAAAACGCTCAGCGGGTAGGCCTCGCATAGGTCGGGGATCGCGTCGAAGGTTTCCCGTTCCAGCAACTCATCGACGAGATGTCGCGCTTCCTGCTGAAAGTGTTCGCGCAGACGCTGCACGATGATCGGGGACAGCGCGCGCATGATGATGCTGCGGTTCCTGGTGTGCTCCGGGGGGTCGACCTCCAACACGATGCTGGGCAGCCGGAAGCGCCCATGGCGGACATAGTCCGCCATGCCGACCCCGCGGGTGGAGGTGAACGTGCGCCAATTGGCGAAAACGTCCCGCAACTCAGCATATCGGGCAACCGCCGCGATATTATACCGCGAAAGCCAAACGACGGGGCCGGCCTCGCGCAATGTCTCGTGCAAGGGGTACGGGTCGTCGAGAAAGGACTCCGAAAACGGATCGCTATCGATGACCGGAATGTTGGACGGCGGCAGGAAGTCGTACATCGGCTCCGGTGCGTCATTATCCATGGCTCGTACGGCCTCCTCACAGGTCAATCCATTCCCAAGCAACTTTTATAGTGACAAGTCATCATGAAGGTCAAGCCCCGCCAAGGCAGCCGGCGGCGTGAAAGTCACAATGGGATCGCGTCGCTCTTCAGTTCGCTCCAGCGGTCGCGCGCGGAATGAGGCGGCGTTCGACGACGTTTCCCGAGATGGAGGCGGATGCGTCCGAAAGCAGGTGAAGAACGGTCGGTACGACTTCATCGGGCGCGGATACGCCAAGGGATTTTTCGTACATCTCAAGTTCTTCGGGGGTGGCCGAGGAGAGGAATACCGGGGTCGCGACAAGGCCCGGGGATAGGGCGTTGATGCGGACGTTGTGGTAGCGCAGTTCGAGCGCCGCACTCTTTACCAGCCCGACGACGCCGGCTTTCGTCGCGGCATAGGCCGCGGCACCTGGCCAGCCTGCGTTTGCCAGTCCCGAAGTGAAGGCGATGATCGATCCCGATTGCTGCCGCTTCATCACCGGAAAAAGCGCGCGGATCAGGTAAAAGACGCCCGACAGGTTTACGTCGAGGTGCCGCTGCCATTCGGCGTCGGTCATTTCGTCGATCGGCACGCGGCGTTGGATGGCACTCGTGATGACGGCACCATCTACGCGCCCGGCCTTCCCCACGATGGCGTCGATCGCCGCGCGCACGGCGCCGCTGTCGGCGATGTCGACCCGATGGGTTTCGATCAGCGGATCGGCTTGCCGCAAAGAGCCGAGACCCGCCTCGTCCACATCGATTGCGACGCAGGTCGCCCCCGCGCCGCGACAGGCCAGGGCCGTCTCCCGGCCGATGCCGGACGCCGCGCCCACGACGAGGACGACATGTCCCGTGAAATTATAGTTCGCCTTCATCGCTTGTTCCGCTTTCGCTGTCCTTGGCCACCTCGTTGGGGGCTTGTCCCATCGGGAACGGCCAATCCGACCCGAAAATCACGTTCGCTGGGCCGAATACATCACGCGCCAAGGCCAATGCCGCGGGGTGATGCGCGATGCTGTCGGACGAGAACCGGCGAGCGGCGACCAGCGGCCGCTCCACATGGGTCGGCACGCCCGGGCGGGCGGTGACGAAACCGCGCTCCAACCGCCCGACCGCCGCTGGGAACAAGCCACCTGCGTGCGCCAGGCAAAAGCGCAGGCCCGGATACCGTCCCGGCACGCCGGCCATGAGCAGTTGCGTGGCGGCAACGGCGGTCTCGTACGGATTGCCCAGCAGGTTTTCGAGATAGAATGGCGCAAGGCGCCCGTCACAGCACCGGCCGGGGTGCAGAAAAACAAAGGCCTGCGCCGCGTCCAGCATCCGCCATATC
>DASVMK010000225.1:0-2814 GCA_036384395.1 Novosphingobium sp.
GGCGCTCGACCGCATCCAGCTTACCGATTTCCGCAACCACCGCCGCACCCTGATCGAGGGGACGGCGCGCTTCAACTTGCTCGTCGGCGAGAACGGCGCGGGCAAGACCAACGTGCTGGAGGCGCTGTCGCTGTTCGCGCCCGGGCGGGGGCTGCGGCGCGCTAGCCTGGGCGATATGGCGGCGCAGGGGAGCCGGGCCGGCTTCGCGGTCAGCGCCGACCTGCTGGCCAAGGGCGGCGCCGTGCGGCTGGGCACCGGCACCGCGCCCGATCGCCCCAACCGCCGCGTGGTCCAGGTCAACCAGGCCGAAGCGCCCGCGGTGCGGCTGGGTGAGTGGCTGAGCGTCGGCTGGCTGACCCCGGCGATGGACCGCCTGTTCGCCGAAGGCGCGGGCGCGCGCCGGCGGTTCCTCGACCGGCTGGTGCTGGCGCTCGTCCCCGGCCACGCGCGCCTGGCTGCCCGGCTCGACGCCGCCCTGCGCGAACGCAACCGCCTGCTCGCCG
Source organism: Novosphingobium sp. (assembly GCA_036384395.1). Classification (GTDB taxonomy): domain Bacteria; phylum Pseudomonadota; class Alphaproteobacteria; order Sphingomonadales; family Sphingomonadaceae; genus Novosphingobium. The sequence continues at coordinate 504 of DASVMK010000225.1, forward strand.
AGCCGGCCGAGCCCGATCCCGCCTGGCTCGACGCGATCGAGGCGCAGATCGCCCAAACCGGCGCGGCGGTGGCGCGGGCGCGCGCGGCGCTGGTCGAGCGGCTCGGCGCCGCGCTGGCAGCCCTGCCCGAAACGCCCTTCGCCCGCCCGGCGCTCGCCTATGGCGCGGGCGGGCCGCTCGCCGCCGACGCGCTCGCCGACGCGCTGCGCGAGAGCCGCCGCCGCGACCGGGCGGCGCAGCGCACGCTCGTCGGCCCGCACCGCGACGAACTGGTGGTGACGATGGCCGGCAAGAACCAACCGGCGGCCGAGTGCTCGACCGGCGAGCAGAAGGCGATGCTGATCGCGATCACGCTGGCGCACGCCGGCCTGCTGGACGCGGCGCGCCCGCGCCTGCTACTGCTCGACGAAGTCGCCGCCCACCTCGACGAACAGCGCCGCGCCGCGCTGTTCGCGCGGCTGCGCGACGGCCCGGCGCAAGTCTGGCTGACCGGCACCGAACTCGCCCCTTTCGCCGCCATCGCCGCCGAGGCCGCGGTGTGGCGCGTGCACGATGGCGCGGTGGAGCGGGTGGGCGGCGCCTAAGCCCCTTCCGCCCCCTTGCGCAGCGCGAAGTCCGACAGGCGCCGCACGGGCACTTTGAGGCGGCATTCGACGCCTTCCGGCAGGAAGCGCAATTCGACTTCGGCGCCCAGTTCCTGCGCGACGATCTTCTCGATCAGGTCGCGCCCGAAACCGCGCTGCGCGGGCTCGCGGACCGGCGGCCCTCCCTGCTCGCGCCAATGTACCTCGGCAGTCTGCGGACTGAGCAGGCGCCAGGTGACCACGACCTTGGCGCCATCGACGCTGAGTGCTCCGTACTTCGCCGCGTTGGTCGCCAGCTCGTGGATCGCAAGCCCCAGCGACAGCGCCTCGTTGGCGGCTAGGCTGATGTCGGGGCCGGCCATCTCCACGTGCGCCTCGTCGTCCTGCATGTAGGGGGCAAGCTCGCTGCGGATGACGTGGGCGATCGGCGCCGCGCTCCAGTCGGTCTGCGACAGGATGTCGTGCGTGGCCGAAAGCGCGCGCACCCGGCCGATCAGGCTTTCGGCGAAATCGTCGATGTCCTTGGCTCGGCGCCGGGTGAGCGAGACGATCGACAGCACGTTGGCCAGCGTGTTCTTTACCCGGTGGTTGAGCTCACGGGTCAGCGAGGTGCGGATGCTGGTCTGCCGAGTCAGCCATTCCAGCACCACGCGGTCCTCGGCGGCGCGCTTGGTGAAAGTGCGCGCCAGAACGAGCACCAGGATCGAGATGATGACCCCGAAGGTCAGCGTTGCGCGCGACAGCTCCGAGAGGAACTGCGGCTTCTCGAGGCTGGCCTCGACGATCCAGTGGCGCTGCGCGATCATGATCGGCCGGGTCATCGTCAAGCCGTTGTCGCCAGGCAACGTGCGCTTGGCCAGCAAGTGCTCGGGATTGCGCACGCCGTCATAGATGGCGATCTCGACGCCGCGGTTGCTGTAGAGCTCGGCCGCCGATTCCAGGAACTCCGAGGCGCGAAACGGGCTGTAAACGAAACCCTTGAGCCGGCGCGCGCCACCTTCGCGCTCATAAGCCGGGGTAAAGATCAGGAAGCCCGGGCGCCCCGGCGTGCCCTGGTCCTGGGCGAGCTGGACCCGCGCCGTCGCCACCGGCTGGCCCAACCGCGCGGCGCTGTCCATCGCCTGGCGCCGCGCGCTTTCCGAATACATGTCGAAGCCGATGGCATTGCGGTTCGCCGGCGACGGCGGATCGAGATAGACGACCGGCGCGACCACGCCTTGGGCCCGCCCGGGGCGCGGCCACACCGCGAAAGACCCGACCTCGCCCGAGAGCCGCGCCTCGAAAGCGGGCACCTCCGCCAGGGGGACGAGCTGGGTCCAGCCAAGTCCGAGTGAACCGTGCAGGTCGCCGCCATCGTTCAGCCCGCGGGTAAATTCGGTGAACTCGGTCGCCGACACGGCCTCGCGCTGGGCAAATAGGGTCGCGCCCGCCTTCAGGATCGCGACGTTCTCCGCCGCGCGGCGTTGCAGCGCCGAAGCGATCTCGGTGATGTTGCGATCGAGCTCCAGCCCGCGGCGCTCCTCGTCGGCACGCTCGATCGCCATAACCGCCAGCAGCGTCCCGCCGGCGATCAGCAGGAAGAGCGCCAGCGGCCAGCCGCGCGAGAACCGGTGTATCCACGCCTGCTTTTCGACGCGCGCCAGAAGTGCCTTGTCCATCTCGCTCCGTCGAGTTTGCGGGATCGTTCGCCTTCCCTGACAAGCTTTCATCGACAAGGGAACCTCGGA
>DASVMK010000226.1:0-2569 GCA_036384395.1 Novosphingobium sp.
ACGGAGCGGCGCCCCGGTGCGGCAGCTCAGCTTCGCAGCGAGACCACGCCACCGGTCGAGCCGAAGCCGCCCTCGCCCCGCATCGTCTGGTCGAGTTCCTCGACCTTCAGCCAGCTCGCGCGGGTGACCGGCGCGAGGACGAGCTGGGCGACGCGGTCGCCGCGCCGGATCTCGAAAGGTTCGGCCCCGTGGTTGATCAGGATCACCTTCAGCTCGCCGCGATAGTCGGAATCGATCGTGCCGGGCGTGTTCGGCACGGTGACGCCGTGCTTGAGCGCCAGGCCCGAGCGCGGGCGCACCTGAATCTCGAAGCCGGGCGGGATCGCCACCGCGAGACCGGTCGCCACCGCATGGCGGCCGCCCGGCGGCAGCATCACGTCCTCGGCGGCGAGCACGTCCATGCCGGCGGCACCCTCGGTGGCATAGGCGGGCAGCTCCAGCCCCTCGCTGTGCGGCAGGCGCTTGACCAGCACCGGCACGCTTTGGGTGATATGGGTCATCGGTCCTCGCGGTTGAGCGCTTCGGCCATCCGTTCGACCAGCGCCATTGCGACCTGCTCCTTCGGCATCTCGGGCAGGCTTTCAACCCCCTTCGCGGTCACGATGTGCACGGTATTGGCCGCGCCGCCCATCACATCCCCGGAAACGTCGTTGGCGACGATCCAGTCGACGCCCTTGCGCTTGCGCTTCTCGCGCGCGTTGGCGAGCACGTCGTCGGTCTCGGCGGCGAAGCCGATCAGCAGCGGCGGCCGGTTGCGCGCGGCGGAAACGCCGGCGAGGATGTCGGGGTTCTCGGTGAGCAGCAGCGCCGGCGGCGCCGAGCCGCGCTTCTTGATCTTGCCTTGCGCGACCCGTTCGGTGCGCCAGTCGGCGACGGCGGCGACCATCACCGCCGCGTCCGCCGGCAGCGCGCGCTTGACCGCTTCGGCCATGTCGCGCGCAGTCTCCACGTCGATGCGATCAACGCCCGGCGGGGTCGGCAGCGTCACCGGGCCGGAAACCAGCGTCACCCGCGCGCCGAGCGCGGCCGCGGCGGCGGCGATGGCGAAGCCCTGCTTGCCCGACGAGCGATTGGCGATGTAGCGCACCGGATCGATCGGCTCGTGCGTCGGCCCGGCGGTGATCAGCACATGGCGGCCGAACAGCGGACGGTGATCGGGCGCGACGGCGAAGTCGGGCTGCGCCTCCAGCGGATCGACGGGCGGGCGGGCAAGCGCGGGATCGGTCGGCGGCGCCCCGCGCGCCGCGCCCTTCTTCGACAGCAGCGGGCTGGCCAGGTTGAGCGGCGGCGCCTCCTCCTGGATGAACGGCGGCGCGTCCTCGGGCAGATAGTCCTCGTCGAGCGGCGGCTGGTCGAACACGATCGGTCGCCGGACGCCGCTGCGCGCGATCATCGCGGCCGAGAGACCGCCCAGCCCGCCGGTCTCGACCGCTTCGGAGTGCGGTTCCTCGGCCACCGGCAGCGTTTCCGCCCCCGACTCGGGCTCCGTTTCAAGGCCAAGCTGCCGGGCGATCGCGCGCCAGACCTCGGTCGGCTCGGGCAGGCGGCCGGGTCCGAACTCGCCGCAGGCCATCGGCCCTTCGTCGGGCTCGATCACCTGGACGCCGCCCGCGCGCAGCGTCGCGACGTTGCGCACCGTCGCCTCGTGCTGCCACATCCGCACGTTCATCGCCGGCACCGCCAGGACGGGCTTGTCGGTGGCGAGCAGCAGCGTGGTGGCGAGATCGTCGGCGATGCCCGCCGCCATCCGCGCCATGAGGTCGGCGGTCGCCGGGCAGACGACGATCAGGTCGGCCTGCCGCGAGAGCTGGATGTGCCCCATCTCGACCTCGTTGCGCAGGTCCCAGAGCGTGGTGTGGACGGGGTTCTCGCTGAGCGCGGCGAGCGCCATCGCGGTGACGAACTTCGATCCGCCTTCGGTGAGCACGCACGTCACCTCGCCCCCGCCCTTGCGGATCAGGCGGACGAGCTCGCAGCTCTTGTAGGCGGCGATGCCCCCACCCACGACGAGAAGGATGCGCGGACCGTTCATCCGTCCCTCATGCCGTTCCTATGGTTTATACGCAATTACCTATGCGCGCGCGGCGGCGCGCCACAGCGATCGCAGCGCGCGCGGCGCGAAGGCCAGGCCGATGAACATCGCCGGCGCCACGCCGACGCCCCAATAGAAGTTGTCCGCCCGTCCGGCGATCAGGAACAGCAGGCCGTAGCCGAGATAGAGCAGCGTGCCGAATGTGCCCGCCCAGGTCTTCCAGCCCGACCAGCCGAAGACCATCAGCACGATCAATGGCCCGGCCAGCCAGTGCGGCAGGAAACGCAAGTTGCTGGACAGCGTGATGTTGGACAGCCAGCCCGACAGCCCCCGGAAGGTGATCCACGACGGCGACGGCGGATCGCTCGGCAGCACTTGCGCGGCGACGAGGTGCAGATGGACCGCCAGCGCCACCAGGAACACCGCCGCGAGCGCGGTCCAGGCCGCGCCTTCGGTCCAGGCGCGCCGCCAGAACGCCGTGGCCGCCATCAGCAGCACGAACGGCAGCGCGTGCTCGCGGATCGCCAGCGCCAGCGC
>DASVMK010000227.1:0-20529 GCA_036384395.1 Novosphingobium sp.
GCCACATCTTCCGGCGCTATATCGAGCTTGGCTCCGTGCATGTCTTGGCTCGCCAGTTGGTCCGGGAAGGGATACGCTCCAAGCGCTGGACGACCTCGAAAGGCGAGGCACGGGGCGGGGTGCTGCTAAGCCGCGGGGCGCTGTTCCATATGTTGCGCAACCGCCTCTACCTTGGCGAGATTGTCCACAAGGATGTCAGTTACCCCGGGCAGCATCAGGCGATCGTCGATGCCGAAACCTTCGCCGCTGCGGGACGGCTTCTCGATGCGGCACCGGTCAGGCAAAAGAAACGCGTTGTCGATGCCGCGCCGCTCACCGGCCTTCTGTTCGATACGGCCGGCAACCGCATGACGCCCGTTCACAGCAAGGGGCGGTCAGGCAAGCGATACCGCTACTACATCTCCGGGCCGCTCCAGACGGGCGGAGAGGTACCCCGCGACATTCCGCGGCGCGTACCGGCCAGCCGCATCGAGGATTTGCTGATCTCTCATCTTCGCCAGTGGTCGATGCGGCCGGAGGCGGATTGGCAAGTCTTCCTCCCCTGGATTCGCAAGATCGAGGTCCATGCCTCGGCCCTCGTCACCATGCTGGTACCGCCCTTGCACGAACGTTGGGGCGATCGGGTAGATCATCCTATCTACGCCGAATCGATTGCACGCGGCGAATTGCGAGTCACCATCCCCGCCACCATCATCCTACGCGGCGGGCGCAGCCGGGTAACGGGGACGGGCTTCACTCGCACCAATCCGGATCGCGCTCTCATCGCCGGCCTGCGTCGCGCTCACATTACGCTGAGGGAGCATGGGGTCGATTTGATCGAAAAGGGATTCGGGTTCGACAATGCGAAGGGGATCGCTGACCCGTATCTTCGCTCACTGTCCTCGCTGGCCTTTCTCGCCCCCGACATCCAGCAGGCGATTTTGACCGGGCGGCAGCCGGACGGCATGTTGCTCGCCGAGCTTCTCCGGTCGGATTTGCCGCTCTGCTGGCAGCGTCAGCGTGAGATGTTCGGGATGTAGCCATGCAGGGCCTGATCAGATCGTGCAGCCCACCTGTAACGCACCTGCTAAAACCCTGATAATATCCTGTTATTGACCTGTTTCTTGCCTGCTATTTTGCGGTGAAGATGCCGGGTTGGCGGTGCAGAGACCACCAACAATCCATGGACAGAAGCCAATCTCAGACCGACATCGCCGCGAAACCGTCTGGCGATCCCACACACATTTTTGCAATAACAGGTGGAACTGGCGAAAAGGTGAAACGGTGTGCCGCTACGGGCGGCTAGAGACTGGCGCTGAAAACGCCCCGCAATGGCCGTGATAATGCGCGGCGATCACACAGTTTGGTCAGTGGAATAGCGCAGAACTGCGCCCGATAGCGGTCCGCGGGGTAACCGGGAGCAGGTGGCTAGGACTAGGTGGCGGAGCGGGAGGGATTCGAACCCTCGATACGCTTTTGACGTATACTCACTTTCCAGGCGAGCGCCTTCGACCACTCGGCCACCGCTCCGCATTCCCTGGGAGTGCGCCCCCTAGCGGGAGCGGGCGGGCGGCGCAAGGTGGCGGATGCGATCAGGCGTGGCGCGGATCAAGACGCGCCCTTGAAGCCCTGCGCGATCACGTACCATTCTGAGGAATCCTTGCGGCTCGCCGGTGGCTTCGCGTGCTTGACGGCGGTGAAGTGGCGCTTGAGCAGCGCCAGGAGCTGGGCGTCGGCGCCGCCGGCCAGCACTTTGGCGACGAAGGCGCCGCCCGGCGCGAGGTTGGCCATCGCGAAGTCGGCGGCGGTTTCGACCAGCCCCATCGTGCGCAAATGATCGGTCTGCTTATGCCCCACGGTGTTGGCCGCCATGTCCGACAGCACGAGGTCCGGCGGCCCGTCCAGCGCCTCCATCAGCAGCACCGGCGCCTCGTCGGCCATGAAGTCCATCTGCAGGATGGTGACGCCTTCCATCGGCTCGGTGGGGAGCAGGTCGATGCCGGCGACCCGGGCCTTCGGGCGGCGCTGGCACACCACCTGGCTCCAGCCGCCCGGTGCGATGCCGAGGTCGATCACCCGCTCGACGCCGCGCAGCAGGCCGAAGCGCTCGTCGAGCTCGATCAGCTTGTAGGCGGCGCGGCTGCGATAGCCTTCGGCCTTGGCCTTCTTGACGTAAGGGTCGTTGATCTGGCGCGACAGCCAGCGCGCCGAGCTCGCGGTCCGCTTCCTCGCCGTGCGCAACCGTTCGCCGGGGTCCCGGCCCGAGCGGCTCATGCGCCGCTTCGCAGGCGCTGGCGGAGCGCGCTGCGGGCACGCTCGCCCTCCTCGCTCGAGGCCATCAGGCTGCGCAGGATGCCCTCGCGAATCCCGCGGTCGGCGACGCCGAGCCGGTCGGCCGGCCAGAGATCGAGGATGCATTCGAGGATGGCGCAGCCCGCCACCACCAGGTCCGCGCGCTCGCGGCCGATGCAGGGCAGCTCGCGCCGCTCGGCCAGCGACAGGCCCGAAAGCTCGCGGCTGATGTCGCGCATCGACTCCGCGGGCACGATCAGCCCGTCGACCGCGCGGCGATCGTACTGGGGCAGTTGCAGGTGCAGGCTGGCGAGCGTGGTGACGGTGCCGCTGGTGCCGAGCAGGCGCAGCATGTCGGCCTCGCCCGTCCGCGGCCGCGCATCGCGCACCCGTTCGGCGAAATCGCTGAAGCTGTCGCGCACCAGCTGGCGCATCCGCTCGTAGCGGCGCAGCCGGTCTCCGGGCGCGTCGCCCTCGGGCTCACAGGATTCGGTCAGCGAGACGACGCCCCAGGGCACGCTCTGCCAGTCGAGAATGCGCGGCACGGTGTCGGTGCTCTCGATCAGCACTAGCTCGGTCGACCCGCCGCCGATGTCGAAGATCATCGCCGGGCCGTGACCGGGCTCGAGCAAGATGTGACAGCCGAGCACCGCCAGGCGCGCCTCCTCGCGCGCGCTGATGATGTCGAGCGCGACGCCGGTCTCGTTGCGCACCCGCTCGATGAAGGCGGCGCCGTTGCGGGCGCGGCGGCAGGCCTCGGTGGCCACCGACCGGGCGAGGTGGACGTTGCGCCGGCGCAGCTTGTCGGCGCAGACCTGGAGCGCACCGAGCGCGCGGTCCATCGCCGCCTGGCTGAGCTCGCCGGTCTGGGCCAGCCCTTCGCCCAGCCGCACGACGCGGCTGAAGGCATCGACGACGACGAAGTTCTCGCCCGCCGGACGCGCGATCAGCAACCGGCAGTTGTTGGTGCCGAGGTCGATCGCCGCATAGGCCTGCCGATGGTTGAAGCGCTGCTGCGTGGTATCGTGCCAACGCTCGACGCGATGCTCGAGCCCGTCTTCCGTCAACCCTGCGCTTGTCGAAGATGCTTCGCCCAAGGGCGCGTCGGGCAGGCCCCGCGCATCGTCGTGCCACTCCGTCGCGTTCTCGCGGGCCTCCGCATGCCCGGCCTGCGGATGCCGTTCCGCCATGATCACCACACTTTACTTCTTCTTCATCCCGCCGGACCCGGCGGGCACCTGCCCCCGATGCTAAACACCCGGCGGCGAAACGGCAAGGGCGCCGCTTGACGGGAATCATCGGCGCGCTTAGAGGCAGCCGCCTGATTGCCCCGTCGTCTAATGGTAAGACTACGGATTCTGATTCCGTCTATCGAGGTTCGAATCCTCGCGGGGCATCCATATTCACCCAACCTTCGGCACTGCGGGCCACGCCCTGCGATGAGTTGCTGGTGATTTTTACCTAACGCCGACTTGGGCTTTCCTGTGGATTTGTCCGCCATTCTGGCGGGATGGGATCGCAGAAACCCAGAGAGGACCGCAAGCCCCTCAACGTGCCGGCGCGGATGCGTCTGGGCGAGGGGTGGCACGATATCGTCATCTGCAACGTCTCGTCGCGCGGGCTGATGGCACGGACCCGCACCGCGCCGCCGCGCGGCAGCTTCATCGAGATTCGCCACGGCAGCCTCTGCATCGTCGGCCAGGTGCGCTGGTCCGCTGGCGCGCGCTTCGGCATTCGCGCGCAAGAGCGGATCGACATCATGGGGCTGCTCGTCGGCCGCAAGACCGCCGCCGCGGACCCGGTGAGCGCGGAACGCCGGGTCCGGGCGCGCCCTGTGCCGGTGTCGGCGAACAGTCGGGCCGAGAGCAGCCGGCGGTTCGCCCGCCTGTTCGATTGGGGGATGGTCGTCCTCGCGGTGGCGGTGGTCGGCGTCATCGTCGCCGAAGTCGCCGGCAAGACGCTCCGCACGCCGCTGGATCGCGCGCGGGTGGCGATGGAGGATGCGGGCGCGGCCCGTTAAGAGCCACTCAATACGCAGCCCTCGGCAACCGGCCCGGTTCGGCGAGGGCCTCGTCGCGGGACCTCAGCCGGTCGTCTCCGGGAACTCGGTCAGAGCCAGAGCCGCCAGCGCCGCCGGCCTCTCACCGCCGGTCGCCCAGTCGAGCAGTTCGATCGTGTGAACCACCGGCGCCTGGGCGCGGCTCTCGATCTGGGTGGCGCAGCCGATATTGCCGGTGGCGATCACGTCGGGCCGCAACCGGTCGAGGTTGGCCGCCTTGCGGTCGCCGAGCTTGGCGGCCATTTCGGGCTGGAGAATGTTGTACGTGCCGGCCGAGCCGCAGCAGATGTGCGCTTCGGCCGGCTGGCGTACGCGGAAGCCCGCGGCGGCGAGCAGATCGACCGGCTCGCGCACCACCTTCTGGCCGTGCTGCATCGAGCAGGGCGACTGGTACGCGACATCGAGCGCGGGCGCGGTGCGCTGCGGCGGCAGTCCGGTGCGCACCAGCAGTTCAGTGACGTCGCAGGCCAGCGCCGCGACTTTCGCCGCGTCTTCGGCATAGGCCGGATCGTCGCGCAGCATGTGGCCGTAGTCCTTGATCGTCGTCCCGCAGCCCGAAGTGGTGATGACGATGGCGTCGAGCCCGCGCACCATCTCGCGCCGCCAGGCATCGACGTTCCGCCGTGCCGAGGCGAGCCCGTCGTCGGTGCGCCCCAGATGCCAGGTCAGCGCGCCGCAGCAGCCCTCGCCGGCCGCGAAATCGACGTCGTAGCCGGCGCGGGTCAGCAAGCGTACGGTCGCCGCGCGGATCTGCGGGCGCAGCACGCCCTCGGCGCAGCCTTGCAGCAGGACAACGCGGCCCCGGCGCTCGGTCGTGGCCGGGGTGTTCTTCGCGGGCGCGGGCGTGGGCACCGCGCCGGGCGCGAGCGCCAGCATCGCCGCGAGCGGCCGGGTCGCCCGGGTGCTGGCAAAGGCGCCTTCGAGCCAACGGCCCAGCCGCGCCAGGCGCAGCGCGGCGCGCAGCCGCTTGGGATAGGGCAGCGTGCGGGCGAGCAGCGCGCGCATCAGCCGCTCGTGCAGCGGCCGGTCGTAATGCTCCTCGATATACGCGCGCGCGTGATCGACGAGGTGCATGTAGTTCACGCCCGAAGGGCAGGTCGTCATGCACGACAGGCACGAAAGGCAGCGGTCGATGTGCTTGACCACCTCCTCGGTCGGCTTCTGTTCGTTCTCCAGCATCTCCTTGATCAGGTAGATGCGGCCGCGCGGACTATCGAGCTCGTCGCCGAGCAGCAGGTAGGTCGGGCAAGTGGCGGTGCAGAAGCCGCAGTGGACGCACTTGCGGATCACCGCCTCGGAGGCGGCGAATTCGCTGTCGCGCAGCTGGGCGGGAGAGAAGCTGGTCTGCATCGGAGCTCAGGAAAAGCGGGCGGGATCGAGCACGCCGGCAGGGTCGAACGCCTGCTTGACGCGCGCCGACAGCGCGGCGACCCCGGAAGGGTCGGGATGGCGGATCGGGATGGCGCGAAGCAAGTCGGAAGGCCCGCGCAACAGCATGGCGTGGCCGCCCAATCCCTCGACCGGGGTGCGCACGTCGGCCGAGGCGGGCGCGCCGACCCAGACCAGTGCGCCCGCCCAGTCGGCGAACCACTGCGCGTCCAGCCGCTCGAGCGCGTCGGTCAGCGCCGCGGCGCGCGAAGGCGCGACGTGCACCCGCCACAGCGCCTCGGCGGCGGCGAGCGGGCGCACTTCGCGGGCGCTCGCCCACAGGTCCTCCGCCTCGTCCTCGTCCAGCGGCACGGCGTCGGCGAAATCAACCAGAACATCACGCAGCTGCATCGCGCGCAGATCGACCGACTCCCGGAAACCTTCGAGACGGATCGCGGTCACCGCCGGGGTCTGGGCGGTGGGGGAAAAATGCGCCGCGGCGGCGGGGCTACAGCGCGACCCGAGGGCCTTCGCCGCCGCGACGATGGCGGCCGATGCCGACAAGCCCCGCAGCGCCACCGTAGTGGTGGCCCGTGGGCGCGGCACGACCTTCAAGGTCAGCTCGGTCATGATCGCGAGCTGGCCCCACGAGCCGGCGATCACTTTGGCGGTGTCGTAGCCGGTCACGTTCTTCACGACTTTGCCGCCGCCCTTGAACGCTTCCCCGCGTCCCGAGACGGCCGTGAATCCCAACAAGTGGTCGCGCGCGCTGCCCGCCGACACGCGGCGCGGCCCGGCGACGCCCGCCGCCACCACGCCGCCGATGGTCGCGGCGCCGGCCGGGCGGCCGAACAGCGGGCCGTGGTCCCACGGCTCGAACGCGAGCATCTGGCCACGCGCGGCGAGCAGCGCCTCGATCTCGACGAGCGGCGTCGCGGGAAGCGCGGTCAGCACCAGTTCGCTCGGCTCGTAGTCGATCACGCCGCTGAGCGCGCCGAGCTCGACGACTTGCGTCGCGCGACCGGGCGCGCCGATTTCGCGCTTGCTGCCACCGCCCCGCGCTTCGAGCGCGCGCCCGGTGGCGCCGGCTTCCGCCACGATCTCGCGCAGCTGCTCGGCGGTGGTCGGGCGCAGGATGGCCTGGGTCTCCATCGTCAGAACCGCGGCAGTTCGGGGAACGGCACCGCGCCGTGGTGGACGTGCATCCGGCCCAGTTCGGCGCAGCGGCGAAGCTGCGGGAAGACTTTGCCGGGGTTGAGCCGCAGCTCGGGATCGAAGGCGCACTTGATCCGCTGCTGATGGGCGAGATCGACCTCGCTGAACATCACCGGCATCAGGTCGCGCTTCTCGACGCCGACGCCGTGCTCGCCGGTCAGCACCCCGCCGACCTCGACGCACATCTTGAGGATGTCGGCGCCGAAATCCTCGGCCCGCTGCAGTTCACCCGGCTGGTTGGCATCGTAGAGGATCAGCGGGTGGAGGTTGCCGTCGCCGGCGTGGAACACGTTGGCGACTTGCAGCCCGTAGTGATCGGACAGCTTGGCCATGCGCTCGAGCACTTCGCTCAGCCGCCCGCGCGGGATCGTACCGTCCATGCAGTAGTAGTCCGGCGCCAGCCGGCCGACCGCCGGGAACGCCGCCTTGCGCCCGGCCCAGAAGGCCAGCCGTTCGGCCTCGTTGGTCGAGACGCGCGAGGTGGTGGCGCCGTGGGCGTCCGCGATCTCGGCGATCTTGGCGAGCAGGAGGTCGCACTCGATCGGCGGCCCGTCGACTTCGATGATCAGCAGCGCCTCGACGTCGAGCGGATAGCCGGCGTGGACGAAAGCTTCGGCGGCGTGGGTGGCGGGCTTGTCCATCATCTCCATGCCGGCGGGAATGATCCCCTCGCCGATGATCGCGGCGACGCAATCCCCGGCGGCCGCGGTTTGCGCGAAGCCGAGCAGGATCGCGCGCGCCGCCTCGGGCGTCGGCAGGATGCGCACGGTGACTTCGGTGACGACCCCAAGGAGCCCCTCGGATCCGACCACGACGCCCAGAAGGTCGAGCCCGCTGCTCTCAAGATGGCGCCCGCCGAGCCGGACGATCTCGCCATCGGCCAGCACTATCTCGACGCCCAGGACATTGTTCGTCGTCAGCCCGTATTTCAGGCAGTGGACCCCGCCCGAGTTCTCGGCGACGTTGCCGCCGATCGTGCAGGCGATCTGGCTGGAGGGGTCGGGCGCGTAGTAGAAGCCATCGGCCTCGACCGCCTTGGTCACCGCGAGGTTGGTCACCCCCGGCTGGACCACCGCGACGCGGTCGACATAGTCGATGTCGAGCACCCGGCTCATCCGCGCGAGGCCGAGCAGGACGCCGTCGGCCAGCGGCAGCGCGCCGCCCGACAGCGAGGTGCCGGCGCCGCGCGGCACGACCTTGATGCCCTCGCGGTGGCACCAAGCCAGCACTTGCGAGACCTGCTGGGTGCTTTCGGGCAGCACGACCACCAGCGGCGGCTGACGATAGGCGGTGAGCCCGTCGGATTCGTAGGGCTTGAGCTCGCGCTCCTCGCAGATCACGCCATCGGGCACGATGCCGCGCAGCGCCTCGGCGATCTCCATCCGGCGGGCGACGACTTCGGCCGAGACGGGGGGCATTTCGAGCGACATCGCGGCGGCTCCCTACGATGCCTCGGACGCGATGACCGCGTCGTCGGCGACGGCATGGGTCACGTCGCGCCCGGTCATGAAGAACAGGATCGCGCCGATCAGCGTCGTCGCCGCGCACAGCAGCAGGAACGGCACGTAGCTGCCGTCGGGCGTGGCGGGCGTGGTGCTGGCGCTCAGCGAATAGCTGAGGATCAGCGCGCCGATCGCGCCGCCGCCGTCAAGCGCCGACTTCACGAAGCTGAAGATCAGCGCGTAGTTCTTGAGGTCGAAATGGCGCGAGACGAGATAGCCGCCGATGTCGCCCTCGGCGCCTTGCGCGATGCCGATCGTCAGGATGCCGATGACGAGCAGCGCCACCGCCGTCGACGGCGAGGCGAGGATCAGGAATCCCGCCGTCGGCAGGCTGAGCGCGCAAAGCGCCACGACGTTCGCCGGCACCCGGTCGAGCGCCACGCCGAAGATGATCCGGCCGACGATCACCCCGACCGCGTAGAGCGAGACCATCCAGGTGCCGATCTGGTCGGGCACGCCCTTGGCCAATACGATCAGCTTGAGCTGCGAGGCGGCGAACGGCTGGGCGATGTTGATCAGCGCCATGCCGGCGACGATCAGGATGAAGACCCGGCTCTTGACCACGGCCATCAGCTCGGCCCGCGTCAGCTTGAGGCTCTTGGCCTCGGCCGGCTGCCCGGCCTTGCGGCTGCTGCGCCCCATGAAAACGATGCAGATCAGCCCGCCCAGCGCGGACAGCGCGGCGAGAAACAGGAACCCGCTGCGCCAGCCTTCCGACGCGATGACCCAGCCGAGGATCGGCGCAACCACCGAGCCCGAAATCGGCGGCCCGAGCATCAGCGCCGACAGGGCGCTGCCGCGCGCCTTGTCGAACCGCCCGACGATGACGCGGGTGAACACCAGCGAGGTGGTCATGACCCCGAAGACATGCTGGAACAGCCAGATCGCGAAGAACACGATCAGGTTGCCCTGCATCGCGCTCATCGCGAAGAAGCCGAGCGAAATCGCGCCGAAGCCGATCGAGGCCGCCAGGCGCGCGCCGAAACGGTCGGTGAAGCGGCCCGCCAGGGGGGTGACCAACGCGGTCACCAGCGGCAGCGCGCTGACGAGCGCGAATTCCGCCTTCGACCAGCCGAATTCCGAAATCAGCTCGGGCGCGAACAGGCTCATCGTGTAGTGGCTGAGCGCCTGACCGGTGGCGATGCCCACAAACGTGGCGAGCAGCGTCTGCCAATTGACCCGGAACTCTCGGAAGTAAGTCACTATACCTCTCCCGCGCCAGGACCGGATGCGCCGGCGAGGCTCGCTTGTTCTGCGCCATCGGCCGAGCACGCCTTGCGCTCGGACCTGCGCCGCCACACAGCGTCGCAGCGGCGGTCGCCGGCCGATCTATCGCATGTTCGGGTGAGGCACCAGTGCCGACTCGACATCATGGCAAAAAAATTTGACCAATGCGGACAGGGTTGGTTAAGGCCCGCTGCGGTGGCATGCAGGCAGGACGCGCGATGCGCGGCTGCCCGCACCCATGCGCGAGCGACCGCCTCGCGCCAACATGAGGAACTCCGGATGACCGTCGCCGACGCGCGCCAGGCCTGGTGGGAACAACCCTACCGAATCGTGCAAACCAACCTGCGGCTGATCGACGCCACGCTCGATCCCGACACGCTCGCCCGGCAGGTCAAGGATTTCGGCGCGACCGCGGTGACGTTCAACGCCGGCGGCATCTACGCCTGGTACCCCACCGAACTGACGCTGCAGGCGCGCAACCCCTACCTCACCCGCGACCTCACCGGCGACATGCTGGAAGCGGCGCATCGGGCGGGCCTCAAGATGGTCGGCCGCTTCGACCTGTCGAAGGGCACCCGCGTGGCCTACGAGGCGCATCCCGAGTGGTTCGTCCACAACAAGGCGGGCGAGCCGCAGGAATACAATGGCACCTACCAGGCCTGCGTCAGCGGCGGCTGGGCCACGGACTATGGCCTGCGCATCCTTGACGAGGCGCTGAGCCGCTACGACCTCGACGGCGTGTTCTTCAACATGACCGGTTATCAGCCCTACGACTACAGCAACGTCTATCGCGGCATCTGCCACTGCCGGAACTGCCAGGACGGCTTCGGGGCGATGTTCGACCGCCGCTTGCCGGAGCGCGAGGACTTCGGCGATCCGGCTTATGCCGACTACGTCCTGTACAAGCGGCGCACCAGCGCCGCCGCCTCGAAGCGCATCTACGACACCGTCAAGCGGCTGCGCCCGAACACCGGCGTGATGGGTAACGGCCGCGGATCGTGCGACTTCATGCGGCTGGAGCTACAGCGCGCGGTCGCCCGGCCGATGCCCGAATGGCCGCACCAGGCGGGCGAGCTGTGCCGGTGGGGCGCGGCGAAGAACCGCGGGATGGCCTATGCCACCGCCTCGACCAACTTCCTCGATTACCAATGGCGCTATGCCTCGGAGACCCCGGCGCACCACATGCTGCGCTTCGGGCAGACTTTGGCGAACGGCGGACAGATCGACTACTATCTGCTCGGGCTGTTCGACCAGCCCAACGCTGCGCCGCTCGAACCGGTGAAGGCGTTCATGCACTGGCACGCCGCCAATGCGGAGCATTTCGACGCCAGCAAGTCGCGCGCCCGCGTCGCGCTCTACAACTCGCGCGCGACCGAGCTCCACGCCGGCGCCACCGCGACCGGCAAGCAGCAGACCTGGGGCTTCCGCGGCGCCTATCGCCTGCTGCTCGAGGGCCGTATTCCCTTCGACTTCGTCAGTGACGAGCGGATGGACGACGCCGACATCGCCGAGCAGCTTGACGCCTACGACGTCATCGTTTTGGCCAACGCCTCGTGCCTCAGCGACGTGGAGGCGGCTACGCTCGACGCCTTCGTCGAACGCGGCGGCACGATCCTGGCCACCGGCGAGACCGGCCACTACGACGAACGCGGCCGCCGCCGGAGCGGCTTCGCGCTCAAGAGCTTCCCCGCCGCCCGCATCGCCCACGCCAAGAACGGGCTGGAGACCTCGATCCGCATCGGCGCGGACGAGCTCGACTTCCCGCAGACCCGCCTGCTCCACCTCGACGGCTGGTACTTCTACAACGACGCGAAGGACGACGCGCAAGCCCAGCTCGCGCTGCTGCCGCAGCCCAAGTACGGCCCGCCCGAGCTTTGCTTCGACGAAATGGACGCGCCCGCGAGCCCCCATGCCAACCCCGGCGTGCTCAGCCGACGCCACGGCAAGGGGCGCGCGATCTACCTGCCCTGGCTGCCCGAGTGGCTCTATTTCCGCGACGGCATGACCGAGCATCGCGAGCTGCTGCTCCAGCTGATCGGCCAGGCATCCACGCCGCCGGTCAAGCTGACCGGCGCCGGGCCTATCGAAGTGACCGTACGCGCCACCCGCGACGGCGCGGGCGATCTCGTCGTCCATCTGGTCAACTACGCCGGCCAGCGCGGCAGCGCCTATGAGGAGCCGCCGGCGATCGGCGGGCTGCGTCTGGGCGTGAAGGACGCGGGACCCTCTGCCAAGGCCCTCGTCGCCGGACAGGCCATCGCGGTCGGCGCGCCCGACGCCGAAGGCTATGCCTGGCTCGACGTGCCGCCAGTCGGTCCCTTCGAGATCGTCGTCCTGCCCCAAGCCGGCGCCTGACATGACGGAAGCCGCCCAACTGACGGTCGTCACCACGCTGCGCTACGAAGGCGAGCATTGGCGGCGCGTGGCCGAAGCCTTCGCCGGTGCGGAGATCCTGCGCTTCGACAGCCCCGAGGCGCCGGGCTTCGACGCGGCGCTGGCGCGCGCCGACGCCGCGATCATCGCCAAGGATCCCGATCCGCGGTTCTACGCGCATCCGCGGCTGCGCTGGATCCACGTCGACCACGCCGGGCTCAACCGCGCCGCGCGGCCCGAGGCGTTCCGTCCCGACCTGACGATCACCGGCTCGGCTGGCCGCTCGGCGCCGGTGCTGGCCGAGCACGCGATGTTCTTCTCGCTCGCGCTCGCCTACCGCTATCCGGCGTTCCTCGACGCGCAGCGCGCGCACCACTGGGGGGTGCCCGGAC
Organism: Novosphingobium sp.; assembly: GCA_036384395.1. Taxonomy (GTDB): domain Bacteria; phylum Pseudomonadota; class Alphaproteobacteria; order Sphingomonadales; family Sphingomonadaceae; genus Novosphingobium. Next base: position 12,408 of record DASVMK010000227.1, read on the forward strand.
AGGACGACTTGCGCGGCCTCTATGGCCGGACGATGGGCATCCTTGGCCTCGGCAACACCGGCCGGGAACTCGCGCTGCGGGCCAAGGCCTTCGGCATGCGCGTGCTCGGCTACCGCCGCAGCCTGACCGAGCCGCCGCCGGGGGTGGACGAGCTGTTCACCTCGGAAGGCCGCGCGGGGCTCGAAGCGGTGCTCGAACGGAGCGATTTCGTCGTGCTGGTGCTGGGCCTGTCGGACAAGACCCACCACCTGATCGGCGCGCGCGAGCTCGATCTGATCGGCCCCAAGGGCTACCTGATCAACATGGCGCGCGGGCCGGTGGTGGACGAGGCAGCGCTGACCGAGGCGCTTTACGCCGGCCGGATCGCCGGGGCCGGTCTCGACACCTTCGCGGTCGAGCCGCTGCCGGCAGAAAGCCGGCTGTGGGACGCGCCCAACACGCTGATCACCCCGCACGTCACCCCGCAAGTGCCCGATCGCACCGGACGCTCGGTCGAGATCATTTGCGAGAACATCCGCCGCTTCCGCGCCGGCGAAGCGCTGTTGAACCGGCTGACCGCGGATGACATGTATAGCGGCAACTCCCGGCAAGCCTGACCCACCAAATCGCAGTTTAACGATAACACACTGGAAGGAATGGATCGATGAAGCGTAAGGCCATCAAACTGATCGCCGCCGCCGCCCTGGCGAGCGTTCCGCTGGGCGCGCTGGTCGCCGGAACCTCGACTCCCAGGCCGGCGCCGCTCCAGATCCGCCCCGGCAGCCTGCCGCTGGTGCGCACGATGGACGATCGGTTCCAGTCGTTCCAGATCGGATTCTCGCACCTGACCGGCGGCGAGACCTGGAAAGCGTTCGACGACATGGGCGGCAAGCCGGGGGCCAACATCAGCGAGGTTCGCGAACCGCGCGAGCCGACCGACCTCACCAACCGCCGGCTACGCAATCTCACGGCCGCGCTGGCGCCCTTCTACCTGCGGTACAGCGGCACCACGGCCAACAACGTGTATTTCCAGGACAACGACGACCCGATCGCGCATCAGCCCCCGAAGGGCTTCAAGGTCGTGCTCACCCGTCAGCGGTGGAAGGAGGCCTTGGAGTTCGCCAAGGCCACAAACACCACGGTCGTCACCTCGTTCACCATCAGCCACGGCGTGCGCGACGCGGCCCACAACTGGACGCCGCAGATGGCGGCGCCGTGGATGGCCTACACCCGCTCGATCGGCGAGAGCATCTATGCCGCGGAGCTCTACAACGAGCCGAATGCGCCCGAATACCCCGAGCTGCCGAAGGGCTACACCGTCGATCAGTTCGCCCGCGACCAGGCCACGTTCCGTGCGACGATGGCCCAGGTCGCTCCACAGACCAAGCTCGCCGGGCCGGGGAACGCCACGCTCGGCATTCCGGGCATGGAAAACATGATGGAGCCGACGCCCGAAGCCTACATGGCGGCCAATCCGGCGCCCAAGTTCGACATCATCTCGTACCATTTCTACCCGGTGATCTCACAGCGCTGCGCCCCCGCGAATTCGCCGCAGTCGATCACCGAGGACAGGGCCTTCGACGAGGAGTTCCTGGCCCGTCCCGACAAGCGGCTGCAATCGATGAAGGCGCTGCGCGACAAATACGCCCCCGGCGCGCCGATCTGGCTGACCGAGACCGGCGGCGCGGCCTGCGGCGGGCTGAAGTGGCAGCAGAGGTTCCTCGACGCCTTCCGCTATCTCGACACCAGCGCCCGCCTCGCCAAGGGCGGCCTCGACGCGATCTTCACCCATGCGCTGATCAGCGGCAGCAACGGCGTGATCGACGAGAAGACGTTCCAGCCCAACGCCAGCTACTGGGGCGCGGTGCTGTGGCGGCGGTTGATCGGGACGCAGGTCCTGGATGCCGGCGCGAACCGGCCGGGCCTGCACCTCTACGCGCATTGCCAGCGCGGCGTGGCCGGCGGCGTGACGCTGCTCGCGCTCAACCTCGAGAATAGGGCCAAGAGCCTGCGCGTCGGTGGCGGGGCGCAACTCTACGCGCTGACCAATCCCGACCTGCAGAGCAAGACGGCGCTGCTCAACGGCAAGGCGCTTGCTCTCACCGAGGACGATACGCTACCGGCGATGGACCCGGTGCGGGTGAAGGGCGGCACGGTCACGCTCGCGCCGACCAGCATCAGCTTCATCACGCTGCCGCGGGCCCGAAACCGCAACTGCGCCATCTGACGCCTCTCCGGAGTATCCCGATGAAAAGATTCGCCGTACCGCTCGCCCTCGGCATCGCCGCCGCGGCCTTGATCGCGAATGCCGCTCCGGCCAAGGAGCCGCATGGGCGGGCGGTGCGAAGCGGGTCGCCCGAGCACAATCTGCCCCGCAACGTCACCCAGCTCACCTGGTTCGGCGAGCGCGCCTCGTGGTCGCCCGACGGCAAGCGCATCGCCTTCATGTCGAAGAGCTTCGGCGATGCCTTCGAGATCGACGTCGCGACCCGCCGTATCCGGCTGGTGACCCACTTCCCCAACCCGGGTTTCCTCCGGGTACAGTACATGCCGAACGGCGACTATTTGCTGGTCGGCGCGCGCGATTTCCAGGACGTCAGCAAGACCCGCTACCACGCGCAGGAGCTGTGGCTCCTGCCGAAGGACTCGAAGGATCGGCCGGTCGCGCTGAACGAGAAGCTGAGCGAAGGGGTCGCCATCTCGCGCACCCAGCCGAAGATCGCCTGGCTCATCAACGGGCAGACCAACCCTGGCGAACTGCAGCCCGGCACCGGGATCATCTATACCGCCGACATCGTCACCCAGGACGGCAAGCCGGCGATCGCCAACAAGCGCGAAGCCGTGCGCCTGTCGGGGGACTGCAATGGCGGCGAGCCGCAGGACTTCCGCAACCAGGACAAGGAACTCATCTTCGTCTGTTATCGCTACGACCCGGCAACCAAGATCGTCAACGCCAACATTCGCGGTGTCGATCTGGCATCCGGCCAGGTGACGACCTACCTCAACGTTCCCAACGAGTACAACGAGGTCGAGGGCATCTATCCCGACGGCCGGCACGCGCTGGTCGAATCGAGCCGCGATTTGGCGACACCGACTTCCAAGACCCTCGACATCTGGAAGTTGCGACTCGATTCTAACGGTCAGGACATGGTCCGAATGACCCGTTGGGGCGACTACGCGGGCTACAAAGCCTCGAACCCGGTCGTGAGCCCGGATGGCCGCACCTTCGCGTTCCAGTCGGGCAAGAGCGGCGACGAAGCCGGTGTCGGCTATGGGATATTCCTGCTGCGCGAAAAATAAGGTGGACTTCGCGTCGAACGGGTGCGGCGTTGCGCCCCGTGGTAAAGAATGTTAGCCAGTCCCTTGCGTGGTTGGGGCTGCGGTACCGCGCGCACGCCAACCCTCCCGGCAGCAGGAAATTGAGGTCGCATGGTCCCTGTTGATTGCTCGGCGGCGCTGAGCGGCGTCGATCCGGCCGGCACGCCGGACAGCCGGGCGCGCGCGCTCCTGCGCGCGATGTTCGAAGCCGCGGTCGGCGCCGCCGATCCGCGCAAGGTTCTGGCCCGCCACCTCCCCCCGCCCCCGTCCGGACGCTGCGTCGTCGTCGGCGCCGGCAAGGCGGCGGGATCGATGGCGGCGGCGGTCGAGGCCGCCTGGCCCGACGTCGATCTTTCGGGCGTGGTCGTCGCGCCTTACGGCTACGGCGTCGATTGCCCGCGGATCAAGGTGCGCGAGGCGGCCCACCCGGTGCCCGACGCCAACTCGGTCCTCGCCGCCGAGGAAATCCTCGCGGCGGTCCAGGGCCTGGGCCCCGACGACCTGGTGCTGGCGCTGATCTCGGGCGGCGGCTCGGCGGTGATGTGCCTGCCCGCCCCCGGCCTGACGCTCGACGACAAGCGCATCACCAATCGCCTGCTGCTCAATTCCGGGCTCGACATCCGCACGATGAACGCGGTGCGGCGACGGCTTTCGGCGATCAAGGGCGGCAAGCTCGCCGCCGCCGCCGGCCCCGCGCACGTCGTCACGCTGGCGATCAGCGACATCCCCGGCGACGATCCGAACGCGATCGCCTCGGGTCCGACCGCGCCCGTGGCCGATGCCCATTTCGACATGGACGCGGTGATCGCCCGGCTCGGCCCGACGCTGCCGGCCAAGGTCGCCGAACTGCTCGCCCAGCCCGAAGAGCCGGTAAATGCCGCTCCGCGCGCGATCACGCTGATCGCCACCCCGGCCGCCGCGCTCGAAGCCGCGGCCGAGGTCGCCCGCGCGCATGGCGTGACCCCGGTGCTGCTCGGCGACGATCTGGAAGGCGAGAGCCGCGCGGTCGCGATCGAAATGGCCGAGCGCGCGCGCCGGTCGTCCGCGCCGACGGTACTGATCTCGGGCGGCGAGACCACGGTGACGATCGACGGCGGCTCGGCCGGGCGCGGCGGCCGCAACACCGAGTTCACCCTGGCGCTGGCCTGCGATCTCGCCGGCCAGGCGAACATCTGGGCGCTGGCCGGCGACACCGACGGCGAGGACGGCGCCAACCTGGGCGCCGCCGGCGCCATCGCCGCGCCCGACACGCTGGCCCGCGCCCGCGCGGCGGGCCTCGATGCGGAGGCGTTCCTTGCGGGCCACGACAGCGGCAGCTTTTTCGAGCAGCTCGGCGATCTGGTGATCACCGGGCCGACGCTCACCAACGTCAACGATTTCCGGGCGATCCTCGTCGCCCCCACCCCTTGAACGTATTGGAGATGACCATGAACGTCGGTTTTATCGGATTGGGAATCATGGGCCGCCCGATGGCGGGCCACCTGCAGGCTGCCGGTCACCGGCTGGCCGTCGTCCAGCGCCCCTCGCTGCCCGCCGATTTCCTCGCGCAGGGCTCCGCCGCCTTCGCCTCGCCGGCGGACGTCGCGCGGGAATCCGAGGTTATCATCCTGATGGTGCCCGACACCCCTGATGTCGAGCAGGTGCTGTTCGGCGCGGGCGGGGTGGCCGAAGGCCTGAGCGCCGGCAAGCTCGTCGTCGACATGAGCTCGATCGACCCGATCGAGACCCGCCGCTTCGCCGCCCGCATCCGCGAGCTGGGCTGCGACTACGTCGACGCCCCGGTCTCAGGCGGCGAGGTCGGCGCCAAGAACGCCGCGCTGACGATCATGTGCGGTGGCGAGCCCGCCGCGTTCGAGCGCGTCCGCCCGCTGTTCGAGCTGATGGGCAAGAACATCACCCACGTCGGCGCGGTCGGCGACGGCCAGGTCGCCAAGGTCGCCAACCAGATCATCGTCGCGCTGAACATCGAGGCCGCCGCCGAGGCGCTGGTCTTCGCGAAAAAGGCGGGCGCCGATCCGGCCAAGGTGCGCGAGGCGCTGCTCGGCGGCTTCGCCTCGTCGCGCGTGCTCGAAGTCCATGCCGAGCGCATGATCAAGCGCACGTTCGATCCGGGCTTCCGCATCGAACTGCACCAGAAGGACCTCAACCTCGCGCTCGGCAGCGCCCGCGCGCTCGGCCTGTCGCTGCCGAACACGGCTTCCGCGCAGCAGCTGTTCAGCGCCTGCGTCGCGCGCGGCGGCGGGGCTTGGGACCACTCGGCACTGGTCAAGGCGCTCGAAGTGCTGGCCGATTGCGAGGTCGGCTGACCGCAAGCGCTTTTTCGGCAGCGGGCCGGCCGGTGATACTATAGGAGGCGCCGATGTCTTCCATTTCGATCCGCCCGGCCAAGCTGGCCGACGCCATTGCCCAGCACCTCCAGGACCTGATCCTGGAGGGCGCGCTGCCGCCCGGTGAGCGGCTGCTCCCCGAGCGCGAGCTCTCGGTCAAGCTCGACGTCTCCCGCCCCTCGCTGCGCGAAGCGCTCGACAAGCTGGTCAAGCTGGGCCTGCTGCGCACCGACGCGCAGGGCGCGTGCTACGTCAACGAGGGCATTGGCAAGTCGATCCGCGATCCGCTGCTGATGCTGCTCGACGAGCCGCAGGGCCGCTTCGACTGCATGGAGTTCCGCTCGATCGTCGAATCCGCCGCCGCCGCGCTCGCCGCCGAACGCGCCTCCGAGGTCGACCGTGAGGAGATCGCCCGCTGCTTCGCTGCGATGGAAGCGGCGCACGAGACCGCCGACGTCGACGCGATCGCCAAGAACGACGGCGACTTCCACTTCGCCATCTACGGCGCCTCGCACAACGTGATGCTGCTGCAGATCATGCGCAGCCTAGAGCCGGTGCTGCGCTCGAACGTCCACCTCAACCGCAAGAACCTTTACGAGCACCGTCGCGATCGCGACGAGCAGCTCGCCGAGCACCGCGCGATCTTCGAAGCGATCATGGCCCGCGATCCCAAGCGGGCCGAGCAGGCCGCGCGCCGCCACATGGTCGCGACGATGGGCACCCAGCGCGAGATCCACGAGGAAGAGCAACGCCTCCAGGCCGCGATCCGCCGCCTCGCCCGCAACGACCTCCTCGCCTCGCGCAAGCCCGGCGCCAAGGGCGCGGCAAGCTAGAGCGTCGCGCGGAAAAGTCGGAATCGGTTCTAGCTGCGCGGGTCTTCGGCTCCGCAAATAGCGATGCGACCAAAAAAACTTGGAACGGGCTCCCATTTGTTCCTCGGCATTGGCTTCCCACCGGAAACGCCCTATGAGCGCGGCGCGGAGGCGGCCCCAACCGTCCCCGCAAAGATCGCGCCGGTGCCCGAAAGGGCTTAATTCGGGAACGCGGTGAGGACGGGGCCTGGCCCCATCCGAATCCGAGGCTGTCCCTGCAACTGTAAGCGGCGAGCGCGATGCACATCGCTCCTGGTCCCCCAAAAAGGGCTCGGAGCCGCCACTGGGCCGGGTTTTGCGAAAAGCCGGCCTGGGAAGGCGCGTGCATCGTGTGTTGACCCGCGAGCCAGGAGACCTGCCGGCGCACCGGTCGCTCTTGCCGTGGTCCAGGGGATGGCCAAGGCACGGTCTCTTTCCGTCTGAGCGACGAACCCTTGCGGCCGGGGCCGCACGGCCTTTGCGTCCACGGGCGATCGAGCGCCCGTCCGGGGATGGAAGGCCGACCGTTCGTTCGCCTGGCCGGCTCGCACCGGCCCCGGGCTTCGTCGGCAAGCCCCGCCCCCGTTGCTCTGGCGCGCGGAGCGAGACCTTATGGCCAAAGTGCCCACCACCGTCATCACCGGCTTCCTCGGAGCCGGCAAGACCACGCTGATCCGCCACCTGCTGCGGAACGCCAAGGGCCGCCGCCTGGCGCTGGTGATCAACGAATTCGGCGACGTCGGGGTCGACGGCGAACTGGTGAAGGGCTGCAACGACGCCGCCTGCCCCGAAGAGGACATCGTCGAGCTGGCCAACGGCTGCATCTGCTGCACGGTGGCCGACGACTTCCTGCCGACGATGCAGAAGCTGCTCGACCGGCCCAATCCGCCCGAGCACATCATCATCGAGACCAGCGGCCTCGCGCTGCCCAAGCCGCTGGTCAAGGCGTTCCAGTGGCCCGACATCCGCACCCGCGCGACGGTCGACGGCGTGGTCGCGCTGATCGACGCCGACGCGGTCGCCGCCGGCCGCTTCGCCACGGACGAGGCGGCACTGGCCGCCGCCCGCGCCGCCGATCCCAGCCTCGACCACGACAGCCCGCTGGAAGAGCTGTTCGAGGAGCAACTGGCCTGCGCCGACATGGTCGTGCTCAACAAGATCGACCTGATCGACGCCGCGGCGCTGGCCGAAGTCGAAAAGCAGGTCGCGGCGGAGACGCGGCCCGGCGTCGGCATCGTCCGCGCCAGCAACGGCGCCGTCGATATCGCGGCGCTGCTGGGCATCACCGCGGCCGCCGAGGACGATCTCGACAGCCGCCGCTCGCACATCGACGACGGGGAGGACCACGATCACGACGACTTCGACAGCTTCGTGGTGAACGGCGCCAGCGTGCCGGACGTCGACGCGCTGGTGAGCACGCTCGACAGCGTCATCGCCGCGCACGACGTGCTGCGCGTCAAGGGCATGGTCGCGGTCGAAGGCAAGCCCAGCCGCCTCGTCGTCCAGGCAGTCGGCCCGCGCATCCAGCAGTTCTACGACCGCGCCTGGAAGCCCGAGGAGGCGCAGCGCACCCAGCTCGTCGTCATCGGCCAGAAGGGGCTCGACCGCACCGCGATCGAGGCCAAGCTCGGCGCGCTGATCGCCTAG
>DASVMK010000228.1:0-3116 GCA_036384395.1 Novosphingobium sp.
CGAAAAGCGCCTGGAACACGCCCTGCTGCAGGGCATCCTTGACTACATCGACGGCGATACGGAGGAGGCGCGCCTCAAGTATGGCTCGCCGCTGGCGGTGATCGAAGGGCCGCTGATGGACGGCATGAACGTCGTCGGCGACCTGTTCGGCGCGGGCAAGATGTTCCTCCCGCAGGTCGTGAAGTCGGCCCGCGTGATGAAGAAGGCCGTGGCGTACCTGATCCCCTTCATCGAGGAGGAGAAGGCCACCAATCCCGAGCTGGCCAGCCAGAAGGACACCAACGGCACGATCGTGCTCGCCACCGTCAAGGGCGACGTCCACGACATCGGCAAGAACATCGTCGGCGTCGTGCTGCAGTGCAACGGCTACGAGGTGATCGACCTCGGCGTCATGGTGCCGTGGTCGACGATCCTCGACACCGCGCGGAAGGAAGGGGCGGACATCATCGGCCTCTCGGGGCTGATCACGCCCTCGCTCGACGAGATGGTCACCGTCGCCGAGGAGATGCAGCGCGCGGACATGGCGATCCCGCTGCTGATCGGCGGGGCGACCACCAGCAAGGTCCACACCGCGCTGCGCATCGACCCGGCCTACGAAGGTCCGGTGATCCACGTGCTCGACGCGAGCCGTGCGGTCGGCGTCGCCTCGCAGCTCCTGTCGGACACCCAGGCCAAGCCGTTCATCGACGGCACCGCCGGCGAGTACGAGGGCATCCGCGAAGCGCGCGCCGGCAAGGAGGGCAGCGGCCTGCTGCCGATCGAAGAGGCGCGCGCCAACAGCTATAAGCCCGATTTCGCCGACAAGGCGCCCGCGCCCACGCAGCCGGGCCTGCACACCTTCGACGACTGGGACCTTGCCGACTTGCGCGAGACGTTCGACTGGACGCCATTCTTCCGCGCCTGGGAGCTCGCCGGCACTTATCCGGCGATCCTGGAGGACGCGGTGGTCGGCGAAAGCGCGCGCAGCCTGTTCGCCGACGCGCAGGCGATGCTCGACACGATCGTCGCGGAAAAGTGGCTGACCGCCAGGGGCGTCGCCGGGTTCTGGCCGTGCCGCCGTGAGGGCGACGACCTGGCGGTCAACGTCGACGGCGGCGAGATCCGCCTGCCGTTCCTCCGCCAGCAGATCAAGAAGAGCCGCAGCCGCGCCAACTTCTGCCTGGCCGACTTCATCGATGTCGAGAACGACTGGATCGGGGGCTTCGCGGTGGGCATCCACGGCATCGAACCGCACCTCGCGCGGTTCAAGGCCGCGCACGACGACTACAACGACATCCTGCTGAAAGCGCTCGCCGACCGCTTCGCCGAGGCCTTTGCCGAGCGGCTGCACCAGCACGTCCGCACGACGCTATGGGGCTATGCCCCGGGGGAGCAGCTCACCAACCACGCGCTGATCCGCGAGGAATACCGCGGCATCCGCCCGGCGCCGGGCTACCCCGCGTGCCCGGACCACAGCCTCAAGCCGATCCTGTTCGACATGCTCGGCGCGCAGGATCGCGCCGGGCTGGTTCTGACCGAAAGCTACGCGATGCTGCCGACCGCGGCGGTCTCGGGCTTCTACTTCGCGCATCCCGAGAGCCAGTACTTCGGCGTCGCGCGCATCGGCCGCGATCAGGTCGAGGACTATGCGAAGCGCTGCGGCGTGGATCTCGCCACCGCCGAACGGCGGGTGCGGCCGAACCTGGATTGACCGCTACCCCTTATCCCCGAACCGCGCGGGGCGGGAGAGCAGGAAGGGCAGGTCGGGCGAGGCGATGCGCGATTCGCGGCCGTTGGCGTGGATCAGCGTGACGCGACCGACGCCCGGCGAGGCGACCACCGCGGTCACCGTGTCGACCCACTTGTGCAGCTCCGCGCGGGCCAGCGCGACCACATCGTTGGCGAGCGCCGCGTCGCCGGCCGCTTCCAGCTCGGCCTCGAGCTGCACCACCCGGTCGGCGGCGGCGCGGATGCTCTCGGCCTCTTCCTGTGAACTCACGGCGTACTCCCTCGGTGCTTGTCCTCGCCGTCCGACTTGGGGCTTCCCGCGCGCATAGGCAAGCCGCCTCCGCGTTGACTCGCAGTCGGCGCCATTATATGATACACAGTATATCATTAATGGAGAGGCGAAGATGGCGACGAGTCCCCGACAGAGCGCCGAGCGCGATTATTTCACCGACCGCTCGGTCCTGCTCGACCCCTACGATTTCTTCGAGGGTGTTCGCGCGCGCGGCCCGGTGGCCGAGCTCGAGGCGCGCGACGCGCTGCTGGTCACCGGCTTCGACGAATGCGTCGAGGTGCTGCTCAACAAGGAGGATTTCTCCTCCGCCCTCGCCACCAATCCGCTCGCGCCGCTGCCGTTCGCGCCCGAGGGCGACGACATCGCGGCCCAGATCGACGCCTATGCCCGCGCGATCCGCCCGCAGGACCTGCTGGTCAACTACGACGGCGAATTCCACGCCGCCGCCCGCTCGCTGCTCAATCCGCTGTTCGTGCCCTCGCGGCTCAAGGCGAACGAGGCGTTCATGCACGACCTGGCCGACCGCATGGCGCGCGAGATGGTCGGCAAGGGCGGGGGCGAGATCATCGCCGAAGTGGCGACGCCTTACGTCACGCTGGTGATCGCCGACCTGCTCGGCGTGCCCGCCGAAGATCGCCAGCAGTTCCGCGAGGCGATCGATACGGGCGGACACGCCGGCGACATCGACAATCCCGAGGCGGTCCAAGGCAGCGCCGCGCTGATCTTCATGGGCACCTATTTCTTCCGCTATCTCTCCGAGCGCCGCGCCGCGCCCCGCGACGACGTGATGACGCTGCTGGCCAACGCCAGGTTCCCCGACGGCTCGATCCCCGACATCGTCGAGCCGGCGAAGGCGGCGATGTTCCTGTTCGCCGCAGGGCAGGACACCAGCGCCAAGCTGCTCGGCAATTCGATGCGCTACCTCGCCGAGAACACCGCGATGCAGGACCGGCTGCGCGCCGACCGCGCGCTGATTCCCGCCTTCATGGAGGAGATGCTGCGGCTCGAAGGCTCGACCAAGGCGACCTTCCGGATCGCGGTGCGCAAGACCCGAATCGGCGATGTCGAGGTGCCGGCCGGCAAGCGCGTGGTGGTCGGCCTCGCCGCCGCCAACCGC
>DASVMK010000229.1:0-27230 GCA_036384395.1 Novosphingobium sp.
TTTGAACCGTTTCATGGCTCACGAAGATTAATTAAATTCATGATAAAGAGGGAGCGTGCGATGACTTACAACAAAAATCAATTATCACAGTTCGGGCGGGGCCGCGTTCGCGGTCGCTCGGGCCGCAATGGCACATTTGCCAGCGCCTTGTTGCTGGGCGGGTTGCTGCCCGTGACTGCATTTGCCCAGACCGCAGCGCCGGTTGACGCCGCGAATGCGGAGGCCGTGGCCGCTGAGCCTGCGATGGCGACGGGGCCTGACGAGATCGTCGTGACGGCGCAGAAGCGGTCTGAGTCGGCCAATAAGGTCGGCATGTCGATCGCCGCGTTCAGCGGTGACGCGCTCATCAACCGCGGCGTCGGCAGTCCGGCCGATCTGGTCAAGATCGTCCCCGGGTTCAGCTTCGCCAAGACGCCGCGTTCCGCGCCGGTCTTCACCTTGCGCGGCATCGGCTTCTTCGACGATGCGCTGGCTGGCGCCCCGACGGTCAGCGTCTATACCGATGAGGTCCCGCTTCCGTTCAGCTACATGACCTCCGGCGCGGCCCTCGATCTCGAGCGGGTGGAAGTGCTCAAGGGGCCGCAGGGCACCGTCTTCGGTTCGAACGCCACGGGTGGCGCGATCAACTATATCGCGGCCAAGCCCACCAACGACCTCGCCTATGGCGCCGATCTCAGCTTCGGCCGGTTCAACAATCTGGAGGCGTCCGCCTTTGTCAGCGGACCTTTGTCGAGCACCCTCAAGGCGCGTGTGGCGGTGAAGACCGAACAGGCCGATGGATGGCAGGTCAGCCAGTCGCGGCCGTCCGACCGTCTCGGCCAGCGGGATCGCCTGCTCGGCCGCATCCTGCTCGACTGGGAGCCAAGCCCGGACGTCTCGTTCGCCCTCAACGTCAATGCCTGGCGCGACAAGTCCGACACCCAGGCGGCGCAATATCTCCAGACCAATTTCGCGGTGCCGCCGTTCGGCGCGCCGGAGTTGATCGGCTTGCCGGCTGCGCCCCGAAACAATCGCGTGGCGGACTGGGATCCGGGCGAGGCGTTCAGGCTCGACAACGAGTTCTTCCAGATCTCGTTGCGCGGAAACTACGATCTCAGCGATGCGGTGCGGCTCGTCTCCATCAGCGCCTATTCGCATTTCAAGCTGGACAGCCGGACCGACATGGACGGGACCCAGTTCTTCAATTTCCGCTTCGCCCAGAACGGCAAGATCGACAGCTACTTCCAGGAGCTGCGGGCTGAGATCAATCCAGTCAGCGACCTCGACCTTCTCATCGGCGCGAATTACCAGAACGATCGGGTGAGGGACAACGGCTATACCCAGGTCAACATTTCGTCGTTTCGCGCCGCGCTCGGTTCGGGGATGGGCGATGGCACGCCGACCAACCGCACGAAGATCGAAACCTATGCCTTCTTTGGCAATGCCGAGTACCGGATCACGCCGGAACTCAAGCTGCTGGGCGGAATTCGCTATACGAATTCAAAGAACGATACGTCGGTCTGCACCTTTGACGGCGGGATGGGCGCGACGGCCCAACTGCAGTCCAACTTGCTCGGCCTGGCCACTCCCATTCCAGCCGGCGGGTGCATCACATCGATCAACGGGACGCCCGGGATCAGCAACTTCAAGATCTACGAGGACAATATCTCGTGGCGCACGGGCCTGAACTGGCAGGCGACGCCGGACATCCTGCTCTATGCGAATGTGAGCCGCGGTTACAAGGCTGGCGGCGTCCCGCAGCTGTTTGCCTTCAATGCCAACCAGTTGCGACCGGTGACGCAGGAAAGTCTGCTGGCCTATGAGGTCGGCGCGAAGATGACGCTCCTGAACAACACGCTCCAGCTGAACGGCGCGCTGTTCTATTACGACTATACCGACAAGCAGCTGAAAAGCCGCGTTCCCGTGGTGCCGATCGGCAATCTCGAATCGACGATCAACATTCCGAAATCCCGCGTCCAGGGCGCAGAGCTGCAGATCACCTGGGTGCCGGTGAACGGCCTCACCCTGTCGGGAGGCGGTACGTACGTCGACTCGCGCATTGGCGCCGGCACGCTGGGATTCAACGGCTTCGGCACCCCGACCGACCTCAGCGGCGAAGCGTTCCCGCTTACGCCGAAGTGGCAGCTGACCGCCGACGCCGAATACGACCGGCCGGTGAGCGACAGCCTCAACGCCTACATCGGCGGCTCGATGTCCTACCAGAGCCGGGCGTACTCGCTGCTGGGCCAGCTGGAACTCCTGAAGATCGATCCCTACACGCTGTTCGACCTGCGGTTCGGCGTACATCACCCGGATGACAAATGGCGGATCGGCGGGTTCGTCCGCAACGTGACCAACAAATACTACAATCTGCTCAGGTCGCCGGTGGCCGACACCGCGATCATCTTCGCCGGCCAGCCGCGCACTTACGGGATAACCGCAAGTGTCCGTTACTGAGCTGTTCCGGAGGTGATCGGCATGTAGGCCCCTCGTCGTCGCCGATGGCCGGTGGTCAGTCCCCATTTCGGGACCGATCACCGAGCCATCGCGTCGATAGAACCTCGTGCAGCCAACGCCGAGCGATCGCCCCGGTCGAGTGGCAGTAAAGAGGTAATGTTTCACTCCGCCAATATATCTGCCCGTCACATCGCAGGAAATCACAATCGGGGAAATCTAATGTCCAACAAGGCCACCATCGATTCCAGTGCCGGAATTCAACCTACGTCAGCTGTAAGATACATTGGATTTACGCTGGTGGCCGCTACTGGTGCGGCGTCGGCAGCCTATTCGAGTACACTGCTCGGCCTTGAAATCTGGATGATGTTTGTTGGCTGGGTCGTGTATTACACGAATCCATCCTCGATTTACCAGGGCGTCGCGTCATTCCTGTGTCTGATAGCTGGTCTTGCAGCTGGGTGTGTCGCAGCCATAGCGTTTACCAGGTTGGGCCCAATTTTCGGTGACTTCGCGATCGCCATGATTGTTTTTTCGATAGCAATTGTGGTGGTTTCAATGCGCGGAGTAAAGGTTCTGGACAATATTACCGCGTGGTTCCTTGGTCTTATCGCGTTTTTCGCAGCGCACCTCGAGCCAACGCTGCTTTCCATTTTCGAACTTGGCTGCGCAGCGGCGCTAGGGTGCGTGGCGGGGTGGATTACCCAAGGCTTGCAAGCGAAACTGCTGGGTAGCGGCGTACCGGCATAGCTTATCTCCCCGTGGCGCTCGAACGGTGGATAATGCTTCGCAGTCAAAGGCTTGGTTCGTGGCATATCGCCAGCGAGAGGTGGGCTGGTCTAATTAGTGGGATCATGCGGCGGTACTGTTCTATTAATAGCGATTGTCCGAAAAGCACGTTTTCAGACCCGTAATCATGGGAATCTAGCTATGAAGCGTATAATTTTGTCGATTGATGGTGGTGGTGCGCGAGGTATCATTCCGGCACTCGTCATCAACGAAATTTATACTCTCCTGGGGCAGAAACTTTGCGACGAACTAAAGCCCTTTCACAGTTATATCGATTGTTTCATCGGTACATCCGTCGGCGCCCTCATCTCGGCTCTGCTGAGCGCGCCCTCGCCCGAAAGGCCGGGCTCAACCATCATGACGCCGGAGATGATACCGCTCTTCATGCGGAACAGCATGGGGCATGTGTTCCCCAGAAAGGATTTCGAGCGCCGTCGCAGAGCTGGTGACGCCGATGAATCTGGTTACGACGATTCTCATGCGGACGCCTCCTTTGCAAAAGCATTCGGCGAGCTGCTTGTAGGAGACGCATTGGCGAATCTGGTGTTCACCACTTATGATCCGGTCAAAAGAGAACCGGTTCTGGTCAGCAACATCGCGCAATACGATGCGGCCACCCGCCAAATGAAAATGCGCGATGCGATCCGCGCCGCTACCGCCGCGCCGACCTTTCATGGTCCTGCATCCATAACTCCATATGATGATATGGCGCACGAGGTTCTTCTCGACGGCGCCGTCTATATGAACGACCCGTCATTCCTGGCCCTGATGTTTTCGACCATATTGGGTTTCGATTTGAATGATACGCTGATTCTTTCCCTGGGCACTGGTCAGGGATCGCGCCCTTACGATCTCGATGACATGAGAAGCTGGACGGCGGCAGACTGGTCGAAGCCCCAGCGCGGTTTTCCGCTCTTTTCAATGCTTACATCAGGTCAAGCTGCCGCAAACCCCATTATCCTGGACACGTTTCTGAACAGGCCCGGCGAGCCGGCGCGATATATCAAGATCGATGGCCCATTGCAGGATTGCAGCGACGACCTGGATGACGCGTCACCGGAAAATATTGCAAGACTTGAGGATTTTGCCGGCTCACTTATTCGCAAGCACCGGTCCGACATAGAATATGCGGTCCAGATAATGCAAAACAAGAACAGTTCATGATTATAGAATTTCTGAGAATGAAAGTCGATCCATTGATATTAGGGCGAGGGTTCCGGTATGATATTAGAAACTGTTGACCAATTGGAAGAAATATATTCCGGAGCAACCCCGCCTGCAGCGAAGACGGTCGAACAGAACGAACTAATCCCGGCCTATGCCAAATTTATCGAATCGTCTCCGTTTTTCCTGTTGGCAACCGTAGGGCCGACTGGATTGGACTGCAGCGCTCGTGGCGATTCTCCGGGTTTCGTTCGGGTTGTGGACTCGAAAACGATCATGTTCCCGGATCGCAAGGGCAACAACAAGATCGATAGCCTGAGAAACATGGTGCAAGATCCCAGGGTTGCGCTTCTTTTTCTCTTTCCAGGCACCGGCACGATATTCCGCCTCAACGGACGTGCCTCGATATCGACGGATCAGGCGCTTCGTGAATCCTTCGCTGATCCGGAGGTTCCCGCGACGGTAATTGTCATTACGGTTGATTTCGTTTTCATGCAGTGTCCTCGCGCGATAACGCGATCTCGTCTGTGGGATGAAGCTTCGTTCATCGACCAAAAGTCGATCCCGAGCGTGGCGCAGATCGTCTCGTATATCAAAGGCCGGGACCAGGACGAAGGGCCCGGGCAACCTCCCGCCTGATACTGTGTCCGGGCTCAGTCATGCAGCGGGGATAGGGGTAAGCAAGCAGCCAGATCTGCCATCCCCGCTCCGGTTTTCTGGCGGGTCGCTCTCGTGCCTGCGCTCGTCCCGGTGCTGGTTCGAGCGCGCGCATCAGGCGTGAGGTCAATCCTAACATGGTTCCTCGAGCGCGGCTTTACCGCGATTGTCCGCAGCCTTCAGGCCCCGCCCGTTCCTTGCGCGATTGCGCGACGGGAGCCGATCAGGCCTGGCCAGCGGACCTCGCGGAAACCGCGCAGGCGAGCGCATCCCCATTCTCGTCCGCCAGGGCGGCTTCGCGCAGGGTCCGCAGCCGCGCGGCTGCATTTCGCTGGCCGACAAGGTTGCGAGCTTCGCTCATGACCGCTTCGAAGCGGGCAAGACCACGCTCGTACGTATCGGAATAGCCCTTGATCAGCTGCTGGCACGCGATCAGCTCGGCCGCAGCTTCAGAATCGCTTTCCGCGAACCGGGCGGCAAGGGTCAACCAGCCGTCGATCCGCAGTTGTTCCTCATGATAGCGAAGTGTCCGGGGCCTGATTGACCGCAGCCCGGCGATGACCCGCAGCGCAAGAAACCACCGCAGGCTGGTCGTCTCGACCAGCCGGCCGGCACGGAACAAGGGTTCGGTGAGACGGCGGACTGCCGCGCTGTCGCGCAAAAATCGGCCAAGCGGGCGAGGCAGGATGTCGCAGATTTCCTGAAGCCGCGGATGCATGTACTCGGTCACGGCCATCACCTGCCCCGGCACGAGGCGGACTTCGTTGGAGACCCGGGCGCTTCGGGCTGCGCGCACCTTAAGGTCGGCGACCCGAATTGTGTCCTCGTAGCTCATCCACAGCGCGATGTGGCGCGCCGCATTTCGAGTGAGCTGCCAATCGTTGCCGCCGTCATCCAGAGCGCGGACTGCCGCAAGCCGGGACAGATAGAGCTCAGCATAGCTGCGGTTCTGATAATCCATCAACCGCTTCACACCCTCGATCGCCAGCGGTCTGGCGCTGTGCGGTAACGATGCGTCGATAATCGCTCTCAACGCACGACCCGCCTCGGTGGTGGGCTCGTTCTGGTCCCGGGGGGCCGGACGTTCCGCGTCGCCATCTCGGGCACGCTGGAAACCCAGCCCGAAACCATTCAGATTGGTTTCGAGCGCCTTGCCGCCGTGGCGAATGGCATCTTCGAACGCTTCACGCGGGAACGGCAGGACCCCGCTACCGGCAAGCGCGCCGAACATCACCGAGCTTACCACGCTCCCGGCTTCCGCGGCGGCTGCCGCCATATCGAACCCGATGAACCGTGCGGACCGGCGTTCGGCCGCATCGAGAATGCGTTGGGCCGCCGCCGTCCCGTCGCCGAGAGCCGCCTTTTCTGAAATGGCGTAAACGCGGTGGGTCGAGCCGATCAGTGTGGTCCGGTCGGCTGTGACGAACCCGCGCAATATCGCCCGACCCGCTTCCATCAGTTCCGATGCGATCACGATGTCGACATCGCCCGGGGCCGGCATCATCGCCAGGATCGGCTCGGCCCGGTTCGCGCCTGCGGCAGCGCGCTTGACCATTTCGATATAATACACCGTCGAGCCGGTTCGTTGCGCGACGCCGGCAATCGATGTCCCTTGCACGATATAGCCATGCTCGTTCGCGACCTGGCTGATCCAGTCTGCCAGAACGCCGCCGCCCTCGCCGCCGAGGGCAAGGATGGCGATCGTGATACGCTCGCGGGCGGGAGGGGTGGAGGTCGCCATCAATATGCCCTCAGCGCGAGTTTTCTGGCTTGCGATTGCTGTAGCCAACCGATCACGGCGTGTCGCACCTGCGCCTTGAACCGGTCCCAGCGGGTGGGATTGGTGACGATGCTGGCCTTGTAGAACGACGGGCAGAGCACCGCCGCGTGGGCGACCTCGCCGCAATTGCCGCAGCCGACGCAGCTGTTGTCGATATGGGTCACGGGATGCTCGCGCAGCGGATCCGGGTTGGGCACGATGGAGAGCGAGGGGCAGCCCGACAGGCGGATGCAGGCATGGTCGCCGGTGCAGGTGTCGGGGTCGACGCCAAACCGCTCGCGCACCACGCGCTTGCCTTCGCGCGCCGCTTTGGACGCCAACGGCTTTTCCCTGCGCTGCTTGTTGAGCATGCATTCGGACTGCGCGATGATGACCTTCGGCCCCTTGGTGGTGCTCGTCAGCGCTTCCTTGAGTGTGTCGCGCATCTTCGCCACGTCGTAGGTTCGCGTGAGGGTGCGGACCCAATCGATCCCCATGCCGCGGACGGCTTTCTCGATCGGATGGTTCGTCACCCGCGTCTGGTTTTCCGCGCGCGAGGACAGGATGTCCTGGCCGCCGGTCGCCGCAGAATAGCCGTTGTCGATGACTATGGTGACGGTGTCGTCCTGATTGAATTGCGCGTTGCCGATGCCTGAGGTCAGGCCGTTGTGCCAGAAACCGCCATCGCCCATCATCGCCACGGCACGCTTGCCTTCGGCCTTGAAGGCCGATGCGCCCGCGGTGCCCAAGCCATAGCCCATCGTCGTGTTGCCGATGTTGAAGGGCGGAAATATCGAGAAGATGTGGCAGCCGATATCACCGGACACGTGGAGCTCGCCGACTTCGCGCTGGGCGAGCTTCATCGCGGCGAAGATCGGCCGTTCGGGGCAGCCGGTGCAAAAGCCCGCGGGGCGGCCGGGAACGGTGCTTGCCAGATCCGCTTCGGCCGGCACTTCGGCCGGCAATGCCGGGGCGCGGGCCGGCGCATGTGCGCGCAGGAAAGCGGCCACGCCGTCCACCAGGACCTTGGCCGAATACTCGCCGGCCCTGGGCATCACTTCCTTACCGACGATGCGTGTCTGAAGATCGGCCTGGCGCACCAGCGTATTGAGCTCGTGCTCGATGAATTCGGGCTGGCCTTCTTCAAGAATCAGCACCGCCTTCTTGCCGGCGCAGAAGCTGCGAACCTCTTCCGGCAGGAGCGGGTAGGTGACGTTGAGGCAGTAAACCGGTATCTCCGTCGCGCCGTAAGGATCCGACAGACCCAGCAGTTCGAGCGCGCGGTTGAGGCCGTTGAACAGCCCGCCCTGGACGATGATGCCGATCTCGTCCTGGTCGGGCCCGAACCATTCGTTGAGCTGCTGCTCGGCAATGAACTTCAGTGCGGCCGGCCAGCGCTGTTCGATCTTTTCGATCTCGTGAACGAAGTTGGCCGGCGGCAGGACAATCCGGCTGATATCGCGCTTGGGATTGGCGGCCGCCTGGCCAACGGTCATCGGCGGACGGCGGTTATCCTTGGCGACGAACGAGCCGGTCATGTGGCAGCTTCGTACCCGCATCTCCATCATCACCGGAGTGCGCGACGCCTCGGAGAGCTGAAATGCCTTTTCCACCATGTCGACCATCATCGGCAGATTGGGACGGGGATCGAGCAGCCACATCTGAGATTTCATCGCGAAGGCATGGGTGCGCTCCTGCATGATCGAGGACCCTTCGCCATAGTCTTCGCCGATGATGATGAGCGCGCCGCCCGTGACACCGCCCGAGGCGAGATTGGATAGCGCATCGGACGCGACGTTCGTGCCCACCACCGACTTCCATGCGACAGCGCCGCGCAACGGGTAATTGACCGATGCGGCCAGCATGGCCCCGGCCGCTGCCTCGCTGGCGTTGGACACGAAATGGACCCCGAGCTCGCGCAGCAGGGGATCGGCGTCCGAGAATACGTCCATCAGGTGGCTGATCGGCGAGCCCTGGTAGCCGCCGACATAGGCGACGCCGGCCTGCAGGAGCCCCTTGGTGATCGCGAGAATGCCTTCGCCCTCGAACAGTTGGCCATCCCCCAGGCGAAGCTGTTCGACCTCCTTCTTGAAAGAGCGCTCAGCCATTCGCTCAGCCCTCTACCAGCGCGAGCACGCGCAGCGGGCTGCCTGAGCCGCCCTGGATCTTCAGCGGCGCCGATACGATCACCGTTCCGGTCGGCGGCAGCTGGTCGAGGTTTTCGAGGCATTGGAGGCCAAAGCGACCGGCGCCGTGAAACAGCGTGTGCGCTGGATAGGGCGGGTCCATCAGGTGGGCCTGGCCGGCATCGGTCCCGATTGTCTCTACCCCAAAACCGTGCGCGTCGCGCTCTTCGATCAGGAACCGGCAGGCCTCGGGATCGGGCCCCGGGGTATGCGCGCCGTCTTCGCGCCGGTTGGTATAGGCGTCGCCCTGGCGCTTCGACCAGTCGCTGCGGAACAGGACCCAGGAGCGGGGAGGGATGCGGCCGTGCCGGCTTTCCCAGGCTTCGATGACTTCCCGGGTCAGGATGAAATCGGCGTCGGCCGCACATTCGGCCGAACAGTCGATCACCACCGCAGGCGCGATGAAGGCCGCGACGTCGATGGCGTCGACCGTGTTGTCGGCCAGATCCTTGCCCGTCACCCAGTGGATCGGGGCGTCGAAATGCGTGCCCGTGTGCTCGCCCACGGTGAAGTTGTTCCAGTACCAGGCGACGCCGCGGTCGTCATAGCGCGATATCTCCTCGCGCTTGAAGGCCGCGGTCTGGCCGAACGGTTCCGGCAGGACGAGCAGCGGAGTGTCTTCGGACAGCGTTTGGGTGAGATCTACCACCCGGATGGTCCCTTGGGCCAGAGCTGCGGCAAAATTGGCCAGTGCGGCATTCGGCATATCTGTTCTCCCCGCCGGATCCATCTTCGGATCGCCCGCCAGTGGTGCCACATAAAGCGTGCACATGCAACTAAACTTATTTTGGTTGCGGAGATGGGCTGCAACGCGTTACGCGGTCCGGAATGAAAGGAGACCTTGTGGACAACCGCATTCTGGGAGATCCGGGAACGCCGGCGTTCCAGGTCGACAAATATCCGTTCTATCTGCTGAACCGTCTGGTCGCGCGATACAACGCGGTGATCGAAGATCAGCTTCGGGCCATCGGGCTCGACATTCCCAACTGGCGCGTGCTCATGGTCCTTGGCGAGTTATCCCCGCGCGGGGTCCGCGAAATTGCCGCTGCCGCCGTCATTCCGACCTCGACCATGTCGCGAATCGTCCAGCGCATGGAGGCGGCAGGGCTGGTGACCCTCGATGTGAGCCCCGAAGACGCCCGGGTGACCGAGGTGTCCCTGACCCGCCAAGGCGAGGCCAAACTTGTGGAGGCCCGCGCCGCCACCGCCCCGATCTATGCCAAGGTGATCCGCGGCTTCGGCAAGCGCGACTTCGACAAGCTGATCGCGCACCTGACACTGCTCCACGAAAATCTGGCCGACTGATCCGGCAGCGGTTGGCGCGCCGTCAGCCGGCGACGACGTTGTGGCGCAACTCGCCGATGCCGGCGATGCCGCATTCGATCACGTCGCCGGGCCATAGCCACTCTTGCGGCGTCCGACCTGCGCCAACGCCCTCGGGGGTGCCGGTGGCGATGATGTCGCCCGGCTCGAGCGTGATCCCCTTGCTGATGTCAGCGATCAGTTCATCCACTTTGAAGAGCATGTGGCTGGTGTTCGAGCGCTGCTTTTCCACGCCGTTTACCGTGAGCCACAGGTCCAGCGTTTGCGGATCGGGAATCTCGTCGGCGGTGACGATGCACGGGCCCATCGGCGCGTAGGTATCCTGGCCTTTCGAATAGATCCATTGCCCCGCGCGGCGGCAGTCGCGGGCGCTCATGTCGATCAGCACGGTATAGCCGAAGACATGCCGAAGCGCTTCGGCTCGATCGACTTGCTTGGCGGTGGTGCCGATGATCGCGGCGAGTTCCACCTCCCAGTCGAGCTGCTGGGTGATCGCGGCATCGTGCACGATCGGCTCTCCGGGCCCGATGACGCTCGTTGGCGGTTTGGAGAAGATGACCGGCTGCTTGGGCAGTTCGGGCGCGGTGTCGAGCGCAGCCGCGCTTTCCGCGACATGGTCGAGGTAGTTGAGGCCGATGCCGAAGATGTTCTTGCGCGGGCGGGGGATAGGGGCGAGCAGCTGCACGTCGGCGAGCGGCAGGGCCGTCCGCACCGGCCAGCGCCCCTTGGCTCCGTCGAGCAGTAGCCCGAGTTCCGCGATGCCGCCGGGACCCAGGTCGATGAGGCCCAACATCCGGCCTGGCAAGTCGACGTTGGCCGACGCACCCAAACGGGCCACATCCACCACCATGCCATCGACCAGGGCACCGAGGCGGCCCTCCGCTTCGACATGGGCGCGATAAGTCACGAGGCGCATTACAATCCCTTCCTGTGCTCGAGAACGTCAGGCCGCGACGGGCTGGTGCCCGCCGTTGTCCGCAAGGCCTTCGGACCTGTAGAGGCCGAGCGCCCGCATCACCGGCAGGTCGTGGAACGAAAACAGGCAGGCATCTTCGTTCGCCGACCTGTTGCCATGCTCGTGCCACATCCACGCGGGCACGACGAAGATATCGCGCTCGTTCCAGTCGAACCGCTTGCCGCCGATGATCGAATAGCCGGAGCCCTTGGCGCATTGGTAGACGAAACTGCCGACTTCCCGATGCGCCTTGGTGCGCTCTCCAGGCCGCAGGAGTTGCATCGACGCCCCGAGCGTCGCCATCGGCGGTCCGCCGGTAAAGGGGTTCACGTAATCCATATGGACCCCGTCGAACGGCGATCCGTCGGTGACTTCCGCGTAGCGGACCAGCGCCTCGTAGGTCGGCTCCCACTCATACTTGAGCAGCGGCGAATGGCGCCGCGACCAGGTCTCTCCCGCCGGCTTCAGAGCCGGGTTGCCCCAAGTCGCTGTGGAATCGTCGATCGGAAACGAGACCGCTTGCCGCAGGTCGGGATGAACTTCGTAGAAGTTGGCTTCCAGGGCGTTGATCAGCGGAATGTCCAGGCCGTCCAGCCAGGTGCAGATCGTGCCGTCCCGATCGACGCCGTGCTCGTGCCAGGTTCCGTTGGGGGTGAGCACGAAATCGTTGCGGGCGAGTGTGATCTTGTGTCCGTCGACATTGGTGAAGGCGCCCGAGCCTTCCATGATGAAGCGCAGCGCCGAGGCCGAATGGCGGTGGCTCGACGCGACCTCGCCGGGCCGCATCACCTGGATCCCCGAATAGAGCCACCCCACGGCGGCGGTCACGTCGCGGCGGCCTGGATTGGCCAGGTAGACGACCCGGCGGCCCGCCTGCTCGGGAGTGACGAGATCGAGCGCGCGCATCACATGCGCCCGCAGATCGTCGTATTTCCAGATCATGGGCACCGAAGCGGTTTGGGGTTCCCAGGGTTCGATCTTGTTGGCGACCGTCCACAAGGCGCCGGCATGGTGGCTTTCCAGGGTGCGATAGAATTCGACCAGTTCCGCCGTATCGCCAACGTTGGCCCGCCCGGCGATGTCCTCCCGATGCTGATCGTAGCGGTGCTCGCCCATGAGGCCAGGATCCTTCAAATTTAGTATAGGCTTAAAACATCTTGCATGATGCTGTCAATGCGGTGCACAAGGAGCGGCATCGCTATCCGCAATTGGTACAAGCCCATGTTGGAACTTCCCTGTTTCACGGCCGCCGCGGTCCAGGCCGCTCCGGTATTCCTCGATCCCGCCGCAACTTGCGCGAAGGCCGTCGGGCTGATCAGGGAAGCGGCGGCGAACGGGGCCCAGTTGATCGCGTTTCCCGAGGTCTTCGTGCCGGGCTATCCCTATTGGAGCTGGATCGCCGATCCGGTGACGGGGAGCCCCTGGTTCGAGAAGCTGTTGCGGGCCTCCATCCTGATCCCCGGGCCGGAAATAGCGCAGATTTGCGATATCGCGCGCGCGCTGGGCGTCCATGTGGTGATCGGCGTGAACGAGCGGAGCCCCGTGTCGCTCGGCACGATCTACAACACCATGGTTTTCATCGGCCCCGATGGTGCGATCCTGGGCAAGCATCGCAAGCTGGTTCCGACCTGGGCGGAGAAGCTGACCTGGGCACCGGGCGATGGCAGTGGGCTGCGTGTGTACGAGACCGCGCTGGGGCCGCTCGGCGGGCTGGCGTGCGGCGAGAACACCAACACTCTCGCCCGCTTCGCGCTGCTCGCCCAAGGCGAGCTGATCCATGTCGCCAGCTACATTGCGCTGCCCGTCGCGCCTCCCGACTACGACATGGCCGAGGCGATCAAGGTCCGGGCAATGGCGCACTCGTTCGAAGGGAAGGTCTTCACCGTCGTCTCCTGCTCGACCGTGTCGGACGAGATCATTGCGGCGATGGAGGGTATCGTTCCCGGCGCCGGGGCGCGCCTGGGTCGGCGGAACAGCGCATTCTCCGGCTTCGTCGGACCCGACGGACGCCTGATCGGCGACCCCCTGATCGACGCCGAGGGCATCGCTTATGCCGAGATCGACCTCAGCCGGTGCATCCAGCCCAAGCAGATGCATGACATCGTCGGCCATTATAACCGTTTCGACATCTTCGACCTGCGGGTGAACCGCGCCCCTCTCGCGCCGGTGACGTTCCCAGGCGAGGCGGCCGTCACCACGCCGTGGCCCGACATACCGGAGGAGCCATGATGCCCCCGATTCATCCCGCGTCCATCGCCTTTTTCGGAGATATGCAGTGATCGCCAGGCCCTTCCGCATCGGACAGATCGTGCCGTCGTCCAATACGACGATGGAGACCGAGATCCCCGCCATGCTGCGCGCCCGCGAGGCGATCCTGCCCGATCGCTTCACGTTTCATTCCAGCCGCATGCGGATGAAGAAGGTGGTCAAGGAGGAGCTTGAGGCGATGGATCGCGACAGCGACCGCTGCGCCGTGGAACTTTCGGACGCGCGGGTCGACGTGCTCGGCTATGCCTGCCTGGTTGCGATCATGAGCATGGGGCCGGGCTATCACCGCATATCGGAGCGGCGCTTGCACGAACGGACGGTTGAGAACGGGGCGCCGGCGCCGGTCGTGACGAGCGCGGGCGCGCTGGTGGACGGACTGCGCGCGCTCGGCGCGAAGAAAATCTCGGTGATCTGCCCCTACCTGAAGCCGTTGACCCAGCTGGTCGTGGATTACATCGAAAGCGAGGGCATTACCGTCCACGACTTCAAGGCCCTCGAGATCCCGGACAACCTGGCGGTCGGGCTGCACGATCCCGAGCGTTTGCTGGAGATATACAAGGACGTGGACACCACCGGCATCGACGTCTTCGTCGCCTCGGCTTGCGTGCAGATGCCCTCGCTGCCAATCATCGACGTGCTGCAGCAACGGTTGGGTGTGCCGGTGGTTTCGGCAGCGGCCTGCACTGCACACCAACTCCTCGATCGTCTGGGCCTGGAGCGCAAGGTGCCGGGCGCGGGGGCCTTGCTCGACGGGAACTGCTGAGGGAGCACGATCATCGAATTCGATATGCAAGCGCTCGACGGTGCCAGCCGATACAAGGTGATAGGGTCGTGCATCACGCCGCGGCCGATCGCCTGGATCACCTCCCGCTCGAGCGACGGAGTGCTGAACGCCGCGCCCTTCAGCTTCTTCAACGCCATCGGCAGCGCCCCCCCGACGGTCGTGATCGGGATGGTGCCGCATCCCGAACGGCGCCTGAAGGATACGCCCACCAACATCCGCGACACGGGCGAATTCGTCATCAATCTGGTCAACAGGGCCCACGCGGAGGCCATGAACCTGACCTCGGCCGAGGCCCCGCCGGACGTCGATGAGGCGGTGCTTGCGGGACTTGCCCTGGCGCCCAGCGTTCGCGTCGGGCCGCCACGGATCGATACCGCACCGGCCAGCTTCGAATGCCGGCTGACCCACTTCATCGAGACCGGCGTTCATCAGGTCGCGGTCCTTGCCGAGGTGGTCTATGCACACGTGCGCGACGAATTCATCCTCGATCCCAAACGCATCAGGATCGACGTGCCGGCAATGCAGCTCATCGCTCGCCTCCATGGCGCGGGCTGGTACGCCCGGCAGACCGACACATTCGAACTCTTGCGGCCGTCATGGCCCGCGGCCTGAACGGCGCGCTCCTGGCGAAGTAAAGCGCTCCCCCCGCCATCGTCCGGCAGCGCTGCCGCGCCGGTGTGATCGCTGATCTGGCGTTTCCGCCCGGCCGGTCCGCGCCCGCGTCGGACCGTGGCGTTTGCGCGCTGCGGGCGGGAACCTTTCGCTGTGCCGGCTCTTTGATTCCCGAGCACCGCCGCGCCCACCCCCCTTGGAGACCTGTCATTCGAGTCGATAAGATGTCGTTGCCCCCCCTTTCGTCGTCCTCCTCGCTCCGGCCGGCCGCCGCGTTGCTCGAGGGCGCGAGCTTGTTCCTCGATCTCGATGGCACGCTGCTCGATCTGGAGGATCGGCCGGAGGACGTGCGCGCGGACGAGGCCTTGCGGACGCTGCTGGGCGCGCTCGGCGTGCGGTTGCAGGGGCGGCTGGCGGTGGTCAGCGGTCGCTCGCTGGCGCAGATCGACACGATCCTGGGCGAGGCGGCCGACGGTCTGGCGGTCTCGGGCAGCCACGGCTGTGAGCATCGCTGGAACGGCGTCGAGGCGCGCCCGGCGCGGCCCCCGGCGCTCGATCGCGCGGCGGAGCGCCTGCGCGCCTTCGCGGGCGGTCGCCCCGGCCTGCTGGTCGAGGAAAAGAGCTTCGGCGTCGCGCTCCACTATCGCCTGGCGCCCGAGGCGGAGGCGGAGGCGCGGATCTTGGCGGCGGCCCTGGCCGAGGAGCTCGACTTGTGCCTCCAGCCCGGCAAGATGGTGGCCGAGCTGCGCGTGGCGGGCGGCGACAAGGGCCGCGTCGTCCATCGCCTGATGGACCGCCCGCCGATGCGCGGCACCCGGCCGGTGTTCGTCGGCGACGACGTGACCGACGAGGCGGGCTTCGTCGCCGCGCGCGCGCTGGGTGGGCACGGCGTCCTCATCGGCGCGGCCCGCGCGACGGCCGCCGATCATCGCCTCGACAGCCCCGCCGCGCTGCGCGCCTGGCTGGCGGAGGCGGTGCGATGACCGACATCGCGCAAACGCTCGACCTCTGGCCGATCGGCAATTGCCAGGTCTCGGCGCTGATCGACCGCGCCGGGCGGATGGTCTGGGGCTGCGTGCCGCGCGTCGACGGCGATCCGCTGTTCTCGGCGCTGCTCGGCGGCCAAACGCCAGACACCGGCTTCTGGGCGATCGACCTCGAGGACGCGGTATCCACCGAGCAGCACTATCTGCGCAACACACCGATCCTGGTCACCCGCCACCGCGATGCGCAGGGCGGGGCAATCGAGGTGATCGACTTCTGCCCCTATTTTCGACGGATGGGGCGCAGCTATCGCCCGGTCGCCTACGCCCGCGTGGTCCGCCCGCTCGCCGGATCGCCGCGCATCCGCGTGCGGCTGCGGCCGACCTGCGGCTGGGGCGGGGCCTGCGGACAGTCGGTCGGCGGGTCGAACCACATCCGCTACCGCAGCGGCGCGCTGACGCTGCGGCTCACCACCACCGCGCCGGTCGGCATGCTGGCCGAGGAGCGCCCGTTCCGGCTGGAAAAGCCGCTGCACTTCTTCCTCGGTCCCGACGAAAGCTTCGCCGGCGACATCGCCGGCACGCTCGACGCGATGCTCGCCGAGACCACCGCAGAATGGCGGGAATGGGTGCGCGGGCTCGCCACGCCGGTCGAATGGCAGGACGTGGTGATCCGCGCGGCGATCACGCTGAAGCTGTGCCAGCACGAGGAGACCGGGGCGATCGTCGCCGCGCTGACCACCTCGATTCCCGAGCACGCTGGCTCGCAGCGCAACTGGGACTACCGCTTCTGCTGGATCCGCGATGCCTACTACACGGTGCAGGCGCTCAACCGGCTGGGCGCGCTCGACGTGCTCGAAGGCTACCTCGCCTACTTGCGCGACATCGTCGACGGCGCGCGCGGCGGGCATATCCAGCCGCTCTACGGCGTGCTTGGCGAAGCCACGCTGGAGGAGCGCGCGGCCGACAGGCTTGCCGGCTACCGCGGCATGGGGCCCGTGCGCGTGGGCAACGCCGCCTATGGCCAGGTCCAGCACGACGCCTATGGCCAGATCGTGCTGTCGAACACGCAAGCCTTCATCGACCGGCGGCTGCTGCGGATG
Source organism: Novosphingobium sp. (assembly GCA_036384395.1). Classification (GTDB taxonomy): domain Bacteria; phylum Pseudomonadota; class Alphaproteobacteria; order Sphingomonadales; family Sphingomonadaceae; genus Novosphingobium. The sequence continues at coordinate 17,017 of DASVMK010000229.1, forward strand.
TCGGGCGTGGCCGACTTCGAGGCGCTGGAGAAAGTCGGCGAGCGCGCCTGGCAGCTCTACGACCAGCCCGATGCCGGGCTGTGGGAACTGCGCACGCGGCAAGCGGTCCATACTTATTCGGCGGCGATGTGCTGGGCCGCCTGCGACCGGCTGGCGACCGCCGCCGAGGCGCTGGATCTGGCCGACCGCGCGGCGCACTGGCAGGCGCGCGCCGGGGAAATGCGGGCACGCATAGAAGGGGCCGCCTGGCGTGCCGACACGGCGCGCCTGTCGGCGACTTTCGCGGGTGATGATCTCGACGCCAGCGTCATCCAGCTGCTCGACTTGCGGTTCCTCGCGCCGGGCGATCCGCGCTTCGTCTCGACGCTGGCGGCGATCGAGGCGGGGCTGCGGCGCGGCTCGCACATGCTGCGCTATGCCACCGAGGACGATTTCGGCCTGCCCGAGACCGCGTTCAACGTCTGCACGTTCTGGCTGATCGAAGCGCTGCACCTGACCGGCCGCGGCGCCGAGGCGCGCGCGCTCTACGAGGAGATGCTGGAACGCCGCACCGCCGCCGGGTTGCTGTCGGAAGACATCGACCCGGTGACCGGCGAATTGTGGGGCAATTACCCGCAGACCTACTCGCTCGTCGGCCTGATCAACTGCGCCGTCCTGCTGAGCAAGCCCTGGAGCGATGTCCGATGAGCCGCCTGATCGTCATTTCGAACCGCGTCAGCGCCGGAGGCGGCGCGCAAGGCGGCCTCGCGGTCGCGCTGTCGGCGGCGCTGCGCGAGCACGGCGGCATCTGGTTCGGCTGGTCGGGCGAGGAGACCGCCGAGTTCACCGGCCACATCAACTTCCAGCGCGACGAGGGCGTCACCACCGCGACGATCGACCTGGAAGAGCAGGACATCGACGAATACTACAACGGCTACGCCAACCGCACGTTGTGGCCGCTGTTCCACTATCGCATCGACCTGGCCGAGTACGAGCGCAGCTTCGCCGGCGGCTACCAGCGCGCCAACGAGCGCTTCGCCGATACCGTGGTGCCGCTGATCGAGCCCGAGGACCTCGTCTGGGTGCAGGACTACCACATGTTCCCGCTCGGCAAGGAATTGCGCCGGCGCGGAATCGCCAACCGCATCGGCTTCTTCCTGCATATCCCCTGGCCGCCCCGCCGCCTGCTGGTGACGCTGCCCGAGGCGCGCGAGCTCGTCGAAGGGCTGCTCGACTACGACCTGATCGGGTTCCACACCGACGAGTGGCTGCAATCGTTCTGCGACTATGTCCGCGAGGAGCTGGGCGCCACCGTCGACGAGGAGGGCGTGCTGCGGGCCGATGGACGCCGCGTGCGGCTGATCGCCTGCCCGGTCGGGATCGACGCGCAGGAGTTTGCGCGCCTCGCCGCCAGCGATACGGCGCGCGACACCTTCGACCGCGTGCGGACGAGCGCGGTGGGGCGCGCGCTGATCGTCGGGGTCGATCGGCTCGACTATTCGAAGGGGCTGGAAGAGCGGTTTCTCGGCTACGAACGCTTCCTCACCGAGCATCCGGAAGAGCGCAAGGAAGTGGTGCTGTTGCAGATCGCGCCGCCGTCGCGCGGCTCGGTGGAAAGCTACCAGCGGATCCGCAACACGCTGGAAGGGCTCGCCGGGCGGATCAACGGCGCGCATGCGGCGCTCGACTGGGTGCCGATCCGCTATGTCAACCAGGGCTACCCGCGCGACGTGCTGGCGGGCGTCTATCGCGCCAGCCGGGTCGGGCTGGTGACGCCGCTGCGCGACGGCATGAACCTGGTCGCCAAGGAATACGTCGCGTCGCAGGACCCGGCCGATCCCGGCGTGCTGATCCTGTCGCGCTTCGCCGGCGCGGCCGAACAGATGCCCGACGCGCTGCTGGTCAACCCGCACAGCGCCGAGGAATTGTCCGACGCGCTCGGCCGCGCGCTCGCCATGCCGCTCGACGAGCGCATCCGGCGCTGGCGCAACCTGATGGCCGGCGTCGAGCAGTACGACGTTATGTGGTGGCTCAAGCGCTTCACCGACGCGCTGACCGCGCTGCCGACGCCGGCGCTGTCGCCTGTCGAGGGCGGGTGATCGTGCCTTAGCCGATCAACCGCCGCGTCTCCGCCATGTAGTCGAGGTGCTGCTCCACGGTGGTGAGGCCCAGCCCCATCGTCGAGACCGCGGCGTGGCTGCCGCCCGCGTCGGCCCAGCGGCGGGCATTGTCGGCCGCGTCCTGCGCCGAGCGGGCACGCAGCATGTTCAGGCGCAGCTCGAACGAGTCTTCGGCGCGGCCGTTCTCGGCCAGCAGTTCGCGCAGGCGTGCGGCCTGCTCCAATTCCTTGCCCGCGCCGCCGGCGATGATGAAGCCGTCGGCGATCCGCGCCGCGCGGCGCAGCGCGACGTCGGCGAAGCCGCCGAGCAGAATCGGGATGCGGCGCTTGGGCCGGGGGATCAGCGCGGCGCGGTCGATGCGGTCGAACCGGCCTTCGAAGGTGACCAGCGGCTCGGCCCAGAGCCGGCGCAGCAGGCCGACTTGCTCTTCCAGCCGCGCGCCGCGCGTGGCGAAGTCCTCGCCCAGCGCCTCGTACTCGACGTAGTTCCAGCCCGAGCCGGCGCCCAGCGTCAGCCGCCCGCCCGAGAGCAGATCGACGTCCGCCGCCTGGCGCGCGACCAGCGCGGTCTGACGCTGCGGCAGGATCAGCACGCCGCTGGTCAGCTCGAGCCGGGTGGTGATCGCCGCGATGTGCGCGAACATCACCAGCGGATCGTGGAACGGATCGGCCTCGGTGTAAGGGCCGAACAGCTTCGGCTCGCGATCGTGGCTCGCGCCCAGGACGTGATCGTAGGCGAGCAGGTAGTGATACCCAAGCGCCTCGGCGCCGGTGGCGATCCGCCGCACCGCCTCGGGATCGCCTTGCAGTTCGATCTGCGGGTAAATCGCACCGATCTTCATGGCCGAATACTCCTGGGCGGTCAGATCCCAAAGCGTAGCTTGATGCTGTGATAGCGGTCCAGCAGTTGCTGGCGCCGTTCGGCGGGCGTGACCATCGCGGTCTGGGCGGGCAGCGCGGCGGGGAGGTCCGCGCGCGTGACCAGGCGGGTGCGGAAGGTCGCGGGGTTCTGGCTCATCAGGTTGCGGTAGCCGAGGTTGCCGTCCGAGAAGCCTTGCGTGTCGAGCCAGTTGTGCACTCCGGGATCGTCATGGGCGAGCACCAGGCGGACGACGCCGTCGCTATCGACCCTGGTGCGCGCCGGGGTGAAGCTGGTCGAACGGTAGAGGAAGTCGAGCGATCCGGCGAACACGCCGTTCATCCCGAACAACCAGAAGCCGTCGTGGTGGTCCATCTCGACGATCAGCGCCTCGTCGGGCTCCAGATGCCAGACCATCTGCGCCGCCAGCCGCCCGCGCCTGGTGTCCGAGAGGTCGTTGGCGGCCTTGTCGGCGGGGAACATGTTGACCTGGCCCGGATCGACCACGCCGCCCGAGGTCGCCCAGCTATGCTCGGGCCAGTCGCGCATCAGCCCGGTCACGAAGGCGCCCGCCCAGTCGAACGCCTCGACCATGCGTTCGGGCGAGGGGAGCGGGCGGGGGGCGTCCATGCCGATGCGCTCGATGGTGAGCGCGGTCGGCGTCTCGAACCAGGCGTCGAACGCCTCGCGGATGAACAGCTTGCGGCTGCCCGGCGTGGTCGGCAGCCAGTTCGCCGGGCGCTCGGGCCCGCCGATGTGGAGCTCGAAGTTGCCGTCCGCGTCGGTCTCGATCTGGTGGCCGAACAGGTTGCACTCGGGCATGTCACCGAAGGGTTCGTGCAGCGGGGGAAACGCGGTGCCGGGGATCGTCGCGGGGCGGGGGCCCTGCACCGTCAGGTTGAACCAGCGCGCGGTGCCCTTGCGCCCGGTGATCCGATAGGCGTGCGCGCCCGAGATCCAGGCCTGGCGATAGGTGAAGTCGGAGACGTCGGCCCCCAGCTTCATCGTCGGGTGGGTGAAGTAGTGGATCTGCGGATAGGCCGGATCCCTGGTCTCCAGCGCCAGCGGGAACGCCTGGCCAAGGTTCTGCGTGAGGAAGCGCAAGGCGTCGGCGCGCAGCAGCGGGTGGGCGGGGTTGGCGTCCTTGAAGGCCAGGTCGCCGGCCGCCTTCAGCGCTTCGCAGAACCGGTGCCAGCCGTCGCGCAGCGCCGGATCGGCGGGGCTGTCGCCATAGGCCATGCCTAGGCTCCCAGCCGGGTGAGCAGGTCGGAAAGGTAGGTCGCCGCCCGCGTCGTCGCCGCGCGGGGGCCCTCGGCGTCGATGCGCGGGCCGACCAGTTCGAGGTCGAACAGCCCCCGGTAGCCCGCTTCCAGCACCTGGCCGATCAGCCGCTCGAGCAGGATGACGCCGTCGCCCGGCACCGCGCGGGCGGGCGAGGAGCGGTCGCCGAGCACGTAGTCGCTGACCTGGACGAGGCCGGTGAACGGCGCGGCATGGCGGATCAGCCGGCCCAGCCCCGCCTCGCCCCAGCAGGCGTGGAGTTCGAGGCACAGGCCGATGCCGGCGATCTCGGCGAGCGCGATCGCGTCGTGCAGCGTGTGGGCGATGTGGCGGTCGGCGTTGAAGGCGTTGGCGTTCTCGACCAGCAGCGCGATCCCTTTCGCCTCCGCCGCCGCCTTGCAGGGCTCGACCAGCGCGGCGAAGCGGTCGGCGGCCGTCTCCCAGTCGAGCGAGCCGCGCGCGCCGGTGAGCATGTAGATCGACCGCGCGCCCAGTGTCGCGGCCAGGTCGATCGCCCGGAGCAGGCCCGCCGCGGCCTCGCCGCCGTCGCCCTCCAGCCCGGCGCGCGCGGCGAACGGGTGGTTGAGGCACGCGACCTGCAAATCCCGCGCTTCCAGCGCCGCCTCCAGCTCGCCGGGGCGGTCGAGCAGCGGCGTCGCCAGCGTGACGCTGCCCACGCCGATCGCGCGGCAATGGTCGAGGAACAGGGCGGTCGGCTCGCCGGCGAAGGCGACCTGGTGGAGCGAGATACGCGGATGCATCGCCACGCCTTACCCTACCGCTTCTCGATCTCCACCCCGAAGCGTTCGCGGAACGGGCGGAACTCTTCGTTGAGCGCGGCGATGTCGTAGCCCGCGTCGACCAGCACCTGGCTCGAATATGCGAATTTGCCGTGGCGGTCGCCCTTGTTCTCGGCGAGGTAGCGCCGCATCGCCGCTTCGGCCCGCGGCGTCAGGTCGCGGCCGGCGAAGGCGTAATAGCCACGGATCGTCGCGATCGGATCGGCGACGAAGTCCTTGTAGCGCACATGGTGGATGCGCGGATCCCGCATCAGCGGGTTGGCCATCGTGTTGCCGATGCTCGCCCGCACGCGCTCCACATGCATCCGCGCCTCCGCCACCAGATCGATCGGCCCGACGATGCCTTCCATGATGTCGGCCATCATCATCGTGCTCGACGCCGCGACCTGCACCGGATCGCGGTGGAGATAGACCAGGCTGGCGTCGGGATAGGTCTCGAAGAACGCCTCCAGACGGAAGCCGTGGAAGCCCTTGCACACCCAGTATTTCTTCGGGCGCCGGTATTGCAGCGCCTGGAGCATCATCTTGTGGATGCGGTTCTGCGCGGCGGCATCGGTCGGCAGACCCATCGACAGCGTCTGCATCGGCACCCGCCACCAGGCGGTGGGGGTCATCACCCGGAAGTCGAAGGCCCAGGTGCGCTCGTCCTCTGGCAGCCCGTCGCCCAGCATGTCGTTGTAGGGGTGGCAGTGCAGCCACTTGGCCATCTTGGCGTTGATCTCGCGCCATTCGGCATCGGCCTGCGCGATGCGGGGATCGACACCTTCGACCACGCCCGGTGGCGGCGAGGGGTGCATGACCTCCCAGAAGCGCAGCGCCCGCGCGTCGGGATCGACGCTCATCAGCGCGTGCATCAGCGTGGTGCCCGATCGCGGCTCGCCGGTGGCGAACAGCGGCCGCTCGATCACCTCGTCGGCCAGCGGATAGCGCTTGCGGTCCTCGAAGAAGCCCAGCCGGTCGGTCAGCAGCCAGTGGATATTGTCGGCCGCCGCCTGGCGCCCGGCGGCGTCCATCGGGATCGAGCCGATATGCGCGACGGCCAGCGCGAAGCGCTCCTCGAAGGTGGCGTCGCCCCAGTCCGAAAGGCCGGTCTCGCGTCGGGCCCGCTCGAGCAGCGCCTGCGGGTCGAGGTCGCTCACGCCAGGTCTCCGCACAGGCGCAGCACTTCGTCCTCGGTCTCGCGGACCTTCGCCGCCGATGTCGCGGCGAACTTCGCGCCGGCCATGCCGCCGTAGTCCATCACCTTGAACACGCGCATGCCGGCATCGGCGAAGCCCTTGAACTTCCGCGCCACCTCCTGCGGCGTGCCCACCGGGAAGATGTCGCGGATCGCCTGGGTATCGACCTCCTCGCAGAAGCGGATGATCGCCTCGCGGCTGAGCTTGACCGGATCGAAGTCCTGAATGCCGCGCCATTCGGGCCCCATCGGATGCTGGTAGCCGAACTTGGCGAGGTCCTGCGCGGTGAGCATCAGCACGATCGACTTGACCATCGGCCGTTCGAGCATCTCGGCGATCTCGCCCTCGTCGCCGATCAGGCTGATCTGGGTGAGCGCGGGGACGAAGTGCGTCATGTCGCGCCCGGCCGCCTCGGCGGTGTCGAGGATGACCTTGAGCTTGGCCGCATAGTCCTCGGGCGTATAGGAGCCGGCCGGCCACCAGCCGTCGGCATGGCGCCCGACGATGCCCAGCATGCGCGGGCCGGAAGCGCCGATCCAGATCGGCGGCGGCTTGCCCTCGTAGAACTCGGTATCGAGCCGGGCATGTTCCAGGCGGAAGAACCGGCCCTCGTAATCGACCGGGCCGTCCGCATGCCACAGCAGCTTGATGACCTCGATCGCCTCCTCGAAGCGGCCGACCGGCTTCGCGAAGTCGAAGCCGTAGGGCAGGGTGTTCTCCGCCTCGCCCGAGCCGAGACCGAGGATGAAGCGGCCCTTCGACAAGTGGCTGATCGTCAGCGCGCTCTGCGCCAGCAGCGAGGGGTGGCGGCGGACGGTATCGACCACGCAGGTCGCCAGCGGGGTGTTCTTCGTCAGCACCGCGGCGGCGGCGGAGACCGCCATGCCGTCGAGATGGCGGTGCGGGCTCGGCGAGGACAGCGCGAGGTCGGTGAACTCGGGCGTCCAGATCGAATCGGGCCAGAAGCTGACCATGTGGTCGGGTAGCCAGATCGAATGGTAGCGTCCCGAATCGTACCGCTCCACCATGTCGAGGCCGAGCGGCAGCGTGGTCCGCAGGAAGGCGGCGGGCTGGACTTTCATGGTGCTTCCTCTCGCTCCGCCCCGGTTGCTTGTGACGGCGGCTTGTTCGCGGCCAAGGTGTGCGATACCTCCGGCGGACGTAATCCCCAGATGGGAATATCTGCGATGACGCACGGGACGGATGCGGCGGCGCTGGTCGCGTCGCTGATCGAAGGCATCGTCGAGGAGCCGCTGTGGTCGGGCTTCCTCGCCGCGCTGCGCGCCCGGCTCGCGGCCGACTATGTCAGCATCGTCTTTCGCCCGCTGCCCGATGGCACGCCTCAGAACCGGCTGATCCACCTCTACGCCGGGCAAGCCTGGCCGCCCGAAGTCAACCGCCGATACCAGGAAGGCCCGCGCAGGCAGGATCCGATGCCCTACCGCCAACTCACCGTGAACCGCGTCTATGCGCTGGACGAGCTGCTGCCGCTGGGCGATCCGGAGCACGACCGCTACCGCCGCCGGTTCCTCGCGCCAAGCGGCATGAAATTCCTGCGGATGATGCGCGTCGAGGAGCCGGGCGGGGTCAGCGCCTGGCTCACCGTCTCGCGCGCCGAGGGCGATTTCGCAGCCGCCGACGACGCGCTGGTGGCCGGCCTCGCGCCGTTCTGGCGCGCCGCGCTGCGCAGCTACGTCGCGCTGGAGCGCGAGCGGGCGAGCGCCTCGGTTGCGCAAGAGGCGATCCGGCGGCTCAACTTCGGCTGGCTGACGCTCGACCGCGCGGGGCGCATCCTCGATAGCGACGCCCATGCCGCCGGCATGCTTGCCGCCGCGGACCGGCTGCGCAAGGGCCGCGACGGGCGATTGACCGCGCGCGACCCCGCCGTCGCGCGCGAGATCGCCGCCGCCGTCGCCGCGCTGGTCGGGCATGGCGGAAACAGCCGGCCGCGTGCGGTGGTGCTCAGCCGCGAGCCCTGGCTCGACATGCTGCTGGTGCCCTCGGCGGCGGCCCTGGGTACGGCGCGGCCCGCGCCCGCGCTGGTCGCCTATGTCCACGCCGATGCCTGGTCGTCGGCCGACCGCTGCGAGCAATTGGGCCAGTTGTTCGACCTGATCCCCAGCGAAGCGCGCCTCGCGCTGGCGCTGTCGCGCGGCATGACCATCGCCGAGGCGGCCGCGGATCTCGGCCTCACGGTCGAATCGGCGCGAACCTATTCGAAGCGCATCTACGCCAAGACCGGCGCGCGCGGGCAGGCCGACCTCGTCCGCTTCCTGCACCGCAGCGTGCTGGCGATCGCCTGAGGGAAGAGCTTGGGAAAGGGCAAACTCAAGAAAATTGAACATGCGTTCAGCAAGTCGGTTGACTCGCTTCTGGCGATCGATCAGCACAAGTCCGACAGCCGTTCAGCGGCGACGGAATAGCGGAGAGAGACATGGCACAAGCACTCGCGGGTAAGGTCGCGCTGGTCACCGGCGCGTCGTCGGGAATCGGCGCGGGGACGGCGCTGGCGCTGGCGCAGGCGGGGGCGACCGTGGCGCTTTCGGCGCGGCGGGCCGACCGGCTCGAAGCCCTGGTCGGGCAGATCGAGAGCATCGGCGGCAAGGCGCTGGCGCTGCCCGGCGACATGACCGTGGAGGCCGAGGCGCTCCAGGCGGTGGAGGACACCGTCGCCCGGCTTGGCCGCATCGACATCCTGATCAACTCGGCGGGCGTCATGCAGGCCGGCAAGATCGAGGGCGCGGACCTCGACGAGTACCGCCGGGTGTTCGACATCAACCTCTTCGCCACGCTCTACACCTGCCGCGCGGCGGTTCCGCATATGCTGCGTCAGGGCGGGGGAGACATCGTCACGATCTCGTCGCTGGCGGGCCGCAAGGGCGGGCCGATGACCAATGCCTATTCGGCGAGCAAGCACGCGGTCAACGCGATGACCGACGCGATGCGGCAGGAACTGGGCGACCGCAACATCCGCGTCAGCATTCTGATGCCCGGCGCCACCGCCACCGAGGTGGGCGACAGCATTTCCGATCCTAACTGGCGCAAGGCGATCCAGGCGCACGTCGGCAAGGAGGGCGCGGTGCAGCCGTCGGAGATCGGCGAGACCATCGCCTTCATGCTGTCGCTGCCGCGCCATGTGAACATCTCGGAGATCTCGGTGCGCCCGACGATCGACACCACGGCCTGAGCGGAAGGAGCAAGACATGGCAGGAAGGCTGCAAGGCAAGGTCGCCGTCATCACCGGCGCCGGATCGGGCATGGGCAGGGCGATGGCCGAGCTGTTCGCCGCCGAGGGCGCGAAGCTGGTGCTCGCCGACATCAGCGGCAACCAGGACGCGGTGGCTGCGACCATCGGCGCCGACGCGGTGCCGGTCCACTGCGACGTTTCCGACGAGGCGCAGACCGTGGAGATGATCGCCGCCGCCGAGCGCGAATTCGGCCGGCTCGACGTCTTGTGCAACAACGCCGGCTTCGGCGGGCCGATGGCGCCGCTGCACGAGCAGACGGTGGAGACCTGGGACAAAGTCCACGCCACCAACCTGCGCGGCGCGTTCCTCGGCATGAAGTACGGCATCGCCGCGATGTTGCGGGCCGGCGGGGGCGCGATCGTCAACACCACCTCGGCCTCGGGCGTGGTCGGCTGGAAGCACCACGGCGTCTATGGCGCGGCCAAGGCGGGGGTGAACCAACTGACCAAGGCGGCGGCGCTCGACTATTCGGACCGGAACATCCGGGTGAACGCCATCGCCCCGGGGACGATGTGGACCGGGCTGATCCAGGCCTCCAAGACTCACGCCGAGCCGCCGGCCGACTTCCCGGTGCTCGCCGGCGTGCCGATGGGGCGTTGGGGCCTCGCCCGCGACATCGCCCAGGCCGCGCTCTACCTCGCCAGCGACGAGGCGGCCTACGTGACCGGCGTGATCCTGCCGGTGGACGGCGGATACACGGTCGGCTTCTCCGGCATGGGCGCCGAGCGTCCGGGCCTGATCAGCGACGGC
>DASVMK010000230.1:0-1882 GCA_036384395.1 Novosphingobium sp.
GATCGGCGCCGCCGATCTCTGCGACGAGGACGAGCTGACCCGCCTGCGCGCCTATCTCGACGCGCAGTTGAAGGGCCTGCAGGGCATCGTCACCAAGCTCGCCAACCGGCTCCAGCGCCGGTTGATGGCGCAGCAGAACCGCTCGTGGGACTTCGACCAGGAAGAGGGTCTGCTCGACGCGGCGCGGCTGGCGCGCGTGGTCGTCTCGCCCGGCCAGTCGCTGTCCTACAAGATCGAGCGCGACGTTGAGTTCAAGGACACGATCGTCACCCTGCTGATCGATAATTCGGGCTCGATGCGCGGGCGGCCGATCTCGATCGCCGCGATCAGCGCCGACGTGCTGGCGCGCACGCTCGAACGCTGCGGGGTCAAGACCGAGATCCTCGGCTTCACCACCCGCGCGTGGAAGGGTGGGCAGAGCCGTGAGGCCTGGCTGGCTGGCGGCAAGCCGCAGCATCCGGGCCGCCTCAACGACCTGCGCCACATCGTCTACAAGAAGGCCGACGAGCCCTGGCGCCGCGCGCGGCGCAACCTCGGCCTGATGATGCGCGAGGGGCTGCTCAAGGAGAACATCGACGGCGAGGCGCTGCTCTGGGCGCACGCGCGCCTGCTGGCCCGGCCCGAAGACCGCCGCATCCTGATGGTCATCTCCGACGGCGCGCCGGTCGACGATTCGACGCTGAGCGTGAACAGCGCCGGCTACCTGGAGGCGCACTTGCGCAAGGTGATCGACTGGATCGAGCGCCAGTCGCCGGTCCAGCTCGTCGCCATCGGCATCGGCCACGACGTCACCCGCTACTACAAGCGCGCGGTGACGATCATGGACGTCGAGCAGCTTGGCGGCACGATGATCGAGCAGCTGGCTGGGCTGTTCGAGGACGATTGAGGGCTGGCGGGCACATACTTTGTATGAGAAAGTATGACGCATGGGAAAGCTCGAACGCGTCACCGTGACCATGCCCGAGGAGATGACCGCCCGGATGCGCGCGGCGGTTGAATCGGGCGAATATGCGACCACCAGCGAGATCGTTCGCGAGGCCATGCGAGAATGGGCCGATCAGCAGGAACGGCGGCGCATCGCGCTGGAGCGGCTGCGGGCGTTGGTGGCCGAGGCCGATGCGGGGCCAAGCTATCCTGCCGAGCAAGTCTACTCGGAGATTCGGCATTTCGTCGCGGGAAAGGTCGCTGAATATCGAGCGCGCGACGATTGATGCGGCTGGAGATCAAGCGGGCGGCGCGGGCCGACCGCAGGACATCGCCACCTACATCGCGCAGAACAATCCGGATCGCGCCGTCGCCTTCATCGACGAACTGATCGCCAAGATGGAGCGGATTCGCCACCGTCCGATGAGCTACCCGGCGCGTAGCGAGGGCGAGGCTGGTTTGCGCGGGGCTCTCCACGGACGCTACCTTATCATTTACCGAGTTCGGACCGACTTGGTGGAAGTTCTGCGCGTGGTGCACGGCGCGCGCGACATTGCCGCGCTGTTCTGACGTCGCCCCCGCTTGACCTTCGCCGCGCGCCGCCTAAGCCCCGCGTGATGACCGACACACATGCGCTCACCCTGTTCAACAGCCTGACCCGCCAGCTCGAGCCGTTCGAGCCCGTCCACTCGGGCGAGGCGCGGGTCTATTCGTGCGGGCCGACGGTTTATAATTACCCGCATATCGGCAACATGCGCGCTTATGTCTTCGCCGACGTGCTGGGGCGAACGCTGTCGTTCAAGGGCTACAAGCTCACCCACGTCATCAACATCACCGACGTCGGCCACCTGACCGACGACGCCGACGCCGGCGAGGACAAGATGGAGAAGATGGCGGCGGCCCGGCAGCAGTCGATCTGGGACATCGCCGAGCACTACAAGCAGGCCTACTGGGCCGA
>DASVMK010000231.1:0-2184 GCA_036384395.1 Novosphingobium sp.
GCAGTCCCGGCCTCAGATCGTCTCGCGCAGGGTAGGCCTCGGGCTGACCGGCGGCGACCCGAAAACGATCAGTCAACTCATCGACAAAAGACACGGCCCTCGCAGGGTTGTCGTCCATGATGTAGTCGGCAATCCTCCCGCACCATGGCCGCCACTTCGTCGGACAGGTCCACGGTCACGCGGGTGAATTTCTCGATCTTTCCCATGAACGGCAGTCTCTCATATCGCCGCAGGGCCGACAAGCGAACCTCTCCGCTATGGATACAGCGCCCTCAGTCGCCCTCGAACAACCCCGCGAGTTGCTCGATCATCGTCCCGCCAAGCTGCTCGACGTCCATGATCGTCACCGCGCGCTTGTAGTAGCGGGTGACGTCATGGCCGATGCCGATGGCGACGAGTTGGACCGGCGACTGGCGCTCGATCCAGTCGATCACCTTGCGCAAGTGCGCCTCCAGGTAGCCGGCGCTGTTCACGCTCAGCGTCGAATCGTCGACCGGCGCGCCGTCGGAGATAACCATCAGGATGCGGCGGTCCTCGGGCCGGGCCAGCAGGCGCGCGTGCGCCCAGAGCAGCGCCTCGCCGTCGATGTTCTCCTTGAGCAGCCCCTCGCGCATCATCAGGCCGAGATTGCGGCGGGCGTGGCGCCAGGGTTCGTCGGCCTTCTTGTAAACGATGTGGCGCAAGTCGTTGAGGCGGCCGGGATGCGCGGGCTTGCCGTTGGCCAGCCAGGCCTCGCGGCTCTGCCCGCCCTTCCAGGCGCGGGTGGTGAAGCCCAGGATCTCGGTCTTGACGCCGCAGCGCTCCAGCGTGCGCGCCAGCACGTCGGCGCTGATCGCGGCGATCGAGATCGGCCGCCCCCGCATCGAGCCCGAATTGTCGATCAGCAGCGTGACGACCGTATCCTTGAACTCGACGTCGCGCTCGATCTTGTAGGACAGCGAATGGCCGGGCGAGATGACGACGCGGGCGAGCCGCGCGGCGTCGAGCATGCCTTCTTCCTGGTCGAAGGCCCACGACCGGTTCTGCTGCGCCATCAGCCGACGCTGGAGCCGGTTGGCGAGCTTGGTGACGATGCCCTGCAGACCCTTCAACTGCGCGTCCAGATAGGCGCGCAACCGGGTCAGCTCCTCCTCGTCGCACAGCTCGCCGGCGCCGACCACTTCGTCGAAGGCCTCGGTGAAGACCTTGTAGTCGAACGCGGCCGAAAGGTCGCTCCACGGTCGGTTCGGGCGGACGGGCAGCATGCCTTCCTCGCCGTCGTCGCCGACGTCGCCTTCCTGCATGTCGTCGGCGCCGTCGCGGTCGCCCTCGCCGTCGTCCTGCTCGTCGCCCTCGCTGGGCTCGGCGGCGACTTCGCTCGGCTGCTGCTGGTCGCCGGACTCGTCGCCTTCCTGGTCCTCTTCGGTCTCCTCGTCGCCGCCGAGGTCGTCGGCGTCGGTGGGCGGTTGCTCGTTGAGCTCCGCGCGGGTCAGCTCGAGGTGCTGGAGCATGTCGAGCGACAGCGCCTGGAACGCCTTCTGATCGTCGATCGACAGCGCCAGCGCCTCGAAATCGGCGCCCGCCTTGTCCTCGATCCAGCTCCGCAGCATCTCGACGGCGGGCCGCGCGGCGTCGGGGACGACCTGCCCGGTCAGATGCTCGCGCAGCAGCAGCGCGAGCGCGCCCTGCATCGGCACTTCGTCGGGACTGGCGGCGCGGGTGATCGGATCGGCGCCGATCCGCACCATCAGCGCGGCGTCGAGATTGTCGCGGATGCCGGCGTAGGCCCTCGATCCGAGCGCTTCGTAACGCACCAGCTCGACCGCGTCGTAGCACGCGCGCGCCACCGGCTCGCTCGGCGCGTGGCGGTTATGCAGCGCCTCGTTGTGGTAGCGCCGGCGCAGCGCGAAGCTGTCGGCGAAGCCGCGCGCTTCCATCGCCTGCGCGCGCGGCACCGCGCGTCCCGGCATCGGCAGGCGGAAGCTGGCGCCGTTGGCGGCAGGCGCGTCCGCCGTCCAGTTAACCTCGATCTCGGCGTCGTGCGACAGCGCGCGCGAGGCGCCGGCCAGCACGGTCTTGAAACGGTCGAGGGAGGATTCGTCTGCCATGTATCTGGATTAGCTCAATTCCGCGTCCCCGCGAAGGCGGGGGCGCGGGTGCATGGTCTCAAATCGACTGCCCGGTCTTCGCCCAGTCGGCGAGGAA
>DASVMK010000232.1:0-33201 GCA_036384395.1 Novosphingobium sp.
CGGCAGCATGGAGGAACCCGACTACCACCAGCTCGAAGAGGACCGCTTCGCCGCCGAGATCGCCGACATGCTGCGCGAGCGGGTGCTGGCCAACGGCATCGAATCGCTGATCGTCGCCGCCCCGGCGCGCACGCTGGGCGAGCTGAGGAAGCACTATCATAAGGCTGTGGAAGCCAAGCTGGCCGGCGAGATCGCCAAGGATTTGACCGGCCACACCGTGCCGCAGATCGAGCAAGCGCTGCTACGCGCCCCCTGAGCGATCAGGTCATCGCCCGGACGCGGTCGGCGGCGTCGATTTCGTCGATCGCGTCCTGGATCGGATCGGCCAGGCTTACCAACAAGTGACCAAGCCGCTCGAGCGAGGCGCTGTAGGCGCGGGTGAACGCATCGCTTTCGCTCGCGGTGCCGCAGCCTTCGCACATCGACCGGGCGATCGCGGTCCAGGCGTCGCGGCGCGAGGTGGCGAAGGCCCGGGGATCGAACGCCGCATCGGGCAGGCCCGCTTGCAGGACGTGCGTGAGGACCACCAGTTCGAGCGCCGATATCCGCGCTTCCAGTTCGACGGCATCGATCATGCGGCTACCTCGCTGCGCCCCCGCTCACTCAGAGATAGGTGCGGCGAGGCCGTGATGCCAGATGCGCCCTCTACAACGGCCAGGTCCACAAGATCAGCGGCGTGCCGACCAGCACCACCAGCAGCGAGAGCGGCGCGCCCAGCCGCGCGTAGTCGCCGAACCTATAGCCGCCCGGACCGAACACCAGCGTGTTGCACTGGTGCCCGATGGGCGTGAGGAAGTCGCAGCCGGCGCCGACCGCGGTGGCGATCAGGAACGCCTCGGGACGATAGCCCAGGTCGTGCGCGAAGACCGCCGCGATCGGCGCCATCACCAGCACCGTGGCGGCGTTGTTGAGGAACGGCGTCACCGCCATCGCCACCACCAGGATCAGCGCCACGGCCGCCCACGACGGCAGGACCCTCGCCATCTCCGACAGATGCGCGGCGATCACGTCCGAGGCGCCGGTGCTCTGCAGCGAGCCGCTCACCGGGATCAGCGCGGCGAGCATGATCAGGATCGGCCATTCGATCGCGTCATAAGCCTCGCCCACGGGCAAGGCGCCGGCGATCACCACCAGCCCCGCCGCCGCGAAGAAGGCGATGACGACGGGCACCGCGCCACTCGCCGTCGCCAGCATCGCCGCACCGAGGATCGCCAGCGGCAACCAGCCCTTGCGCGCGCTGCCGAGCCGGATCGAGCGCTCGGCGAGCGGCAGGGCGCCGAACTGCTTGAGCCGCTGCGGCAGCAGGTCGAGCGGTCCCTGGAGGACGATCACGTCGCCCGCCGACAGAACGATCTGTCCGGGCTTTCTGGTCAGGTGCTCCCCCGCGCGCGACACGGCGATGAGATTGATCCCCAGCCGCTCGCGCATCAGCAGCCGCCCGGCGGTGCGCCCGATCAGCGCGGAATCGATGGGGATCACCGCTTCGATCACGCCGATGTCGTTGCCGTGCGGGCTCGGGCCGTCCTCCTTGTCCGCGCCCGGCAGCGCCAGGCGGTCCTTGGCTACGACGCGCTCCAGCGCATCGGGTTCGCCGCTGAGGATCAGCACGTCGCCTTCGCGCAAATGGACGCCAGGCTCGACCGATCCCTGCATGTCGCCGCGCAGCACGCTGGTGACGGCGACCTCCTGCTCGTGCCGTTCGAGGAACTCGTCGATCGTCAGCCCGATGGCCGCCGATCCTTCGACGAGCGTGGCCTGGGTGACATAGCCCGCGATGTCGAGCGCCTCGCCCAGGTTGGGCGCGGCCCGCCGGTCGCGCGGCAGAAGCCGGTAGCCGAAGCGCAGGAACACCAGGCCGACCACCAGCAGCCCGAGCCCGGTCGGCAGGTAATCGAACATGGCGAAAGGCTGACCGGTCATATCCTTGCGGACCCGGCTGACGATGATGTTGGGCGAAGTGCCGATGAGCGTCATCAGCCCGCCCAGCAAGGAGGCGAACGACATCGGCATCAGGAAAGCCGAGGCATTGGCCTCGTTCTTCTTCGCCATCTGCACCGCGGCGGGCATCAGCATCGCCAGCGCGCCGACGTTCTTTATCAGCGCCGAGGCGAGGCCGACCGAGGCGGTCAGCACGAGCAGCTGCGAGCGCACCCGCTTCACCCGCTTCGAAACGAAGGCGATCGCGGTCTCCACCGCGCCCGAACGCTGCACCGCCGCCGACATCACCAGCGCCGACCCGACGATGATGACGATGTCGTCGGAAAAGCCCTTGAAGGCATCCTCGAACTTGACGATGCCGAGCGCCAGCGCCGCCAGCAGCGCGATCACCGCGGTGACATCGTAGCGAAAGCGCCCCCACAGAAAGAGCGCCATCATCCCGGCGAGCGTGCCGATCGAGAGCCATTGCGGCAGCGTCATCGCCCGCCGCCCCGCGCGTTCATCATGCTTGCCCCATCGCCCGTCATGGCAACCAAACGCACGAGGCGCGGTTCGGTGGCGAGGCGGATTGGATCCTTCCCTGTAAGGGAAGGTGGCATCGGCGAAGCCGATGACGGAGGGGTGTCCCCCTCTCGACAGCGTGACACCCCTCCACCACCCCCTTCGTGGGCGGTCCCCCTCCCCTTACGGGGGAGGATCAGACGGGCACATTACGCACGCGGCTCTCGGGACTCTGGCGAAGCCGAAAGCAGAGCGTCGGGCCGCGCCAGCACGCGCAATTCGAGGCCGGCGGCAGCGGCGCGTTCGATGGCGATGCAGGTCGGCGCCGAGATCGTCACCAGCATCGGGCAATCGGCCAGGACCGCCTTCTCGACCAGTTCGAACGAGCAGCGCGACGAGAGCAGAGCGAACCCGCCGTCCCAGCCCGCGCCCTGGCGGCGCATCGCGCCGATCAGCTTGTCGAAGGCGTTGTGGCGGCCGACATCCTCGCGAACCAGGCGGATCGCGCCGTCGGCGCCGGCCCAGGCGGCGGCGTGGACCGCGCCGGTGCGCGCGTTGAGCGCCTGGTGCGCGGGCAGTTCGCCCAGCGCGCGGAACACCGCGGCGTCGCCCGCCAGCCCCCGCGTCGTCACCGAGGGCAGGTCGCGGATCGCCTGCGCGAGATTCTCGACCCCGCACAGTCCGCACGACGATTCCGAGGTGCGGTGGCGGACACGGGCGAACAAGGCGTCGGTGCGTTCGACCGGCAGGTTCGCGCGCGCGACGATGCCCGCCTCGGTGCGGTGGAGCAGCACATCCACCACCGCATCGTCGGGCAACAGCAGGCGCTCGGACAGCAGGAACCCGACGACGAGATCCTCGACGTCCTCGGGCGTTGCCATCAGAACGGCATAGCCGAAGCCGTTGATCTCGATTGCGATGGGAACTTCCTCGGCCAGCTCGCGCTCCACCGGCGCGCGCTCGCCGCCCGCGCCCACGCGCACGAAGCCGTGGCGGACGAAACCATGACCGGCCAGGCTCACGCGGCGGCGATCCGTCCGACGGCGGCGGCGGCGATGGGGCTGAGCGCCTCGGGTCGCGCCGCGGCCAAAGCTACGATGCTCTGCCGCATCGCCGGGTCCCAGAAGGCGCGGATGTGCTCGGCGACCATCGCCGTCGCGCGCTCGGGGCCTTCGACCTCGAGATTGCGGGCGATCTGGTTCGCCATATAGATCAGCCGATCCTGGGTCGACATGACGCCGTCCTCGCTCATCGTCGATCGCTCACTCGGCGGCTTCGGCGGACACGATCCGCCGGCTCTGCGCCGCGTGCCCGGCATAGTCCGCCTGCCAATCGGACGGACCGTTGGACAGCCCGACCTGCACCGCCGTCACCTTGTATTCGGGGCAATTGGTCGCCCAGTCCGAATAGTCGGTGGTGATGACGTTGGCCTGGGTCTCCGGATGGTGGAACGTCGTATAGACGACGCCCGGCGCCACCCGCTCGGTGATCAGCGCGCGTAGCGTCGTCTCGCCCGCGCGGCTGCGCAGCGACACCCAGTCCCCGTCGTTGACGCCGCGGTTCTCGGCATCGAGCGGATGGATTTCCAGCCGGTCTTCGGGATGCCAGGCGGTGTTGCCGGTGCGCCGCGTCTGCGCGCCGACGTTGTATTGGCTGAGGATGCGCCCGGTGGTGAGCAGCAGCGGGAAGCGCGGCCCGGTCTTCTCGTCGGTCGGCACGTAGTCGGTGACGACGAACTTGCCCTTGCCATCGGGGCCGCGCGCGAAGCCGTCGACGTGCATCGTCGGCGTGCCGTGCGGCGCGGCCTCGTTCGCCGGCCATTGCAGCGAGCCCTCGGCATCGAGCCGCGCATACGTCACGCCGGCGAAGGTCGGGGTGAGCGCGGCGATCTCGTCCATGATCTCGGAAGGATGGGCATAGCTCCAGCCGAGGTCCATCGCGTTGGCGACGAGCTGGACGATCTCCCAGTCGGCGTAACCGTTGAGCGGGCTCATCACCTTGCGCACCCGCTGGATGCGCCGCTCGGCGTTGGTGAAGGTCCCGTCCTTCTCCAGGAAAGTCGAGCCCGGTAGGAAGATATGCGCGTAATTGGCGGTTTCGTTGAGGAAAAGATCCTGCACGACGACGCATTCCATCGCCGCCAGCCCGGCCGCGACGTGGTGCGTGTTGGGATCCGACTGGAGGATATCCTCGCCCTGGATGAACAGCGCCTTGAAGCGGCCGTCGGTCGCCGCGTCGAGCATGTTGGGGATGCGCAGGCCCGGCTCGCTGTCGAGCGTGACGCCCCAGGCCCGCTCGAACGCGCCGCGCGCGACGTCGTCCGAAACGTGGCGGTAGCCCGAAAACTCGTGCGGGAAGCTGCCCATGTCGCAGGCGCCCTGGACGTTGTTCTGGCCGCGCAGCGGGTTCACGCCCACGCCCTCGCGGCCGATATTGCCGGTCGCCATCGCCAGGTTGGCGATCGCCATCACGGTCGATGAGCCCTGGCTGTGCTCGGTGACGCCCAGGCCATAGTAGATCGCCGCGTTGCCGCCGGTCGCATAGAGCCGGGCGGCGGCGCGCAAGTCCTCGGGCGGCACTCCGGTCAGCGGCGCGATCGCCTCGGGCGAGCGCGCGGCTTCGGAGACGAAGTCGGCCCAGTCCTGGAACTCGTCCCAATTGCAGCGGGCGCGGATGAAGGCCTCGTCGTAGAGCTTCTCGGTGACGACGACGTGCGCCATCGCGGTCAGCAGCGCGACGTTGGTGCCCGGCCGCAGCGGCAGGTGGTGCGCCGCCTCGACATGCGGTGACTTGACCAGGTCGATCCGGCGCGGATCGACAACGATCAGCTTGGCGCCCTGGCGAAGCCGCCGCTTCATCCGGCTGGCGAAGACCGGGTGGCCGTCGGTCGGATTGGCGCCGATCACCAGGATGACGTCGGCCTGCATCACGCTGTCGAAGTCCTGCGTGCCGGCGGAAGTGCCGAACGTGGTCTTGAGGCCGTAGCCAGTCGGCGAATGGCAGACCCGCGCGCACGTATCGACGTTGTTGTTGCCGAAGCCCTGGCGGACCAGCTTCTGGACGAGGAACGTCTCCTCGTTGGTGCAGCGGCTCGAGGTGATGCCGCCCACCGCGCGCGTGCCATACTGCGCCTGAATGCGGCGAAACTCGCTGGCGGTGTAGGCGATCGCCTCGTCCCAGCTCACCTCGCACCAGGGCTCGGTCACGCTGCTGCGGATCATCGGGTTGAGGATGCGGTCCTGGTGCTGGACGTAGCCCCAGGCGAAGCGGCCCTTGACGCAGCTATGCCCGCGATTGGCCTTGCCGTCCTTCCACGGCACCATGCGCACGAGTTCCTGCCCGCGCATCTCGGCGCGGAAGGTACAGCCGACGCCGCAATAGGCGCAGGTGGTAACGACGGCGCGGTCGGGCGTGCCGATCTCGACCACCGTCTTCTCGGTCAGCGTCGCGGTCGGGCACGCCTGGACGCAGGCGCCGCACGAGACGCATTCGGACGCGAGGAAGTCCTCGTTCTGGCTCGGGCTCACCTTCGAGCCGAAGCCGCGCCCGGCGATGGTCAGCGCGAATGTGCCCTGCACTTCGTCGCAGGCGCGCACGCAGCGCGAGCAGACGATGCACTTCGACGGATCGAAATCGAAATAGGGGTTCGACTGGTCCTTGGCCTGGCCGGTGTTGGTCGCGCCTTCGTAGCCATAGCGCACTTCGCGCAGGCCCACCGCGCCCGCCTGCTCCTGCAGCTCGCAATCACCGTTGGCGGCGCAAGTCAGGCAATCGAGCGGGTGGTCGGAGATGTACAGCTCCATCACCCCACGCCGCAGCTGCTTCAGCCGCTCGGTCTGGGTGCGCACGACCATGCCCTCGGCGATCGGCGTGGTGCACGAGGCCGGGTAGCCGGCACGTCCCTCGACCTCGACCAGGCAAAGCCGGCACGAGCCGAAGCTCTCGACGCTGTCGGTGGCGCACAGCTTGGGGATCGCGGTGCCGGTGAGCGAGGCGGCGCGCAGGATCGAAGTGCCCTCGGGCAGCGTCACCGCCTCGCCGTCGATGGTCAGCGTGACGTGCTTGCCGGTGGACAGCGCCGGCGGCGTGCCGTGATCGGCCTCGCGGGTGAAACCCATGCCCTTACTCCGCCGCTTCGGGGACCGGCGCAACCATGCCGAAGTCCTCGGGGAAATGATCGAGCGCGCTCAGCACCGGATAGGGCGTGAACCCGCCCAGCGCGCAGAGCGAACCGTACTTCATCGTGTCGCACAAGTCGCGCAGCAGATCGGCCTGCGCCGGGGCGGCCTCCGCATCGCGCGCGGCGATCATGCGGTCGACGAGCTCCACCCCGCGGGTCGAGCCGATCCGGCAGGGCGTGCACTTGCCGCAGCTCTCGACCGCGCAGAACTCCAGCGCGAACCGTGCCATGTGCGCCATGTCGACGCCGTCGTCGAACACCGTCACGCCGGCGTGGCCGATCAGCCCGCCGGCGGCGGCGAAGGCCTCGTAGTCGAATGGCAGGTCGAACATCGCCGGCGGAAAATAGGCGCCGAGCGGCCCGCCCACCTGCACCGCGCGCACCGGCCGCCCGCTGGCGGTGCCGCCGCCGACCGCGTTCACCAGTTCGCCGAGCGTCACGCCGAAGCCGACCTCGAACAGCCCGCCGTTGCGCACGTTGCCCGCGAGTTGGATCGGCATCGTCCCGCGCGAGCGCCCGAAACCGACCGCCGCGTAGGCGTCGGCGCCCTCGGCCAGGATGAAGGGCACGGCGGCAAGGCTGAGCACGTTGTTGATCACCGTCGGACGGCCGAACAGACCCTTGAGCGCCGGCAGCGGTGGCTTGGCGCGCACTTGGCCGCGCTTGCCCTCGATACTGTCGAGCAGCGCCGTCTCCTCGCCGCAGACGTAGGCCCCCGCCCCGACGCGGACCTCCATCGTGAACGGCGCGATCCGCGGCGCGGCCAGCGCGATGGCGCGGCGCATGGCGTCGATGGCGAAGGGGTATTCGCTGCGGATATAGACGTAGCCGTGACCCGCCCCGACGGCGTGCGCGCAGATCGCCATGCCCTCGATCAGACAGAACGGATCGCCTTCCATCAGCATGCGGTCGGCGAACGTGCCGCTGTCGCCCTCGTCGGCGTTGCAGACGACGTACTTGGCGCCCGCCGCCGCATCGAGCACGGTCTGCCACTTGATCCCGGTGGGGAAGCCCGCGCCGCCGCGCCCGCGCAGCCCGCTCGCCTTGACCGCGTCGACAACCTGCTGCGGTGCCGCCGCGCGCGCCGCGTCAAGCCCGCGCCAGCCGCCGTGCGCGGCATAGTCGGCCAGGCTGAGCGGATCGATGATCCCGCATCGCGCGAAGGTGAAGCGCTGCTGCGCGGCGAAGAACGGCAGCGCGGCGACGTCGCCCAGCCGGTTGGGATGCGTGCCCGCCAGGATCGCCGAAACGTCCTTGGGCGTCACCGGGCCGAATCCGACGCGCCCCTCGGCGGTCTCAACCTCAACCAGCGGCTCGATCGCGAAAAGCCCGCGCGAGCCGGTGCGGATCACCTCGCAGCCCGCCGCAGCCAGCGCGCGCGCAACGTCGTCGGCACCCAGCGCGACCGAGGCCATGTCCCGGCTGACGAAGGCCCGCGTCACGCCGAGACCTCGGCGGCGATCCGCTCCAGCGCGGCTTCATCGATCCGTGCGACCGGGCGGCCGTCGACCAGCGCGTTGGGTCCGATCGCGCAAAGCCCCAAACAATAGACCGGCTCCAAGCTAAGCTGCCCGTCGCGTCGCGTCTCACCCATCGCCACGCCGAACCGCTCGGCCGCCGCCGCCTCGATCCCCGCGCCGCCGCGCGCCTGGCAGCTCTCGGCCCGACACAGCTTGACGACATGGCGGCCCGCCGGCTTGCGGCGGAAATCGTGGTAGAAGGTGATCACGCCGTGGACGTCCGCGCGTGACAGGTTCAGCGCCGCGGCGATGAGCGGAACCGCCGCGTCATCGACATAGCCGATCTCTTCCTGAAGCGCGTGCAGCAACGGCAGCAACTGGTCCCGATCGGCACCATGCGCCACCGGCCAGCTTTCTATCAGCTCTTTCGCTCTCTCGCCCGCCATTTTTCGTGATCCTTCAGCCTCGCCGAAATGCGCCCTCGGACCACGCCCGTCAAATCGTTCTGCATAATTACTGATAGAGTTTATCTATTATAGGCGATCAGATTGTCGGGCAGCCGCAGGTCCCGCGCCACCGCCAGCACCGTCCGCGCGAGCGGGCTCATCGGTGTGCGATCCGAGACGATGACACCGACGCGATTGGCCTCGCCGGTCTCGGGCAGCGGCGTGGCCTCGGCCCAGGCCAGACCCTCCAGCAGCCGGACATGGCTGTCGGGCAGGATCGAGCAGAGGTGCCCCTGGCGAACGATCGACAGCAGCGCGAGGTAGCTGTCGGCGGTGACGATCGGCTTCAACGCGAGCCCCAGCGTCGCCAGCCGCGCGTCGAGGATCCGGCGGTTCTGCATGCCCTGGTGCAGCAGGCACAGCGGCAATCGCGCCAGCCCGGGCCAGTCCAGCGGATCGGGCACGGCGATGCCGGCGCGCGCGCGGACCAGCATGCTGCGCTCGCTGTAGAGCGACACCGACAGCGCATGCGCGGGCGGCTCGAAATCGAGATAAGTGACGCCGGCGTCGATCTCGAACGCGGTCAGCTCGCGCTCGATTTGCCGCGAGGTCAGCGCCCGCACCTGGACGTTGAGTTCGGGATAGCGGGTGCGGATCGCTTCGACCAGAAAGCCGGCGGCCGGCATCGATGCCGGAATGGCGCCGAGCCGCAGCTCGCCCTTCAGCGGCCCGCGCGCGGTATCCGCCGCCTGTTCGAGCGCCTCGGCCGCGGCGACGAGCTGCCGCGCCCAGGGCAGCACCGCCTCGCCCTCCGGCGTCAGCCCGGCATACTTGCGATCGCGCGCGATGAGCCGCTTGCCGAGCTGCGCCTCCAATGTGACGATCCCGGCCGAAAGCGTCGGCTGCGAAACGTTGCACGCCGCCGCCGCCCGCCCGAAATGCCGCTCCCGCTCCAATGCGAGGAAATATTCGACGAGCCGCGTCTGCATGGCGCTGTCGTAGAGAGGCCGCTCGCTTCAGGGAACTCCCAAATCGCGCGGCCCCTGCCGCTACGCCCCCCCCCGACGGGAGGCAGGACGGCGCCTGCTGGACCGACCTGCTGGCCCCCCCATTGCTTTGAAAACCGGCGACGCCATCGCCAACCACGAAGGCGTGGTGAGCCCTGCTGGGTTCGAACCAGCGACCTACTGATTAAAAGTCAGTTGCTCTACCGACTGAGCTAAGGGCCCTTGTGCGGATGCGCGATAGGGAGCGGACGGGGCTGGGTCAAGCGGGCGTGGAGGTGGCGCAGCGTCAGGCCGGTGATCGGGTCGCGCCAGCGCGGGGCGACGGCCTGGGCCGGGGTCAGCGCGAAGCGGCGCTGACGGAAGGCGACGTGCGGCACGACGAGCCCGGGGCCGCTCCAGACGCCGCCGCTCCACAGCAGGATGTCGAGATCGAGCACCCGCTCGCCCCAGCGCCGGCCGCGGCGACGACGGCCGAAGCGATATTCGATGTCTTGCAGCAAGGCGAGCAGCGCCTCGGGCTCGAGCCGGGTCGCCAGCAGCGCGGCGGCGTTGGCGTAGCGGCGGCGGGCGTGACCGAGCGGCGGCGTGGTGAGCATGGGCGAGACCGCCTCGATCGTCACCCCCGCCTCGGCGAGCGCGGCGAGCGCGGCGCGCAGCACGCGCCGGGGCGGGCCGTGGCGGTGGTGCCGGACGTTCGAGCCCAGCCCGACGACATAGCGCCACTCGCCCCCCCGCCCGTCCCCCGGCCCATCCCCCACCTTCGCCATCAGATGTCCTGGGCGATACGGGTGTAGAGCTGCGGCCGGCGGTCGCGGAAGAAGCCCATGCCGGCGCGGTGTCGCGCGGCGCGCGCGAGGTCAAGCGTGGCGGTCAGCACGCCGCTCTCGGCGCCGCCGAACTCGGCGAGGTAGTCGCCCCATTCGTCGGTGATGAAGCTGTGGCCGTAGAAGCGCTGGCCCTGCCCGCCGTTCTCGGCTTCGGTGCCGATCCGGTTGGCGGCGATCACCGGCATGCAGTTCGACACCGCGTGGCCGAGCATCGCCCGGCGCCACATGCGGCTGGTGTCGAGGTCGGCATCGTAGGGCTCGGTGCCGATCGCGGTGGGGTAGAGCAGCAGCTCGGCACCCATCAGCGCCATGACGCGGGCGGCCTCGGGATACCACTGGTCCCAGCAGATGCCGACGCCGATGCGGGTGCCGGCGACGTCCCACACCTTGAAGCCGTCGTTGCCGGGGCGGAAATAGTACTTTTCCTCGTAGCCCGGTCCGTCCGGGATGTGGCTCTTGCGATAAGTGCCGAGGATTGCGCCGTCGGCATCGATCATCGCCAGCGTGTTGTAATAGTGGTGCCCGTCGCGCTCGAAGAAGCTGGTCGGGATGACGACCTTCAGCCTGGCGGCGAGCTTGCGCATGGCCACCACCGAGGGATGCTCCGCGGTCGGGCGGGCGAGCGCGAACAGCGCCTCGTCCTCGATCTTGCAGAAATAGGGGCCGGAGAACAGCTCGGGCGGCAGCACGATCCGTGCGCCCTGGGCGGCCGCGTCCTCGACCAGCGCGGAGACGGCGGCGATGTTGTCCGCCTCGTCGGGGGCGTGGAGCGCGAGCTGGAGCGCGGCGACGGTGATCTCGGAGGTGGCTTGGGACATGGCCGCCGCAATATCAGGGCTGCGCGCCGAACGGCAAGGCCGGCGATGACAAGCGCACGCCCGCGTCCTATCTCCAACACAAAGGAGAACGAGGCATGGGCGATCGGCAAACCGCGATTCTGGCCGGCGGCTGCTTCTGGTGCACCGAGGCGGTGTTCCGCGACGTCATCGGCGTCACGGCGGTGGAAAGCGGCTACATCGGCGGCCATGTGCCGGACCCCAGCTACAAGGCGGTCTGCGCCGGCACCACCGGCCACGCCGAGGCGATCAAGGTGGACTTCGATCCCGAGGCGATCGCCTATGCCGATATTCTGGACGTGTTCCTGGGCACGCACGACCCGACGCAGTTGAACCGCCAGGGCAACGACGTCGGCACGCAGTACCGCTCGGCGATCTTCCCGCTCGAC
Source organism: Novosphingobium sp. (assembly GCA_036384395.1). Taxonomy (GTDB): domain Bacteria; phylum Pseudomonadota; class Alphaproteobacteria; order Sphingomonadales; family Sphingomonadaceae; genus Novosphingobium. The sequence goes on from DASVMK010000232.1 coordinate 11,585, forward strand.
GACGCCCAGCGCGCCGAGGCCGAAGCGGCGATCGTGCGGGCCAACCAGGAGCACGGCGGCCGCGTGGTGACGACGATCGAGGGACCGGCGACCTGGTATCCGGCCGAGGGCTACCACCAGGAATACTGGGAGGGCGAAGGCCAGCGGAACCCCTATTGCCTGGCGGTGATCCCGCCCAAGCTGCAGAAACTTCGCAAGAGCTTCGCGGCGCGGGCGAAGGGCTGAGCCGGCGCGAGCCGAGGCCGGACAGATGACAGCATCCGACTACGTGCCAACATACCCCGGTTCACTGCTTGCATCCGAAGGCGAGCAGAAAGATCGACGAGCCTAGGGCTGCGGCATGTTTTGCAAAGGCGAGCCGTGTTCGGCTATCGTACCGCCAGGGGATGAAGGGACGCAGAATGCGCCCGATAAGGAGCCGCCATGAACGACCAGGCCCATGATTTTGAAGCAGACGACTTCTTCCTCAGCGACCGGTGGGTCGCCAATCCCTATCCCTATTTCGACTATCTGAGGGCGAAGTCGCCGGTGCAGCGCGAGCCGCATCACGGCATCCTCATGGTCACGGGCTACAACGAGGCGCTGGAGATCTACAACGATCCCGAACGCTTCTCCTCCTGCATGTCTACCACCGGGCCCTTCGCCGGTTGCCCCATTCCGCTCGAAGAGCATCGCAACGAGGACATTTCCGAGCTCATCGAGCAGTGGCGCGACAAGACGCCATTCCACGACCAGCTCCCGACGATGGATCCGCCGATCCACACGGCCCACCGCTCCTTGCTGATGTCGCTGATCACGCCGCGGCGCCTCAAGGAGAACGAGGACTTTATGTGGAAGCTGGCGGACGAGCAGATCGACACATTCATCGACCGCGGCGAATGCGAGTTCATGAATGATTTCGCCCAGCCCTTCGCTGTGCTTGTCGTTTCCGACCTGCTCGGCGTGCCGCCCGAGGACCGCGTGGAGTTCCGCAAGCACCTGATCCGGGTAGAGCAGGAGAGCGGCGGCGCTGTGGTCGGCGGTACCGACGGCGAAGTGACCCACGGACCGTTGGAGTTTCTCTATGACAAGTTCTCGGCCTACATCGAGGATCGCCGCGCCAATCCACGGGAGGACGTCCTCACCGGGCTCGCCAAGGCCACTTTCCCGGACGGTTCGGTGCCCGATCCGATGGATGTTGCCCGCATAGCCGCCAACGTGTTCGCCGCCGGGCAGGAAACCACGGTCCGGCTGCTCAGCTATGCCTTCCAGTTCATCGGCGATCGCCCCGACATTCAGAAGCGCCTGCGCGAGGACCGCAGCCTCATACCCAATTTCGTCGAGGAGTGCATGCGCACCGAGGGTCCGGTGAAGGGCGACTTCCGCCTAACCAAGATGCCGACGACCGTGGGCGGTGTCGATGTTTCGGCAGGCACTTTCCTGTTTATCGCCAACGGCGCGGCGAACCGCGATGCCCGCAAGTTCGACAATCCGGCGGAATTCCAGCTCGACCGCAAGAACGCTCGCCTGCACGTCGGCTTCGGCGCCGGCCGCCACGCCTGCCCGGGGGCGCCGCTGGCGCGGGCGGAGACGTTGGTTGCGCTGAACCGCATGTTCGACCGGACCAGCGACATCCGTATCTCCGAGACGGTTCACGGGCCTGCCGGAGCCCGGCGATACAGCTATCTGCCCACCTTCATCCTACGCGGCTTGACCCACATCGGCTTGGAATTTGATGTGAAGGAGGCGGGGTGATCATGAAAGTCCATGTCAATTCGGAGATCTGCGCCGGCTTCGGCATCTGCACGGGAATTGCCCCGGAAGTGTTCGAACTGCACGACGACGGCTATGCCGTTGTTCTGGTCAGCGAAGTGGTGCCGGAGGACGAAGACGCGATGCGGCGGGCGGAGAGCCAGTGCCCGGCACGAGCAATCTCAATTTCCGAAGATTGATCCGCGGACTGAACCTGGCTGGGGCCGGCCGAGAAGAAATCCGGAACGCGGCGGGCACTGAAGCGACGCCAACATCGCCGACGTTCGACGGCTCGAAAGCGTTCCCTGATAACGTTCGTTCGTCTCGTCGCTGCATCGGCGTGGGCGACCAGCATTGGGGCGAAGCGGTCAGTTCCAGTCTCGCTTTTATCGACAGCGTTCAGCAGCGGCAGACGCTCCGGCATCGCGTGGATGAGCGGCATGTCTCGACTCCCGACGGGACGCGTCGCAAGACCTAGCCCCGGCCGGATCTCGTACGATCGAGACAACGCTTGACGGCACCCAAAGCCGGTTTTACCGATCAGTACAACTTGGCGGCTGGAAAGATCGCTCGCACCGACGCTCTCTTATCGCCTCGTCTCCAGCCTTCGCCCTTGTGCCTCCGGCGCTTGCGAACGCTCTTCCGATGAAGAAAGGAAATCCGATGTCTCGCCCCCCTCTGCCCCCGTTTACCCAGGAAACCGCGATTCAAAAGATCCGCCTGGCCGAAGACGGCTGGAACACGCGCGATGCAGCGAAGGTCGCTCTGGCGTACACGCTCGACACCCGCTGGCGGAATCGGGTGGAGTTTGTCAACAATCGCGAAGAGGCGCAGGCCTTCCTCACGCGCAAGTGGAACAAGGAACACGAATATCGGCTCATCAAGGAACTCTGGGCCTTCACCGGCAATCGCATCGCCGTACGCTATGCGTATGAATATCGCGACGATAACGGCCAATGGTTCCGCGCCTATGGCAACGAAAACTGGTTGTTCGCCGAGGACGGCCTGATGTCGAACCGCTATGCCTGCATCAACGAGATGCCCATCGCGGAATCGCATCGCAAGTTCCATTGGCCGCTCGGCCGCCGTCCGGACGATCATCCGTCGCTCAGCGACCTCAGCCTATGACCGGCAAGCGCGTCCTCACGACCCGCGAGAACGCGGTGCCCGCGCTGGCGGAAGCGTTTCGCGAACATGGTTTCGAGGGCGCGAGCCTGGCGGTGCTGTCGAAGGCAACGGGCCTCGGAAAGGGCAGCCTCTATAATTTCTTCCCCGGCGGGAAGGAGCAGATGATGGAGGCGGTTCTTGCCGACATCGATCGCTGGTTCGCAGAGACCATTTTCGCACCGCTGGAGCAGGCCGAGGATCCGGCGGCCGCGGTCACGGCGATGATCGAAGGGGCGACGGCATATTTCCGCTCTGGGCGGCGGGTCTGCCTCGTCGGTGCGCTCGGCCTCAACACCAGCGGTGAAGCGTTCGCGGCGACGATCAACGGCTATTTCAGCCGCTGGATAGCGGCACTTGCCCATTGTCTCGAAGTTGCGGGCGTTCCCGCCGCGTGGGCCGCGCCGTTGGCCGAAGAGGCGGTGTCCGGGATCCAGGGCGCGATCGTCCTGGCGCGTGCGCTGGGCGACGATGGCGTCTTCAACCGTATTGTCGACCGCCAGCGCGCCAGCTTGCTCGGCGAGATCCGCGGCGGCACAACCCCCTGAACGCCGGGGACATGGCGACTCCGGCTCTGCCACAACGGAACCGGGCTGGGCCCCTCCATCGCGAACCGGGCAATCCGGGCCCACCGTGGAACCCTAAGCCGCCGCCATCGCGAGGGCGCCGGCGCAGCTATCCGGGGAACAGGGTTCCCATCGCCCTTGACAATATGAGCTTGGCGAAAGGAAATGTAAGCACAGCGTAAGAACGGCCGGTGCTCGCGATCACCCCCGCTTCACGCAGGAAGTTGAGAGGAGATCATTGTGCTCGACAATCTGCCGACGAGGATGTTCGTTACAGGAATGTTGACGGCTGCCCTCGGCGTCGCCGCCAGTGCGCAGCAGGCCATGGCGCCTGCACCGGCGATGCGTGACGCGGTGGTCACGGTCGACTTCGGCCAGGCGCGCGGGCCGTTCCTCCACCCTGAGCGGTACAACAATCTCAGCCGGGCAACCCGCTGGGTTGAACAGCGCGACGCCGACGTCCAGTTCTTCAACGAGAACGGACTGCATGGAAACACCTACAAGGTGTGGATCGATGCCCATCTGGTCTACAATCCGAAGACCGGCGTGTACGATTACGGAACGATACCCGACTACCTGGCGGACGTGGGCCGGTTGTCGGACAACCTGCTGTTGGTCATGGATACGCGCGCCCTGATCCGCGACGACAAGTGGACCCCGGCACAGATCAGGCCTGTGATCAAAAAGATCATGCGGGACATGAAAGAGCGATTCCCACAAATCAAATATATCGAGGCCTTTAATGAGCCAGATCACAACCTGGCCAAAGTTCTAACCCCGTCATCGTTGTACGACTACTACATCCAGTACTACGAGGCGGTCAACGAGATCAACCGCGAGCTCAAGCCCAGGGTCCCGCTGCAAGTCGGCGGGCAAGGGTACATGCAGTACAACGAGGAATGGCTCCGCGCCTTCCTCGACCGCTACAAGGCCGATCCGTCTTCCGAGAAGCGGCTCGATTTCATCTCGTGGCACGGCTACGGCCGTTTCCCTGCGGGCACCGGCGACACCGGCGGACCGCGCGCCTACCACTTCTACAAGTTCGACCCGAGCGAAGTCGCCAAGGAGCGGGCGCAACTCGATGCGGAGCTGCGCAGCCGAGGGCTCGACACCCGCATCCCCGCATTCATCACCGAGACCGGGATTTATCCCGGCCCCTCGTTCGACCACAAGGACGATCCCAGGCCCGACTACCTCATCGGCGCGGCCGGCGTGCCGTCGCTGCATTACTGGTATATGGAAAGCCCGGGCGTGGTGCCGTTCAACTGGGTCCTGCGCCACTCCACCGAGGAGCGTAAAGACCAGCTCGTCACCCGCGCCGGGCAGGACGGCAAGGCACCCCTGACGCGCGCTTTCACGCCCTACGGCAACGCCATGGCGATGATGGCGAAGCTCAAGGACGAGCGGGTGACTGCGCGGTCGAACGCGCTGACCGACGGAACAGGGGTCTATGCGATCGCCACCAAGGACCGGTCCGGTGCGGCGGTTATGGTCTGGAACTATCAGCACGTCGGCACGCAGAGCTATCGTGTCGAGATCGATATGGGGCAGCTGCCGGCGAACCTTCGGGGCAAGACCCTGCGCCAGCGGATGTACCGGATCGACGACAAGGTCAGCAACTACTGGGGCAACCCGGGTACCGCCAACCTCCAGCAGGTGTCGGACTCGGTCGTGCAACCCGGCGACCGCCACAGCCTCGCCGTCGATCTGACCGCCAACGCGCTGCAACTGATCGTGCTGGAACCGGCCGGGACAGTCAGGTGATCGGCTTAAGGCACGGGATGGAAGTGAGTTTATAATAAGTTATAATAACTTTATAATAATTATAATAATTATAATAACAAAGCAGGGAAGGAGTTGTTTCGATGGGCAATATTTACTTTAGGCTTTGTGTTGGCGTGAGCGCCGCGGCGATGGTTGCTCCGGCGTATGGTCAGACCGGTCAGGTCATCGACGAGACGCCGGCAACCGGCACCGAACTGCCGACGAGCGAGCCGGAGGGTGATGATCGAAGGGATGACACCGGCAGGCTCACCCCTGCGAACGAAATCATCGTCTCCGCCCGGCGGCGCGAAGAGTCGCTGCAGGACGTGCCCCAAACGGTCAACGTCGTCACCGCCGCGCAGGTCGAGAAGCTCAACCTCCGGAACTTCCAGGAGATTCAGAACATCGTCCCGGGGCTGACGATGTCCCAGACCTCGGCTTTCTCGAGCCAGGCCACGGTTCGCGGCGTCGCGTTCGTCCCCGAGGCGAGCGGCAACAACCCATCGGTTGAGTTCTACCTCAACGACGCGCCGATCTCCTCGACCTTCCTGTTCCAGTCGACCTTCGACTTCGGCCAGTTCGAGTTGCAGCGTGGTCCGCAAGGAACGCTGCGCGGCCGTGCGGCCCCGTCGGGCTCAATTTCGGTCACCGCTCGCCGCCCCGATCTCGACGAAGTCGGCGCGGTGTTCCACGGCACGATTGCCGACCCCCGCGCCCGCAAGATCGACGGCGCATTCAACCTGCCGATCATTCGAGATGTGCTCGGCGTGCGCCTCGCAGGGGTGATCGACAATTCGCGCGGCACCCGGGTCCACTCGATCAAGGAGGAAGTGTTCCCGCAGTTCAATGAAGGACCGTACCGCCGGACCAAGGCCATTCGGGGCAGCGTGCGGTTCGAGCCGGCCGACTGGGTGAAGTTGAACTTCATGTACCAAAGTTTGCACTCGCTCGATCACAACTACACCCAGGTGGTGTCGCGGTCGTTCGCCCCCGGCGACGGCACGACCCCCACCGCGACCGTGGTCAACGGTTTCGATTTCACGCCGGTCATCAGGCCGTTCGACCGCCTGTCGCTCGACGATGTCGGCGGCTACGATCGCCAGGACCTCGACGTCTACATCGGCAATGTCGACTTCCGCTTCGCCGGCCAAAAGCTCAGCTACGTCGGTTCCTACACCAAGTCGGACACCGGCGCTTCGTCGCCCTCGGACGCCGGTGACCAATTCGCCCCGCCGCGGGTCAACATCGTCGCGCGCCAGTTCATCGCTCCGGCCAATTTCGCCAACGTGTGCGGCGACGAGGCGCGGATGAACGGGTTCACGCCGAACACCGGCGCGCCCTTCGGGTGCACCCACGGTTTCCAGACGAGGCAGTCCCACGAGCTTCGCCTCGCCTCCGAGGAGCGCATCGCCGGGATCTTCGATTACGTGATCGGGGGCTTCTACGATCATCCGGTCAGCCCGAGCGACATCGTCGGTGAAAATGCGTCGTTTGCGACGGGCAACGTCGGTTCGCGTACCGGTCGGCTGCGCCGCGCGCGCATCACCGAGAAGTCGGTGTTCGGCAATCTGACCGCGCATCTTTTCGACGACCGGCTCGAACTGTCCGGCGGGCTGCGCTACATCGACTACAAGCTGCGCAGCCAGCTGATCGTCGCCAATTCGACCGTTCGCACCGACGATCGGGTCAAGGACACCGCGACGATTTACACCGCTTCGGCCAAGTACAAAGTCACCGACGACATCATGGTCTATGCCCTGACCGGGACGTCGTTCCGCCCCACCAATCCGGTCGTGGGCGACTTCTCGGTCGGCCCCACCGGCACGGAAGGGCCTAGCCCGCTCGAGCGTGCGTTCACGCTTCCCGCCTCGGAGAAGTCGACGTCCTACGAGGTCGGCGCAAAGACCTCGTTTCTCGACGGGCGCGGTCGTTTCAACATCAGCGCCTACTATCAGAAGTTCAGGAACTATCCCTTCCGGGCGCCGACCGCTGTGAACTTCATCAACTATCGGTTGGCCAACAACGTAGTCCTCGAAGAGCGCTCGACATTCAACTTTGTCTCGCCAGTCCCGGTGACGGTCAAGGGTATCGAAGGCGAGGCCTCGTTCCAGATCCTCGACCGCTGGAGTATCAGCGGAAATGCCAGCTTCTCCGACGGCAAGATCAAGAACGGCACCATCGCCTGCAACCCATATTTCACCGCCGCAGGCGTTCCGTTCATCCCGACGGTGGCGCAGATCAGGGCGGCTGCGGCCGCTTCGGGGAACCCGGGCGAAACGCTCGCGGTTTGCACCGGGGTGAACCGGCCGGTCCTCACCACCCCCAAGTTCAACGCCAACGTTCAATCCGAGTTCGGATTCGACGTGACCGACACCACCGACGGATTTGTCCGTGGTCTGGCGGTCATTCGCGGCAAGACCCAAGGCGACATCGACAGTCCATTCGACCAGGTGGGCGCATTCGGTCTGCTCAACCTCTACGCCGGTATCCGCGACAAGGACGGGGCCTGGGAGGTGACGATATTCGGCAAGAACATCCTCAGAGAGCGGCAGGTCCTGAGCATCGGATCAACGCCGCTAAACACCACCATCGGCGGGAACTCGTTCGTTTCGCAGTACCGCTCGGTGTCGGTGACGGCCCCTCGCGAGTTGGGGCTGACCGCCAAGATCGCCTTCGGCTCGCGATGAGCGACGCCTTCCTCGGCGATCTGGCAAAAACCCCAAGGACGTGCCGTGCAACCGGGCCCGCTGCGGGCACGAGCAAGTGGAGTTGACGACCAACCATGTTCCACCAGCTCGTCGAGCCGGTTGCCGGCAACCTGTGGCTGTCGTTTCTGGTCGCTGCGGTGCCGATTGCGGTCGTGCTTGTGCTGCTGGGCGTGCTGCGGCGTCCGGCGTGGCAGTCGTCGCTCGCCGGGCTGGTGGTGGCGCTGGCGCTGGCCATGCTCGTCTGGCGGATGCCGGCGCAGCAGGCGTTCAGCAGCATCGCCGCCGGCGCGACGTTCGCGCTGTGGCCGGTGATATGGATCGTCTTCAACGCCTCGCTGCTCTACAACGTGACCGCCGCCTCGGGCCGGTTCGAGGCGTTCCGCGTCTGGCTGGTGACCCATCTGCCCACTTCGCAACGAAACCCAGGGCTCCGCGCTACGCCGGCCTGGCGGGCGGCAGGCGCCTTGTTTCAGGCACCGGGGTGATGGGCCGGCCGTGGTCGAACCAGCTCGCGAGATTATCGACCAGCAGCTGGCCCATCGCCATCCGCGTTCGGGTCGATGCCGATCCGACGTGCGGCAGAAGCACGACGTGGGGCATTTCGATCAACGCCGTCGGCACCCGCGGCTCGTCTTCGTAGACATCGAGCCCGGCGGCAAGGATCGTTCGCGAGCGCAGCGCCGCGATCAGCGCGCTCTCATCGACGACGCTGCCGCGCGATACGTTGATGAGTACGCCGTCGGGCCCGAGCGCCGCCAGCACCTCGCCACCCACCAGGTGCCGGGTGACATCGCCGCCTGGCACGACGACGATCAGAACGTCGGATTGCTCGGCAAGGCCTGCGACGGTGGGATGATATTGCCAAGGTACGTCGGGTTGGGCGGAGCGGCCGTGGTAGCCGATCGGAACGCCGAACCCCTGAAGCCGCCGCGCGATCGCTTTGCCGATGTTGCCGAGACCGAGGATGCCGACGCGGCGCCCGCGCAGCGTCGGCGAGAGCGGGAAGTTGCCCTCAAGCCACCGCCCTTCACGCACAAACCGGTCCGCCTGTGGAATCTGTCGAAGGGTCGCCAGCAGAAGACCGATCGCCAGATCCGCGGTCTCATCGTCGAGCACGCCGGGCGTATTGGTCACCACGATGCCGCGCGCCGCCGCGGACCGGACGTCGACGTTGTCATACCCCACGCCGAAGCTGGCTATGATCTCGAGCGCGGGAAGGCGATCAAGCAGCCGATCGTCGACGCGGCCGAACACCGTGGAGGTTGCCATGCCGCGAACCCGCGAACCGACGGCTGCGAGAACGGAGGCCTCGTCGCCGGAATCCCATAGCCGGTGCAGCGTGAAGCGCGACGCAAGCGCCTCCATGGCGGAGGATAACAGGGGCGCGGTCACGAGAACGTCCGGCCGCAGCATCAGCACATCTCTTCCCGTACGATGTCGGGGCGGACCCGCCGGCTGCGGGCGCGTTGTTCCGGCGATCGGTTCCGCGCCCTTGAAGTCACGCACCCTCGTCCTGCTGGAGCGGTCACGGCAACGACTTCACGGTGTCGGCCTCGACCGACAAGCTACTCGCTTGTGCACCAGCGCTCCTTGCCGTCGCATTCCGGGCCGTTTCCAGGTCGTTGGCGACCTGCGGTCGGATCAGAGCCCAGTGAAACGGGGAATCCGGCTGCAACGTCGCGCTGTAGCCGATGTTGTGGGTCAGAACCATGTCCCGGTAGATCGGTCGGGTGACGCGGACCACCTCGTCCCACTGCGCCAGGGCGTTCTCCATGTGGCGGATCGCACGGGCCTTGTTCTCCTCGCCGCCCGACTGGCGATAGGTTTGCAGAGCGACCCCGCCGCGCAGCTTCTCTGCCAAGTGCAGGCCGAGGTGCGACCACGTCTTCACGTCGGCCACTTCGTACATCAGCGCGACGTTGCCGCCAGGGGCGATCCCGTCGGCCAGCCGAAGGGCCTCGCGGCAATCCGCCTCGATCCGGTCCGCCAGGACCGGCGGCGTCACCCGGTCGGCCGCGAACGCCTGTCCCTTGGCGCGCCCGGCGACGTAGTCGGCGATGTTGACGTAAGCAGGGTCAAGGACCTTCTGCTTGATCAGGCTGTCCACCGAGATGTAGGCCATCTTCGGCACTTCCTGCTTCTCGTCGAGCCACATGAACCCTTCGCTGTAGAGGGTGTGGTCCCAAGTCGACGCGAACAGCGAGGCGAGGCGCAGCGGCGTCCGGGAAGCCAGCTCGTAGGCGCGCAGCAGGTCACCGCCCTTCGGACCGTAACGCCGAACGAACTCCTCGGCGAACACCGTGTCCGGCGTCGCCGGATCATAGAGCAGCCGGCCCCATAGCTTGTAAAACAGCCATTGCCGTTCAAACGCATAGTGCCAGTTCGTCCCGGTTTTAACGGCGGTGAAGTAGTCCAGCGCGGGAATGTAGGTCTCGCTACCGATGATGTAGCCACCCATGTAGCTCTGAGTGCCGTTCTTCTGGATATGCTCTCGCACGAATGAAGGAACACCCCAGCGCAACGCAAAGAAGTCTTCGTTCCGCACGATCCAGGTGAACTTGTAGCTCTTGGGCTCGGGCTTGAAGTAGGTGTCGCCCAGTCCGCCGCCATGCACCCCGACCAGGGTGGGGGTGGAATGGCCGTGCGACCAGTTGAACTTCCCCGCCAGCCAGACCGGGCCATCGGCGAAGTCGATCGCTTCCAGCGTCCTGCGGGTGAGAAGCTCGGTTTCGCGGCTGGTCGATCCGCCCATTTCCAGCCCCGACGAGGACGGCAGCTTCTCGATGATCTTCACCGGCCGTTTCAGCGACCGCATCGCCGCGACGTAAGTGTCGTCGATCCACTCCTGCCGCGCCTCGGCGGTCATTCCGGCCATGCCTTCGGAGTGCGACAAGCCCATGCCGGTCAGATCGGGGTATTCCTCCAGGGTCTGCGCCACGCTCTCGCGGACATAACGCCTGATCAGCTCAGACGTGTCGCCGGTGGTGTTGTAGTAGGGGTAGACATTCTTGAGTCCCACGTTGTGGGCCTGGGCGAACTCCTTGCTGACGAAGATATTCCACGGCACCAGGTAGGTATCGATCCCGCGCTCCTTCGCCATGCGGAAGATGCCCCGGTGAAGGTGCCGCCAGCTTGCTAGCTCCTTGTCGCTGAACGGGCTCGCCTCGGGGAAGTTGCGCGGCCGGATCATGTAGTTCCACGGGTGGAGGTTCCACAAGGTCAGCGCATTGAAGCGATTGTCGACCATCATGTCGAGGAACGCTTCCCAGTAAGTCAGGTCCTTGGTCGCCGCGGTGTGCTGGTCGAGAGCCTGGCTGGAACGATAGCTGTCCCACGGCAGGTTGTGCTTGATGGCGCGGAACGGCAGCCGCGCCTGCTCGGTGCGCGCCTTGACGTCACCGAGGGCGATGCCGTTGCGCACGTCCTCGGCCAGGGCAAGCGCGCCGTAGATCATGCCGCGCGGATCGCCGCCATAGACGGTCAGCGCGCGGCCTTCGGGGACGATCGCGAACGCCTCCTTCTCCAGGCGGTGATCGTTGACCGCGAGGCTGATCAGGTAGTCGTACCTGCGCGGCGTCGCCACGACAGAGAGCCCCCGCGACTCCAGCGCCTGCGAGAGACGGCGCGACGCATACTTGGATTCGGGGAGCGAGGCGTCGCGGGCGATGTAGACGCTCTGGGCCAAAGCTTCGGTGCTCAGCAGCAAAAACGCAAGCAGCGTGGCGATCAACCTGACCATCCTGTGTCCCCCAAACCTTCGCGACGTGCGCAGCCCCGCGCCCCCGGTCCTTGCTAGACGAGAGGAGCGCGCTTGGAAACAACCGGGCCGCCGAAGAGAGAGTTGGTGCGGCGGCGTTGACGAGCGGGCGTTCGCTGGTGTTTGCTGAGCGAGTATGCCGAGGCTAGGAGACGTGACATGAGGTTCCGGAAGTCGCTCGTTTTGGTGGCGCTTGCCGCTCTGCCAGCCGCAGCAGGTGCGGCCGAACCTCGGACCCCGGTCAAGCTTTCCGCTGCCGAACTGGATCGCATGGTGGCCACGGCCACCCAAGGAACCGGGAAAGGCACAGTGCCTACAGGTGAGAATGGTCCCGTCGTTCTCGTGCTGCGCAGGACCAGAGACGGGGAAGCCGAAATCCATGATCGCCTGAACGACCTGTTCGTCGTGCGATCGGGACGGGCAACGGTCCTGATCGGAGGAACGGTGGCGGGCAATCGCCAGACCACGGCCGGTGAGTGGCGCGGCGGCACCATCACCGGCGCCGCGCGGTTCGAGGTGGGGCCGGGCGACGTTCTCTGGATCCCCGCAGGCTTGCCGCATCAGGTGCTCGTGCCGCGAGGTGGTGACCTCAACTATCTGGCGATCAAGAGCGAAAGGTAGCCCGCGAGATCGGCAACCGACGATCGTCTCCTTGCTCCCGATCGCGTCCGAACCGCCACTCGGACGAGTGCGCAGCGTGAAGGACGGCAGCGCTCGGACGATCCCATCAGGCGCGGAACGACACAATTGCGATAAGGCTTACGCCAACGGCGTCATGTTCCGGGCTGGTCGGCGGCGACGTTGATACGATTGCGGCCTGGATGTAGCGGCCACTGCTTGCCTCCGGCGTTGAACGTGCCGGTGACCCCCAGCGGAAGGTCGATCCTGGCCGACAGCTTGCCGCCCTGCACGACGTAGCTGGTCACGACCAGGCCCTCGGGGTGGACGATTGCCGCCTCGAGCATTGTCAGCTTGCCGAGGTGCGGCGTCACCGACACGCGAGCGAAGCCCGGCGCGGCCGGCTCGATGCCGGCAACGTAGGTCAGCAGGCCGGAGGTCGGGTGGGCGCTCCAAGCATGGCTGTCCGACCGGCTTGGGTCCGGGTTCTCCGGCCAGGTCGTGAAGTTCTGCCGGGCCATCTGCCGCCAGGTCTCCATAAGCTCGGGGTAGCGCTCGGCCAGACCGGCATGAGCAAGGGCCTTAGCAAGATAGAATGAGAAGTAATAAGTGGTGCCGGTAATCCCCGCCGGCGCATCGATGCCATGTTTACGGACCGTGACGCGGTCGAGCATCGCTGCCTGCTGCTCCTTCGGTGCGACGTCGTGGAGCACGGCGAGAACGTTGGCGTGCTGGCTGAAGCTGGTTTTCTCGGGAGTATTGGCGAACAGCCCTTTGCCCTGATCCCAGCACTGGCTGCGGACGCCCTCGCCGACCTTTGCCGCCAATGCACGGTTTTCTGACGCACGCCCCGCCTCGCCGAGCGCCTGCTCAAGATCGGCGGCTTCCTGCAACGCTCCCACGAACTGCAGCGAGATCACGCAGCTATCCGGTCCCTTGCCGCTGCGCTCCTGGTTGTCGCCGTCGAGCCCGGGCCGCCAGTCGACGAACCGCCAACCGGGGGTCGCGCGCACCATCCCATTGTCGCGAACGTAGCCGCGATACCACTCAAGCACCGAGCGCATTCCCGGCAGCGACTCGCGCAGGACGGTTGGATCGGGGTGACGCATCCAGTAATCGTGGAGCATGCCGATCCACAGCAGCGCGAACGGCGGGATCGAGTTGGTGCCGCTCGACGGCCAGGCCGACTGGGGAAGACCGTCGACCACACGGCTGTGGTCGTAGGCGCGGATCGCCTGCTCGGCCAGGCGGGGGTCGCCCGCGACGTCGTAGGACAGCAGCGCCTGTATGCGGGTGTCGCCGATGTACTGCAGCTGCTCCCAGTAGGCGGTGTCCTGGTAGGTCTCGTGCGCGTCGACCAGCCCCGTCCGCCAGCCGATCTCCCACACCTTGTTGAGCTCCGGGTCGTTGCTGCGGAAGTAGCCGCGCTGCTGGAACGGGTATCCCGTTTCATAGGTCTCAAGCGCTTCGAGTACTACCGGCTCGGCCCCTGTCTTGACCTTGACCTCGACGAAGCGCCACGCCCGCCACCATAGCGGTGCGAAGCGTTCCGCACCGCCGGCGAGCTGGAAATTGTCGGTGAGGCCGAGAGCCAGTCCGTCGGCCACGGTGGAGCGGTCGGCAAATCGCGGCCACGCTTCCTTGCCCGGGGATGCTCCCCCAGGCTTGCGGGCGGGATCATAAAGCGCCTCGGTGTAGGTCAGGGAGACCGTGGCGGCGGCGCCGGCGCTGGTCCGCAACACCGGATAGGCGGCCAGCACCCGCCCGGCGTCGATCAGCAGCGTGGCCTCCGTATTGGCCGGAACGGTCACCCGACGCGCCGGGAAGGCCGCGAGATCCGCACGCGAGGAGCGCACCACCTTGCCGCTCGGGATCAGCTTGTAGCGCATCGGCGGCAGCGTGTCGGCCACGAGCCTGCGTTGCTTCTCGCCCTTCGTCACTGCCGCCACGGGAGCGACCCAGCCGTTCACAGTGGTGGTCGCGGCCATCCAGTTCGCGACCACCGCGCGGCCGTCTAACGTTTCGGGAGCCCCGGCGACGTAGTAGGTTCGACCGACGGCCCCGGCTACCTGCATCAGGCCGTTGGCCACCGAACGGGATCTGTCCAGCCGCACCCGCCAGGACGGACCCGTGTCGATCGTCCGAAAACCCTCGTCGACCGCCCGCAGCATGAACCCGGTGTGGCCGGCGGAAACCTGGGCGAGCGGCGCGAACTCGCCTTCGTTCCATACTTCAGCCGCAATGATGTTGCGCCCCGCGCGAAGGTAGGGGGCAAGATCAATCGTCGTGTAGCGCCAGTGCAGCAGGTCGCCGCGTGAGGGGCCGGCGGCGACGCGTTGCCCGTTGACGTAGAGCACGAAGCGATTGTCGGCGCTGACCTGGACCTCAAGCTTGCGAAGCTTGGCCGGCAGTTCGAGCTCGCGGCGAAACTGAAGAGTAATCGGCCGACGCTCGTAATCGGCCATGAGCGCTTCGCGCGCTGTGATCCACGGCTGGGCCGGATCGAGTACCGCGGCGGCGGCTTCAGACTCGGCGCGGCGCGCAGCCTGAACGGCCTCGGCGCTCGGCGGCAGCTTGCGCAGGTCGGCATCGACGCGCGCCAGCGCCTCGGCGCTCACCACCTGCGGGGCCAGCGGACGCACGGCGCGTAGCGGCCTTCTGGCGACGGCGTCGATCGGCAAGGAGGCGAAGGCGGGAATGTGCGCCAGCACCACGGCGCGCGTGCTGGGGTTCTCCAAAAGCTCCCCGACCGTCATGTCCGCGGAATAAGGTCGCGGCTCGAAGCGGTAGGTGCCCTCCGGAGCCTGAGCCGCCACGGGGCGGCTGACGAAGATCAAGCCTGCGAGGGCGGCGAAACACAGGGAACGCAGCATGAATAATCCCTTCGACCGACTGAGAAGCTGCTCTGGAGGCGAATGGCGCCGACCGCAACAAGCGAGAGGCACACATCATCCCAAGCCTGCGCTAACCAGCTGCAGCGCTTTCCGCCTAGCAGCTCGAAAACACCCGAATGGCCGATTTCCCTGCGAGCCGCCGTTCGTAGCGGGCTCACATGCCGGCTGGAATTGGTCGGGAGCGGTCGCTGTGTCGAGCGAACCAACGGCAGCTAAACGCTTGACTTATAAGATTACCGCTGTTCCGGACCCCACCCCAAATCCGCCCCCCTCATCCCGCCTCACTCCCCACAAACACCGCCAGTTGATCCGCAAACGCGCGTCGATACGCAGGACGCGCCTCGGCGCGGGCGATGTAGGCGGCGAGCATAGGGTAGTCGGCGAGGATGCCCGACGACGCGATCCGGCGCAGCATAGTGACCATCAGAGGTCGCCGGCGCTGAAATCGCCGTCGAGCCAGTCGGCCGGGCCGAGGCGCGCGGCGAGTTCGTTCAGCCGCGCGCGAATGCGCTGGTCGATCAGCGGCAGGCGCTGGGCGTGCCAGGGCTTGTCGCCTTCGAGGTAGGTGGCGATCTCGCATTCGACGATCGGCGGCTCGACCGTGCTCGGCGCGGCGAACATCCAGGAAATGGCGCGGGCGCCGGCGTCGGGGTCGGCGGGCAGCAGGCCGGGGTGCGCGGGCAGCTTCATCGCCGCGAACGACAGCAGGCGCACGGCATAAGGCTGGCCGACTTCCTTCAGCGCCCAGCGCACGCGCATGCGCATGTCGCGCGCCAGCCCCTGCCCGCAATCGGGCCCGCGATCGGGGGAGCGTTCGAAGGCTGTGATGGTGATGGTCATCGCCGGGCTCCCGGCGGCCGCGGAAGGGTCCGCGGCACCGCAACCGGGAAGTTAGGCGATCGGGCGGGCGCTTGGCACCCCCGCGCGGCGGCCTCTGGGACCGCCGATAGGCGCGTCAGCCCGCAAGCGCGGCCGCGTCGGCCCGGGCTTTGGCTTCCGCCAGGCGCGCGTCGCGCTGGGCCTCCACCTCGGCGGTGCCCTTGGCGAGCGCGAGCCAGGCGCGCTGGGCGGCGAGGAACTTCTCACGCTGGTTGTCGAGCTCGGCCAGATCGGCCGCCTCGCCGCAGGCCTGGGCCTGTTCGCGATAGAAATCGTTGGTCGCAGCCATCGCTTGGCCTTTCGCGGTTGGCGCTCAGCCCACCATGCGGAGCACCTCGTCGCGAAGCTCGCGGCGGGAAAGCTGCGGCGGCCTGGCGAGGCGCAAGGGGAGACGAGCGGTAGTCAGAAGGGAATTCAGATACTTATCGATATGTCTTGTGATCATGTTCATTCTATTTGGTTTGCATTCAGCGGCGGCGGACTCAGCGTCGACGCACGGGCCCCGACGGGCTGTTTCCGCGTTCGCGGAAGACGATACGCCCCTTGGTGAGATCGTAGGGCGTCATTTCGACGCGCACCCGATCGCCCACGACCGAGCGGATGCGGAACTTGCGCATCTTGCCCGCGGTGTAGGCGATGATCCGGTGATCGTTCTCCAGGACGACGCCGAAGCGACCGTCCGGGAGAATTTCATCGATCTGGCCTTCGAGCGTGAGAAGCTCTTCCTTGGCCATCGAGTCAGACGACCTCGAGGTTGACCGCGGATGCCTTGCCCCGGCGATCGGTCTCGACCTCGTAGCGCACGCGCTGGTCCTTGTTCAAGGTGGCCAGGCCGGCGCGCTCGACGGCGCTGATGTGGACGAAGCTGTCCGAGCCGCCGTCTTCGGGGGCGATGAAGCCATAACCCTTGTCGGTGTTGAAGAATTTCACGGTGCCTACCGGCATGGTCGTTCCTTTCACGAGAAAACGAAGAGTGGTCCGCGCGACGATGTGTCGGCGGAGCAAAGTAGCGTGAGATGGAAACGAGATGCGGCTGGGCCGAAAAGTTCCGTCGCAGGCGACGTTAGCGAACACCCATATAGACAGTTCCGCCCGAAATACAACTGCCGATGCCCGGGCCGCCGGTTCAGAGGCGCCGGCCGGTCACAGAGCCGGCGGCCGTCAGCTCCGCCAGCGGGCGATGAAGAAGCCGTCCAGGCCACCCTCGATCAGGCCCGGATCGGTGCGCAGCCAGCCTTCGGGCGTGGCGGCGAAGCCATCGAGCGCGATCGGATCGGGGGCGAGCGCGACGCGCGCGGCCTGGGCCTCGCCTTCCTCGGGCTCGAGCGAGCAGACGGCATAGACCAGTCGGCCGCCCGGCGCGAGCCAGGTGGCGGCGCGGGCGAGCAGGCGGGCTTGTAGCTCGGCCATTTCGGCGATCTGGGCGGGGCCGATGCGGTGGAGCACGTCGGGGTGGCGGCGGCACGTGCCGGTGGCGGTGCACGGCGCGTCGAGCAGCACCGCGTCGAACGGCGCGGACGGCTGCCATGCGAGCGCGTCGGCGGCGACGATCTCGGCGGACAGGCCGGTGCGGGCCAGGTTGGCGCGCAGGCGATCGAGCCGCTTGGCGCTGATATCGAGCGCGGTCACCTGCCAGCCGGCGGCGGCGAGCTGCAGCGTCTTGCCGCCGGGCGCGGCGCAGAGGTCGAGCACGCGGCGCCCTTCGCCCGCGCCCAGCAAGCGTGCGGGCAGACCGGCGGCGAGATCCTGCACCCACCAGGCGCCTTCGGCGAAGCCGGCGAGGCTCTCCACCGCCTGCCCGCGCGGTACGCGGACATGGCCGGGGAGCAGCGAGAGGCCGCCGAGCGCCTCGGCCCAACGATCGGTTTCCGCCGGATCGCGCAAGCTGAGGTCGAGCGGCGGCGGCGTAGCGAGCGCGGCGGCGATCGGGCCCGCTCGCATGCCCCAGCGGGCCACTACTTCGGCTGGCAGCGTCGGCGCCGCGGGCAGCGTCGCCGCGCGCTTGACCAGCGTCGAGAACACGCCGTGCGCCAGCCGCCGGGGCCCGCCCACGAGCAGCGGCAGGCCGGTGGCGATCACCGCATGCGGCGGCGTGTCCAGCCGCAGCCATTGCGCCAGCATCAGCCGCAGAACCGCGCGCGGCTTGGCGTCGTCGGGCAACGCCTGGCGGGTGGCGCTGTCGATCAGGCCGTCGAGATCGGTCAGCCAGCGCAGCGCCTCGGCGGCGATGGCGCGGGCGAGCGCCTTGTCGGCCTCGCCGGGAACCGCCTGCACCGCGTTGTGGGTGGCCTGGTCGAGCGTCTCGCCCCGGCGCAGCACGGCATCGAGCAGGCGCAACGCGGCGCGGCGGGCGGGGAGGCCCGGAATCTCCTGGTGAATGTCCATGCGCCCGCCCCTATCGCCGATTGCATTGCGGGGCCAGCGCGACCATCTTGGCGGCATGACCGAGAATACACCTTCCTCCTCTTTCGCGCGCGCGACCCAGCGGCCCGCCTCGTTCAAGAAGCCGGCGCACTGGAGCAACGACCCCGCCCCCTCGCCCGCGCCGGCCGAGGAGACCGAGGCGATGTCCCCCACCCGCTATGGCGACTGGGAGAGGAACGGGATCGCGGTGGATTTTTGACGAAGAACACCCCGTCCGATTGAGCTTTCAGACCCACCCCGCCAGCTCGCGGCGGACCAGCGCTTCGAGCATCGCCATCCCCGCCTCGCCGGCGTTGAGGCAGTCGAGCGCGGCGAAATGCTCGCCGCCGGCGCCGAGGAACTGCTCGCGCCCGCGGATCGCCAGTTCCTCGCGGGTTTCCAGGCAATCGGCGGAGAAGCCCGGCGCGGCGATGGCGAGGCGGCGGGTGCCGCGCGGGGCTTCGGCGGCGAGTACCGCGTCGGTCGCCGGCTCAAGCCATTTTGCGCGGCCGAAGCGCGACTGGAAGCTGGTCTCGATCCGCAGGCCGGGCCGCTCGCCCTTCAGCGCCTCTGCCAGCAGCCGCGCGGTCTTGCGGCACTGGCAGTGGTAGGGATCGCCCAGGTGCAGCGTGCGCTCGGGCATGCCGTGAAAACTCAGCAGCAGGACTTGCGGATCGAACGGCAGCGCGGCGAGCTGACGGGCGATGTCGTGCTTCAGCGCGGCGATGTGCAGCGGATCGTCGTGGTAGGGCGGCAGCGTGCGGATCGCCGGTTGCCAGCGCATCGCCGCGAGCGCCTGGCCCAGCGCGTCGATCGCGCTCGCGGTGGTGGCGCCCGAATACTGCGGATAGAGCGGCGCGAAGAGGATGCGCTCGCACCCTTCGGCCTTGAGCCGCGCGAGCTCGGTCGCGATCGCCGGGTTGCCGTAGCGCATCGCCCAGCCGACGCGAACCGCCTCGCCGAGCCGCGCCTGCAACGCACTGGCCTGCGCCGCGGTGATCGCGGCGAGCGGCGAGCCTTCGGGGGTCCACACCTGTTCATAGGCGTGCGCCGACTTCTTGGGGCGCGTGTTGAGGATCACCCCGCGCAGGATCGGCTGCCAGAGCAGCGGCGGAATCTCGACGACGCGGCGGTCGGAGAGGAATTCCTTAAGGTAGCGCTTCACCGCCGCCGGCGTCGGCGCATCGGGGGTGCCGAGGTTGACGAGCAGCACCCCGACGCGCCCCTCAGCTATCGCCGGATGTCCCTCAGGCGGCATCACACGTCCTCCGACAAGAGTGGCAATTTACGGAAGCGCACGCCGGTCGCCGAGAACAGCGCGTTGGCGATCGCCGGAGCGACCGCGGCGACGCCCAGTTCGCCCGGATCGGCGGGCGCGGCGTCGCTGTCGACGAAGCCGACCTCGATGCTCGGGCAATCGGCGAGGCGGGGCAGCGTGAGCGTGGAGAGGCGGCCGTTGGTGGGCAGGCCCTCGGCGTAGTCGGTGCTGGCGCCGAGCGCAAGGCCGAGGCCGAAGACCAGCCCGCCCTCGATCTGCTGGCGGGCCACGTCGAGATTGACGATCCGGCCGATGTCGGCGACCGCGCAGATGCGGTCGACCCGGACGCCGAGCGCGTCGCGGCGGGCGGTGGCGACGACGGCGATCCGGCCCTCCTGAATGACATGGCAGGCGATGCCCTGGCCGGTGCCCTCCTCGCCGCCGTCCCAGTTGGCGAGCCTGGCGGCGCGCTGCAGGCATTCGGCGAGGCGCGGGTCCTTCCCCAGCATCGCCATGCGGAAGGCGAGCGGCTCGCGCCGGGCCTGCACGGCGAGCTCGTCGACGAAGCATTCGGTGAAGAACGCGGTGTAGCCGTGGGCGTTGCCGCGCAGCCGGGCGGTGGGCAGGCCGATCGCGGCTGGGACGTGCTCGATCACCATGTCGGGGATCGTATAGGGCGGCACCGCGCCTTCGAGCGCCAGCGGATCGAAGCCATCTTGCGCGTCCCGCGCCTGCCAGGCCGGTTCGCCGCCGAACAGCCGGCGGCCGAATTCCCGCGCGCTCGCGGGGAGCGCCAGCCGGGCCTTCCAGCCGGTGATCTCACCCGCCGGCCCGGTCTTGGCGGCCATCACGGCGGTGACGGGCGTGCGCGGCAGGCCGGCAAGGTGCTCCTGCCAGCGCGACCAGGTGAGTTGCACCGGGCGGCCGACCGCGCGCGCGATCAGCGCCGCCTCGACCGCGTGGTCGTGCTCCAGCCGGCGGTCGAAGCTGCCGCCTGCCGGCATCGGATAGAGCACCACGTCGGCCAGCGCCATGTCGAGCGCCTCGGCCACCCGGCGGCGCGCCTGCTCGGGCGCCTGGCTGGCGAGCCACAGTTCGAGCCGGCCGTCCTCGAACCGCGCGGTGGCGCTCGCGGTCTCGAGCGTGGCATGGAGCGCGGGCGCAACGTCATAGCGCAGCGCCAGCGCGAAGGGGCCTTGCGCCAGGGCCTCGGCATCGCCGCGCTCGGCCAGGCGGGTCGCCGCGCCGCCGCGCACCGCGCGGTCGAGCGCGGCTTCGATCCGCGTGCTCTCGGGCTTACCGCGGGCGGTGAAGCGCGGGCGCATTGCGTCGAGCGCGCGCTCGGCCGCCCACCAGTCGCTCGCCACCGCCGCCAGCCAGCGCTTGTGCGTGACAACGCGGATCAGTCCCGGCGTGCCCCTGGCGGCGGCGCGGTCATGGCTCGCCAGTTCCGCCTCACCCAGCGGGCCGTGGCGGATCGCGGCGTGGACCATGCCGGGCAAGCGCACGTCGCCGGCGAAGGAAAAGCTGCCATCGACCTTGGCCGGCAGGTCGAGCCGGGGGAACCGCAAGGGCGCACCCGAACGCTCGTGCGCGGGCGGGCGCAACGCGGGCGGCGCGGGCGGATCGAACCCTGCCGCCTCGGCCGCCAGCGCACCGAACGGCAGCCGATGTTTGCCGTGCGTGACCAGGCCCACGCCCACGCGGCATTCGCGCCAGTCGATGTCCCAGCGCGCCGCCGCCGCCTGCGCGAGCATGTCGCGCACCGCCGCCGCCGCCGCGCGCGCCGGCGCTTCGTAGGCGGCGAGCGAAAGCCCGTCGGCGGTGGCGCCGAAGGCGTGGTCCCGCGCCCAGCGGCCGGTCACGAAATCCTCG
>DASVMK010000233.1:0-8961 GCA_036384395.1 Novosphingobium sp.
TGGCGCCGGTGTGCCGGTCGTTAAAGCGGATCGAGATGCGCGCGGTCGCTTTCGCGGGGATCACGTTGGTCGCTGGATTGCCGATTCCGATGTCGGTGATCTCGAGGTTCGACGGCTGGAACCAGTCGGTGCCCGCGTCGAATTCGATGGCGTCGAGCTCGGCGAGTAGGGCGACGAGCCTGGGCGCCGGATTGTCCGCCAGTTGCGGATAGGCGACATGTCCTTGCGCGCCTTCGACCGTGAGCCATATGTTGACCGAGCCGCGCCGGCCGATCTTCATCATGTCGCCGAGGCGATGCACCGACGTCGGCTCGCCCACCAGGCAGACATCGGGGATCGCGCCGACCGCGCGCATGCGGTCGATCAGCGCCAGCGTGCCGTACTTCGCCGGACCCTCCTCGTCGCCGGTGATGACGAAACTGATCGTGCCCGTCTCCGCCGGGATCTCGGCCACCGCCGCGACCATCGCCGCGATCGAACCCTTCATGTCGACCGCACCGCGGCCGTAAAGAAGCTCGCCCCTTTGCTCCGGTGCGAACGGTGCCGAAGTCCAGCCCTCGCCCGGCGGCACGACGTCGAGATGCCCCGCGAAGGCGAAATGGCGGCTGCCCGACGGCCCCTGGCGGATCGCGAGCAGATTCTCGACCGGCCCGTCTGGCGCCGTCCCGGCGACGAAGCGATCGACCGCGAAGCCCAGCGGCGCGAGCTGCGCCTCCAGGCAATCGAACACAAGCCCCGTCGCCGGGGTGACGCTGGGGGCGGCGATCAACGCCTTGGCGAGCTGGGTAACGTCGGCGATTTCATGCATGTGTGGCGCTGGGCATATGGGCTAAGCTGGCGGGACACAAGGTGGAGAGGTAGATGCCCAAGCTCGATCTGGAAGCGATCCCGCAGGTCAACACCACGGGTTATCCGCCGGAGCATGCGGCCCAGGTCGCCGGCCGCTGGTATCGCCGACTGGCGCCCGCGAGCGGGCTGGCCGATTTCGGTGTCAGCCACGTCGTGCTGAGGCCCGGCGCCTGGTCGTCGCAGCGCCATTGGCACGACGGCGAAGACGAATTCCTCGTCATGCTCGCAGGAGAGGCGGTTCTGGTCGAGGACCAAGGCGCCACGACCCTGCGGCCCGGAGACGTCTGCGCCTGGCCGAAAGGCGTGGCGAACGGCCACCACTTGCGCAACGAGAGCGCCGAGGACTGCTGTTTCGTCGTCGTCAGCGGCGGGCTCCGCACCGGCGGCGGCTATTCGGACATCGACATGATGTTCACCGCCGACAACCGCTATGTTCGCAAGGACGGCACCGAGTATCCGCGAACGCCAGCCTAGGAATCACGCACCCGCCGGCGCCTCGTACTGCTCGAGCGTCCACTCCTCGGCCTCGGCCGCCTGGACCCACTGCTGAAGCCATTCATGCTCCCACACCGCCTGCATATAGGCGACGGCGAAGCCCGGCACACCGACGCCGTACGTGAGGAAGCGGCTGACCACCGGCGCATAAATGATGTCGGGGGCGCTGAAGCTGCCGAACAGGAACGGTCCGCCGTGGCCGAAGCGCGCCCGCGCCTCGGCCCAGAGCGTGAGGATGCGCAGGATATCGGCGCGCGCGTCGTCGTCGATCTCCACGCCGGTCACGTGGCGGCGGATGTTCATCGGCAATTGCCGGCGCAGCGCCAGATAGCCCGAATGCATCTCCGCGACCATCGAGCGCGCCATCGCGCGCGCGTCGTCGGCTTTGGGCCAGAAGCGATCGCGGCCGACCTTGTCGGCGAGGTACTCGATGATCGCCAGGCTGTCCCACACCACCGCGTCGTCGTCCCATAGCACCGGCACTTTGCCCGAGGACGGCGCGATGTCGTCGCGCTGGCGTTTGCGCTCTTCCCAGTCGTCGCCATAGAGCGGGACGGTCATCTCCTCGAAGGCGAGGCCCGACTGCTTGCAGGCGAGCCAGCCGCGCAGCGACCAGCTCGAATAGTTCTTGTTGCCGATGATGAGCTTCATGGCCGCGAGGCTAGGCATTCAGCATCTGCCTGTCGAGCATGAACAGGCACGCCGATGCGACCCTCCCCTATCCGACCGGCGCCGGACAGGGGAGCCGAGCGCCTGCCTACTTCACGTCCCACACCAGCGGCAGGTTGCGGATCGACATCAGGCCGGGGAACACCTCGGTGTCGGCGCCAGGCTTCACGCGGAACTCAGGCACGCGCTGGAACCATTCCTCGAGCAGGATGCGCAGCTCGCGGCGGGCCAGCGGAGCGCCCAGACAGAGGTGGACGCCGGCGATGAAGGTGAAATGGCGGTTGGGCTTGCGCGCCGGATCGAACGTGCGCGGATTGGCGAAGACGGTTGGGTCGAAGTTGCCCGCCGGGTTGAGACATTGGAGCGGATCGCCCGCCTTGATCTGCACCCCGTGCCATTCGAAGTCCTTGGTCGCACGGCGGCCCGAGCTGAGGATCGGCTGCGTACGCAGGAACTCTTCGACCGCGGTGTTGATCAGCGCGGGGTTCTCGCGGATCTGGTTCTGGATCTCGGGCTGGAGCGCCATGCGGCGGAACATCTGGCTGATCGTCGCCGCGACGGTGTCGAGCCCGCCCAGCCACAGGAACCAGACGATGCCGATCTTCTCGTCCTCGGTCAGCGGCCGCCCGGCGATCTGGCCGTGGACGATGTACGAGGTGAGGTGCTCGTCGGGGTTGGCCTCCTTCTCGGCAATGAAGCCGCGCAGGAAGCCGAGTACGCCGCGCATCGCCGCCTGCATCGTCTCGAGGCTGCCCGAGTGGAGGATGTTCCATTCCCAGTCGAGGAACTGCTCGAACATCGCGGGCGGGAAGCCCATCAGGCCCATGAAGATGCGAACCGGATAGACCCGGCCGAAATCCCAGGCCATGTCGACTTCGCCCTTGTCGACGAACTCGTCCATCATCTCGCGCACGACGCCGCGGATCTGGCCGTCCATCTTGTTGAGCCGCGCGGGCGCGAACCAGGGGACCAGGAACTGGCGGTACTTCTGGTGCTCGGGCGGGTCGATCGCCAGCGGGATCGACGGAAAGGTCTCGCCGATCAGGCGCTGGAACTCGGCGGTACCCTTGTTCGAGAAGAATTCGTTATCGGTGTAGACCCGCTCGATGTCCTTGTAGCGCGTGACCACCCAACTGCCGCGCGTGCCCATGCCCGCCGCCGCGCCGAGCCCCGCGTTGGCAGGGACGTTGTAGAGCAGCGGCGGAATGTCCGGCCCGGTGAGCCAGTCGCACGGCGCGTAAGGATCGACGAGGTCGTTGGGCACCCCGCCCATCGCGAACGAGAGATCGACGATCCGATCCTTGGGCACGTTATCCGGCGCATCGGCGAACTCGACACGGATGGAATCGAGGGTCTGCGCTTCGGTCATCGCTCTCTCCTGTTTGGGAAAGGAATGCCATCTGCCGCACGGGTCGGCAATCGATGGCGCGACGCACCCCACAAAAGCCGCCGGCGCGAAGCGATCAGATCTCCGCGTCGGCCAGCACGGCGGCGCGCAGCGCCTCGATCCCGGCCTTGGTCTCGGCCGACGTCGCCAGGACTTGCGGGTGCGCGGCGGGATGCTTGCGCGCCTCGGCCTCGGTGCGCGCAAGGACATCGGCCAACTCGGTAGGCTTGATCTTGTCCGCCTTGGTCAGGACGATGCGGTAGCCCACCGCCGCCTGATCGAGCATCTCCATCATCTCGGCATCGACCGGCTTGATCCCGTGGCGCGCGTCGATCAGCACCAGCGCCCGCTTGAGCACCTGGCGACCGCGCAGGAAATCGCGAACCAGCCGCCGCCAATTCTCGACCACCTTGAGCGGCGCCTTGGCGAAGCCGTAGCCGGGCATGTCGACCAGGCGCATGGCCAGCGGCTCACCCACTTCGAAGAAGTTGAGCTCCTGCGTGCGGCCGGGCGTCACCGAGGCGCGGGCGATCGCCTTGCGCCCGGTGAGCGCGTTCAGCAGCGACGACTTGCCCACGTTCGAGCGCCCGGCGAAGGCGATCTCGGGCGCGTCGGGATCGGGCAGGAACTTGAGCGAAGGCGCGCTCTTGAGGAACTCCACCCGGCCCGCGAACAGCCGCCGCGCGCGTTCGGTCAGTTCGGCGTCGGCCGTTTCGTCGCCATCCGCCACGATCAGCGCGCCTCGGCCGGCTTGTCCCGCTCCTTCGCCCGCTTGGCGTCCTCGGCATCCTTCTCCGCCTGGGCGCGGAGCTGCGGGTGGCGGCTGTAGAGGTACTTCTGCTGGGCGATCGTCAGGATGTTCGAGGTGATCCAGTAGATCAGCAGACCGGCCGCGAACGGCGCCATGATGAACATCATCACCCAGGGCATGATCGCGAAGACCTGCTGCTGGACAGGGTCCATCTGCGCCGGGTTCAGCTTGAACTGGAAGTACATTGTGATGCCGAGCAGCACCGCCAGCACGCCGATCGCCAGGAAGCTGGGCGGAGTGAACGGCAGCAGGCCGAACAGGTTGAGGATGTGCAGCGGATCGGGCGCGGACAAGTCCCTGATCCACAGCACGAACGGCTGGTGGCGCATCTCGATCGCCAGGATCAGCACCTTGTAGAGCGCGAAGAACACCGGGATCTGCAGGAAGATCGGCAAGCAGCCGGCGAGCGGATTGACGCCCTCCTGCTTGTAGAGCTTCATCACCTCTTCCTGCTGCTTCTGCCGGTCGTCCTTGTAGCGTTCCTGCAGCGCCTTCATCTTGGGCTGGATCGCCCGCATCGCCGCCATGCTGGCGAACTGCCGCTGGGCGATCGGGAACATCACGCCGCGCACGATCAGCGTGAGCAGGATGATGGCGACGCCGAAGTTGCCGACGGCGCCGAACAGCGCCTTCAGCAGCATGAAGATCGGCTTTTCGAACCAGCGGAACCAGCCCCAGTCGATGGCGAGGCCGAAGTTGCTGATCCCTGCGTCCTGGTAGCGATCGAGGACGTCGCTTTCCTTGGCGCCCGCGAAAAGGCGGGTGGTGGTGGCGATCTGCCGGCCCGGCGCGACGACAGCCGGCTCGTAAAACAGGTCCGCCAGGAAGATGTTGTTGCCAAGGGCGCGGAAATCGCTGGTGGCGCGGGCCCCGCCCGGGATCAGCGCCGACATCCAATACACGTCGGTAAAGCCGACCCAGTCGGTCTTGCCGACGCCGGGAACCGTGCCGCCGCTGGTCACGTCCGAATAGTTGGTCTTGAAGTTCACCGCGCCGTCGAAGGCGCCGACCGGCCCGGAATGGACGTTGAAGCTGTCGAGGCTGGCGGTCTTTTCGGTGCGGTTGATCAGCGCGATGGGCCGCACGGTGACCGGCGCGGCGCCCCGGTTGGCGACGGTTTGCGTCGCGGTGATCATGTAGTCGCGGTCGATGGCGAAGCGGATCGCGAAGGTCAGCCCGGCCGGGCTGGTCCAGGTCAGCGTCACCGGCGTCGCAGGCGTCAGCTTGGCGCCGGCAGGCACCGACCACACCGTCTGGCGGTCGGGCAGCTGGATGTTGCTGCCGCTCCAGCCGAACTGCGCGAAGTGCTGCGCGGGCGTGCCGGCGGGCGAGAACACGCGCGCGGGGCCGCTGTTCTTCTCGACGCTCGCGGTGTGGCGGTTGGTCGTGAGATCGTCGAGGATCGCGCCGGTCGTGTTGATCGAGCCCGACAGGCCCGGCGCGGCGATCGGCACGCGGCCCGGCGCGGCCAGCACGGTCTTGAGATCCTTGGCTTCCAGCGCGATGTCGGCGGCATCGACCAGCCCGCCCTCGCGCGTCGGCTTGGCGGCAGAGGCGGCGGGCGCGGTGTCGGCCGAGGAGGCGGCGACAGCGGGCTTCGGCTTGTTGGCATGCGGGTAGAAATACCGCATGCCCGCATCCCAGCCGAAAAGCAGCAGCGCGGTCAGCACGACCGCCAGGATGAGATTGCGCTGGTTCTGCACGAAGGGTCCTACTTCTGGATCTGGCCTATGGGTCTGCGACCTAGGGCACCGGATCGTAGCCGTGCCCGCCCCAGGGGTGGCAGCGCAATAGACGCTTCATCGCCAGCCAGCCACCCTTAATCGCACCGTATTTCTCGACCGCCTCGATCGCAAATTGCGAGCACGACGGGGCATAGCGGCAGGTCGGCGGCAGGATACGCGAAGGCCCCAATTGCCAGGCGCGGAAGACAAGGGTGAGGAGGCGTTTCACAACGCAAAATCCTCCCCCGCCGGGGGAGGGGGACCGCCTGCGAAGCAGGTGGTGGAGGGGGCGCGGACAGCAGCGAGGCTCGCGAATGTCCGCGCCCCCTCCGTCAGCCCTGCGGGTTGCCACCTCCCCCGATGGGGGAGGATTTGAAGGACGTTTCTCACCGCTTCGGCCCCTTGCCGCGCGGTCCCTTGCGCGGCGGATCGCCCTTGCCGGCCGCGGCGCGCGACAGCGCCGCCTCCAGCTCGGAACGGAGCAGGGCGAAGTCGCGCTCGATCCCACCTTCTCGGCCGATCAGCACATGGTCGGTGTCGGGGAGGCCCTGGACGGGCAGCAGCTCGCGCAGGAGCGCGCGGAACCGGCGCTTCATGCGATTGCGCACGACCGCGTTGCCGATTCGCTTGGTGACGGTGATGCCGTAGCGCATCCCCTGGCCCTGACCCTCACCCGCGCCCCCGTTGGGGTTGGCGAGCAGCACGAAGCCCGGGCGGGAGACGCGAAGGCCGCGATTGGCGGCCAGGAAATCCGACCGCCGGGTCAGCACCCGGGGCCGCATCTCACGCTCTTCGATCAGGCCGAGAGCTTCTTGCGGCCGCGAGCGCGGCGAGCGCGAAGCACGTTGCGGCCGCCGACGGTGGCCGTGCGGGCGCGGAAGCCGTGGCGGCGGGCGCGGACAAGGCGGCTGGGCTGGAAGGTGCGCTTCATCGTATCCTCGAAATAGATCAGGGCACCCCGAAGGGTGCGCGTCAAGGCTGGAGCCGTTAAGGGAGCCTCCCTTCCGAGTCAAGCGCTGCCGCGCAAGCACCCCCCTTGCCCGACTGTTTCGCATTTGCGAAAGGTCGCCCCGCATGGCCGACCCGCGCATCATCCACATCGAGCTCGACGAAGCGACGATTCTCTGGCGCAATGCCGATATCGAGCAGGAACGGCGCATCGCCATCTTCGACCTGATCGAGGAGAACACCTTCAAGCCGGTGCGCGCCTTCGCCGCCGGCTTCCCCGGCCCCTATCGGCTGCACCTTTCGGTCGATGACGGCCGGCTGGCGCTGCGCGTGGCGGATGAGGACGCGCAGGAGATCGAGACGCTGATCCTGGGTCTCGGGCGCTTCCGCCGGCCGATCCGCGACTATTTCGCGATCTGCGATTCGTACTACCAGGCGATCCGCAAGGCGACCGCGCAGGAGATCGAGACGATCGACATGGCCCGCCGCGGCATCCACAACGAGGCGGCGGAAATGCTGCTCGAGCGGCTCGACGGAAAGGTGGAAACCGATTTCGCCACCGCCCGCCGCCTCTTTACCCTGATCTGCGTGCTGCATATCAGGGGCTGAGAGCATTCCGGGCTGAAAGCACAGGGGTTCGCCGCAAGTCATGGCCAGGAAGAAGATGGGCAACCGCACGCGGTTGCGCCTGCTGGGCGCGATCCTGCTGCTCGCGCTCGTCGGCGGCGGCTGGGCGTGGTGGCACTTGCACCACTGGCAGCCAGACCGCGCGGCCTATCCGCTGCAGGGCGTCGAGATCGGCTTCGGCAACGGTGAAGACGGCGGCCAGGGCGGCGACGGTGCGCCCGACTGGCCGGCGATCAAGGCGATCGGCGCCGACTTCGCCTATATCGACGCCAGCGCCAGCGCCTTCGCGCGCGATCCACGCTTCAGCGCCAACCTTGAGGCGGCGCGCGCCGCCAAGCTCCAGGTCGGCGCGGTGCACCGCTACGATCCCTGTCAGCCGGCGGAAAAGCAGGCGGCGAATTTCATGACGATGGTGCCGCGCGACGCCGCGCTGCTGCCGCCCGCGGTCGAACTGGAGCGGCTGGGCGACGATTGCCCGATCAAGGTGGGCGACGCGGCGATCGAGAGCGAGCTCACCACTTTCCTCAATCAGATCGAGACGCACACGGGCAAGCCGTCGCTGCTGAAGCTCGGCAAGGCCTTCGAGCGGCGCTACCACATCGCCGCGCGGATCGACCGCAACCTGTGGCTCAGCCGCGACCGCTTCCAACCCGATTACGCGGGGCGCCCCTGGGCGCTGTGGACGGCCAACGGCACGCTCGCGACCGAGGCCGGCGTCGAGCCGCTGCGCTGGGTCGTGGTCCAGCCGTGAGCCCTGACGCCGCGCGCCAAGCGCTGCCAGAAGCGCTGGTCACCGCCGCCCGAGAGGCCGCCGCGCGCGCCTATGCGCCCTATTCGGGCTTCGCCGTGGGCGCCGCGCTGGCCTTCGCCGACGGCAGCGTGGTCACCGGCGCCAATGTCGAGAACGCCAGCTACGGCCTGTCGCTCTGCGCCGAGACCGTGGCGGCGGCGAAGGCGATGAACGCCGGCGCGCGCGGCGGGCTGGTGGCGGTGGCGGTCGTCGGCCCCGGGCCCGCCCCGATCACGCCCTGCGGCCGTTGCCGGCAAGTGCTGCACGAGCTCGCCGCACTGGGCGGCACCGATCCGGTAGTCTGGTGCGCCGGGACGGACGAGACGCTGGCCATCGAGCTATCCGCGCTGCTGCCGCATGCCTTTGGACCCGGCGGCCTGAACGCCGCGCCGTGAGCCCCTCACGTTCATCCGTCTTTACCGCGCGATGAACGAAGGGAACGGGTCGGGTTCAGGCACATTATCTCATCATGGCCTCCTCGATGCCGAATCAGGCCCGCGCTCCGGGCCGGAATGTCAGGAGAGTGAGACATGCGTAAACTGATGATCGCCGTCGCGGCGCTCACCGCGATCCCGATGTTCGCGACCAGCGCCTCGGCCCAGTCCTATGGCCGCGGTTACTATGGCGGTGGCTCCAGCCACGAAGTCCGCCGCGAACAGCG
>DASVMK010000234.1:0-13082 GCA_036384395.1 Novosphingobium sp.
TGACGATTGCATCAAACATAAGTCTTCGCTCCGTTCAGACGAGGCCGGCGCCGCCCCAGGGGCGCGTGGCGGGCGTGATGGGCATCGAGGGTTCCCACACGCCGGGGGCGTGCTCGTAAGCCAGGTCGTGGGTCAGCGCCGCCTCGGAATAGTAGAACCCGACGACGATCAACTCCTTGAGCTTGCCGTAGCCGGGGTCGGCGAAACGCGGGCTCATGCGGTCGGCCAGCGACTGCGCCGGCTCCTGCTTGGGCCGGCCGACGTTCGGATCGACCGTGGTCGGCGCGGCGCCAACGGGGATCGCGGGCGGCGGCGTCGGCGGCGCGACCTTGAGCGCGGCGATATCGTGCGGGATCAGCAGCGCCTCGCGCTCGGCCGAGGTCAACGCCGCGAAACCGCGCTGGTGCTGCGCCTGCGCGAGCGCGTCGATCTTGTCGAGCGCGCCGAGAATCGCTTCACGGCGGGCCGGCGCAGCCCAGGTGCCGAGCATGGCATCGACCGTCTGCGGCACGCCCGCGTCGAGCGCGCCGGGCGTGGCGGTCTTGGGGATGATCGTATCGGCGAGCGCCACCAGCACCGCGTAGCGCGGCGCATCGAGGGTACGCTTACCCGCGCTGATCGCCGCGGCCAGGGCTTCCGCCCCGCCCGGCATCGCGGCCGCGCCCAGCAGCAACGCGGCGCGCTGCAGCAGCGCGCGCCGGTCCATCCCGAATTGCATAGGCTGTCTCCCATCCGTCCGATCGGCCTGCTTGGCCCGACTCCTGCGACGGGCGCGTCAATAGAACCGTTGGGTTCGATTATCAACGCCCGCTCACGGTAGCGCTAGCATAACGCGCTCCGTCTGCGCCAGACGGTCTTTTGTCGCATGGGGATTACACGTTTAACGATAGGTCGCGAGCGCCGCCCGGCCCGTTGATTTTCCACGACATCGCGGTTGACAGCCGGCGAGTCGAAGGCGCAAATTTCTCTGGCGAAGCCAGGAAAGGTCAGGCCATGACCGAAGGGGATAGAGCATTCTACAAACGGCGCGCGCGTGAGGAGCTGCAAGTCGCTCGGACCCTGCCCAATTGCGACCTGAAGGCCCTCCACCTCGCCTGGGCCGGATATTTCAACGATCGGCTGGACGGCCGGCGACGCGCGCCTCCTCCGCCGCTGCCGGCGCATTGAATCCCACTATCGCGCCTGACGGTGCTGGACGGCGCGTTCCGTGAAGGCGCGGATCACCGGGTAGATGCTCGCACGGAACTTCGAGCCCGAGAACACGCCGTAGTGGCCGACGCCTTCCTGAAGGTGGTTGTCGCGCAGCGCCTCGGGAATACCGCTGAAGATTTGGTGCGCCGCCAGGGTCTGACCGGGCGGGCAGAGGTGATCGTTGGCGCCTTCGACGGTGAGCAGCGGCAGATCGCACACTGCGGCGAAATCGACCGGCTCGCCGCGAAACGTCATGCGACCGGTGGGAATGTGATGCTCGAAGAACACCTTGCGCAGCGTATCGATGTAAAAGGTTTCGGTCATGTCGAGCACCGCGAAGTACTCGTCGTAGAACGCGCGGAAGCGTTCTAGCGCCTCCGCCTCGCCCTGCAGCGAGTTGCGGACGAAATCCTTGTACTGTTTCAGATGCGGCGCGGGGTTGAGCGCCAGGAAGCCGGCAAGCTGGTAGAAGCCGGGATAGACGCGGCGCCCCTTGCCCGGATAACCGGCGGGGACTTTGTGGATGTTGTTCTTCTGGAACAGCTTGAGCGGAACCTTGTCGGCCAGCTTGTTGATCGCGTTGGGCGCGACGCGCGTGTCGATCGGCCCCCCCATCAGCGTCAGGCTGGCGGGAACCCGCTCGGGGCTGCGCTTGGCCAGCATCGCCACCGCCACCATCGCCGGCGGCGCCGCCTGACATGTCGCGACAACATGGGTATCGGGGCCCAGCGCTTCTATGAAGGCGATCAGGTAGGCGACATAATCGTCGAACCCGAAGTCCCCGGCTTCGAGCGGCACCTGCCGCGCGTCCTGCCAATCGGTTATGTAAGTATCGAAATCGGACACGAAGGTCTGTACCGTGTCCTGCAGCAGCGTGCCGTGATGCCCCGAGAGCGCCGCCGCGATCAGCACCTTGGGCCGATCTTCACCCTCGCCCTCGCCGTTGAAGCGCAGCAGATTGGCGAACGGCAGGGCCTGCACCACCTCGGGCTCGATGCGGATGCGAACGTCGCCGAGCTCCTCGAACACCTCGTAGCGCGGCTTGTGATAGTCTTTGAGCGCGCGGGCCGGCAGTTCGGCCAGCGTCGCCAGCGCGCGCATGGCCAGCGTGTCGCGCAAGGGGTTGCGGGCGTCGCGCGCCAGCCGATTGCCCCGATCGAGCAGCCACGCCACCGGTCGGGTGCCTTTGCGAACCCGCTCATACGCCCAATAGATCACTGGCGCTTCCCCGCTTGTCGAACTTACCCTAGCAAGCGACCGCGAGGGCGATGGTTCCCTCGCAGCCTTGGCCGACGGCAGCCGCATTTTCTAACCATGATAATAATTGGGCGCGAAGAATGCGGCAATGCGCATTGTTCTATTGGAGAACGTAATCCCCAGGTGCGTCCGCCAGAGGGGGAAAGGCCGCGTTGCCGCAAGCCCTGGGCGCGGGCACGCGCTTGCCGCTGCGTGCCGCGCACCACTGCGCCCATCCTACCCACCAGCTGCCCTGGCGCTTCTCCGCACCCTCCAGCCAGGTGTCGGCATCAGGCGCGGTGCCCGGCGCGACGATGTGGTAAGCCTTGGGATTGCTGGGCGGGTTGACCAGCGCGGCGACATGGCCGCCGTTGCTTAGCGCGAAGGTGCTCTCGCCTCCAAGCAGGTCGCATGATCGGTAACAGGCCTTCCAAGGCGTCAAGTGATCGGTCACCGCGCCGACGATGAAGTTGTCGCAGGCGATCCGCCCCAGGTCGATCGCCTGCCCCAGCGCCACGAATTGGTCAGGCTCGATAAGCTTGTTCTCCTTGAAGATCTCCATGAAATCCTCGTGGAGCTTCGCCGGCAGGTTGGTGCTGTCCTTGTTCCAGGCGAGGATATCGAACGGCGCCGGCGTGTCGCCCATCAGGTAGTTGTTGACCCAGTAGTTCCACACCAGGTCGTTGGGCCGCAGCCAGGTGAAGACCTTGTGCAGGTCCGATCCCGGCAGCACGCCCTTCATCGCCGACTGCGCTCGCGCGACGCTGAGCATCGCCGGCAAGCGGAACGCGCCGATCGAAGCGTCGCTGCGCCAGTCGATCATCGTCACGCAGAGCGCCAGCGTGTTGATCCGGTCGATTCCCTTGGCGGCGAGATACCCGGCCGCGATCGACGAGAGGATGCCGCCTGCGCAGAATGCGATCAAATTGATCCTGGACACCCCGGCGATCTGCGCCACCGCCTCGATCGCCGCCAGCGCGGCTTCGACATAGCTGTCGAGCCCCCAGCCGGCCTGCTCGGCCGTTGGGTTGCGCCAGCTCACGACGAAGTGGTTGAGACCTTGCGACACCGCGTATTCGGCGAAGCTGCGCCCAGGCGCGAGGTCGGTAAAGTAGTAGCGGCCGATCTGCGGCGGGATCAGCAGCACCGGCGTTTCATGAACGGTGTCCTGGGACGGCGCGTAGTGGATCAGCTCGAACATCTCGGTCCGGTGCACGACCTTGCCCGGCGTGACCGCGAGATTCTTGCCGACTTCAAATTGCGAATCGTCAACTTGCGAGGGCATACCGTCGTTGTTCAGCGCGTCAGCCAGGAAGTTCCTGAAGCCCTTGGCCAGGCTGTCGCCCCGCGTCTCGATCGCTCGCATCATCGCCGCCGGATTTCCGATGAGCGTGTTGGTGGGCGAGAACGTGCTGGTGACGATGTCCGACACGAGCTGTGCGCGTGCCCTGGCGTCAGGCTCGAGATCGTCGGGGATCATCTGCTCCACCGCCTCGCTCAACGCCAGGTAGGCCTGCGACAACCGCTTGTAGAATGGGTTCTTCGACCAGACGTCGTCCTGGAAGCGCCAGTCGCGCGGGTCGGGCGCGATCTGAGAGGCACCGATCGCGATACCGTAAAAGGTCTTGGCCAACTCGAGGTTCTGCTGGAACAGCGCGAAGGGGTCCAAACCGCTGCCCGGTGAGCCGCTGCCGTGCGTTCCGGTGCCGCGTGCCGACGAGCTTGCCATACCAGCCTCTCCTATTCCGGGCATCCGCCGCGAGGCGCTCGCTTGCAAGGTATCATCGACTGCGGTGCGGAGCCACCGAAATCCCCGCGATATTCGACGGTTAGCGGTAACTTGCGACAGTTCGACGAACGTCGCCGCAGGTGTCAAACGAACGAACGCAGCTCGCGTTTCAGGATCTTGCCGCTGGCATTGCGCGGCAGGCTTTCCACGAGCACGATCCGCTTGGGCACCTTGAAAGGCGAGAGCCGGGCGCGACAATGGTCGAGCAGTTCGTCGGCGCCAACGCCGCCCGCGCGCGGCACGACGAAGGCGGTGACCACCTCGATCCAGCGTGGGTCGGGCAGCCCGATCACCGCCACTTCGGCGACGCCGGCGTGCGTGTAGATCGCTTCCTCGATCTCGCGCGACGAGATGTTCTCGCCCCCGCTCTTGATCATGTCCTTCTTGCGGTCGACGATGGTGATGTAGCCCTGCGCGTCGATCGTCGCCAGGTCGCCCGAGTGGAACCAGCCACCCTCGAACGCCGCAGCGGTGCGCTCGGGATCATTCCAGTAGC
This sequence comes from Novosphingobium sp., assembly GCA_036384395.1. Classification (GTDB taxonomy): domain Bacteria; phylum Pseudomonadota; class Alphaproteobacteria; order Sphingomonadales; family Sphingomonadaceae; genus Novosphingobium. Next base: position 4,713 of record DASVMK010000234.1, read on the forward strand.
CGCTCATCAGGTGCGGAGAGCGGTGGACCACCTCGCCGATTTCGCCGGGCACGATGTCGCGCATGTCGTCATCGACCACGCGCGTCTCCACATGCAGCGCCGGGCGCCCGCACGAGTTCGGCCGTTCGGCATGCTCGTGCGGGAACAGCACTGTCGCCACCGGGGCGATCTCGGTCTGGCCGTAGAGGTTCCACAAGCGCAGCGCCGGCAGGCGCTCGGTGATCTCGCGCAGGACCTCGCCGGGCATGATCGACGCACCGTAATAGCCCTTCTCCAGCGCCGACAGATCGTGGCTGTCGAACAGCGGCGAGCGCAGCAGCGAGATCCACACCGTCGGCGGCGCGAAGAACGAGGTGACGCGATTGCGCGCCAGCAGGGGAATCAGGTTGTCGGGCGAAGGCACGGCGGTGACGATATTGCACGCCCCCACCTGCAGGCCCGGTCCGAGCATCGCGTCGAGCTGCGCGCAATGGAACAGCGGCAGCGCATGCAGCGCGACGGTGCCGGCGGTCCACTCGCAGTCGATCACGCAGCTCTGATACTGCCACAAGACCGCCGAATGGGTGAGCATCGCCCCCTTGGGGCGGCTTTCGGTGCCGCTGGTGTAGATGATCTGGAGCAAGTCCTCGGCATCGGCGGCGTCCTCGGCCCGCACGTCGTCGCCGAGCAGGTCGGTCCAGGCCGGCAAGGCGGCGGGCGGCTCGGCCCATTCGCCCGGCAGGCCATAGATCGCCTCGACCGTATCGGGCGCCGCCGCGCATCCGACCGCCTGGGTGGTCTCATCGACGAACAGCAGCCGCGCGCCCGAATGCTCGAGGATGTAGCGCGTGTCGTCGGCGTTGAGCATGAAGTTGATCGGCACCAGCAGCGCTCCGGCGCGCGCCACTGCGAAGCGCAAGGCCATGAAGACGTGGCTGTTGCGCGCCAGCACGGCCACGCGGTCGCCCTTGGCCACGCCGCGCGCGCGCAGGCCGTTGCACAGCCGGTCGGCGATCCGGTCAAGCTCGGCATAGCTCCACGTCGTCGCGCCGCAGATCAGCGCCGGGCGGCCGCCGTGGCGCATCGCCGAGCGCCGCAGCACCGTTCCCAGCGACTGTCGCCGCATATCCGCCGAAAGCATCGTCTCGCCCACCGTCACGGTCACCCTCGCCTCACCCTTATCGCGTCGCGCCCCATAGCGCCGCCAATTCACCCCCGCGTCAATAGGGAGCCTTTCGCCGACTGGCGCATTTTCGATTCCACGCCCCCCGATCGAGAGACCCCATGCGCCTTGCCCCGCTGCCGCTTGCCCTCCTTGTCACCCTCACCGCCTGCAACATGAACCCATCCGGCCGCGACGAGCGCACGCCGGCGGCGGCGCCAGCCAGCACCGGCGGCGATCCGCTCGCCGCGCACGATCCCGCGGAAGGGGCCGCGCTCGATCCCAGCTTGGCCGACGACAGACCGCGGCCCGTGATGCAGATCCAGGTGGTGCTCGACCGACTGGGCTTCACCCCCGGCGTGGTCGACGGCGAGCAAGGCCTGTCCACCCGCAACGCCCTGGCGGGCTTCCAGGAAGCGCGCGGGCTCAACCCGACCGGCACGCTCGATGACTCCACGCGGCAGGCGCTGGGCCGGTGGAGCAACATCCCCGCCACCCGTGTCGTGACGGTCCCCGCGGATTTCGCCGCCGGCCCGTTCGCGCCGCTCCCCGAACGACCCGACCAGCAGGCCAAGCTCAAGGCGCTCGGCTACGAGACGCTCGACGAGAAGCTGGCCGAGCGGTTCCACACCACGCCGGAAACGCTTTACGCGCTCAATCCCGCTTTGGCGCCGCAGCCGGCCGCGAGCCCCGCGTCCGCCGCGAGGTTCGCCGCTGGCCAGAAGGTCCGCGTGCCCAACGTCGGCGCGGACCGGATCGATCCGGCGGCGGTGAAGGACGCGGCCTGGCGCGGCACGCTGGCGAGCCTGGGCGTCGGCACCGCGCAGCCGGCGGTATCGCGGATCGTGGTGAGCAAGTCCAAGGGCACGCTCAAAGCTTACGACGACGCGGGCAAGCTGGTGGCGCTGTTCACCGCGACGATGGGCTCGCGCCACGATCCGTTGCCGCTCGGCACCTGGAAGATCAAGGGGACCGCCTATAACCCGCCGTTCCACTACAACCCGGACCTGTTCTGGGACGTCCCCGACAGTCAGGGCAAGGAACTGCTGCCGCCGGGACCCAATGGCCCGGTCGGCGTCGCCTGGATCGATCTCGACAAACCGCACTACGGCATCCACGGCACGCCCGAGCCGCAGACCATCGGTCGCGCCGAAAGCCACGGCTGTGTCCGCCTGACCAACTGGGATGTCGCCCGGCTTGCACTGATGGTGAAGCCCGGCGTCAGGGTCGTGTTCGAGGCGTAAACTTCCGGCGCCCGCCCCCTCAGGGCGGGAGAACGGCAACCCGCTGCGCCGCGAAGGCCTTCAGCCGACCGGGACCTGCATCTCGATGATCGGCCCGCGCTGGGGCGGCATCGGCATGGCGCTGTCGGCGGAGAGACCGGCGCGACGCCGGAACTCCGCAGCCATCGCCTGGTGCATTTGCCGGGCGGCCGGATCGTCGGTCGAACTGGCCAGGCGGTCGTGCATCCTTGCCCGGTCCAGGCAGTCGGACGGACTGTCCGAATGGGTCATGGGACAAACTCCTGCTGCCGACCTCCGCATGCACGAAGGGCCGGTTGGTTTGAGCCAAAGGCGAATGATACGCCTGTTGCGGGCGGATGAAAACCGGATTCCGCGTGATGGCCCGGCGCCCGATCGCGGCTCAGGCCGCCGTGGGCGCGGGCTGGGCGACGTGGCGCTTGAGCAAGCCGCCGTCGCGCCCGTCGCGCTCGCTCAGCGAGACTTCGTAGCCCCACAGGTCGGCCAGGCTCTGGAGGACCATCATCGTGTCCTGCTCGTGCAGCAGGATGCCGTCGGCAACCTGATGCTCGAGCACCAGCGCGCGATCGCCGGCCAGGTCGACATCGACGATCTGGATGTCCGGCTCCAGCCGCCCGACGTCGAACTCGCGAGCCAGCGCGCGGCGCAACCGGCGATAGCCGCGCTCGTCGTGGATCGCCTCGACCCCGAGGTCCGCCTCGGCCTCCTCGTCGCGGACCTGGAACAGCCGCCACTTGCGGATCAGGTGCGGGCTGAGGAACTGCGAGACGAAGCTCTCGTCGCGATAATTCGCCCAGACATCCTTGAGCACCTCGATCGCGTCGCCCTTACCCGCGATATCCGCGAACCACTCACGGTCCTCGCCGGTCGGCTCCTCGCAGATCCGCACGATGTCCTGCATGATGCCGAAGCCCAGCGCATACGGGTTGAAGCCGGTGAAGTGCGGGGAATCGTAGGTAGGCTGATAGACGACGTTGGTGTGCGACTGAAGGAATTCGAGGAACGACCCGTCGGTGATCTGTCCTGTCTCATGCAGCCGGGTCATGATCCGATAGTGGCACCAGGTGGCGCAGCCCTCGTTCATCACCTTGGTCTGGCGCTGCGGATAGAAGTACTGCGCGATCAGCCGGACGATGCGCAGGATCTCGCGCTGCCACGGTTGCAGCCTGGGGGCCGTCTTTTCCAGGAAATAGAGGATGTTCTCCTGCGGCAGGTTCAGCGCCTGGCGCCGCTCGTCGACTTTGGCGGCGGGCTCGCTGGCCCTGGTCGGCAGCGTCCGCCAGAGATCGTCGTAGATCTGGTCACGATAGGCCTGGCGCTCGGCCTCGCGCGCGGCTTCCGCCTTGAGGTCGCGCGCGCGGACCCGCGGATGGCGGTGGACGCCCTGGTGCATTAGCGTGTGCGCGGCGTCGAGCACACGCTCGACCGCCCGCTGGCCGTGGCGCTCCTCGCAGCGGGCGATGAAGCTCTTGGCGAAATCCAGGTAGTCGAGGATGCCCTCGGCGTCGGTCCACTGGCGGAAGGCGTAGTTGTTCTTGAAGAAGTGGTTGTGACCGAACGCCGCATGCGCGATCACCAGCGTCTGCATCGTCGCGCTGTTTTCCTGCATGATGTAGCTGATGCAGGGGTCCGAATTGATCACCAGCTCGTAAGCCAGGCCGCGCAGCCCCTTGCGGTACATCATCTCGTTGGCGAGGAACTGCTTGCCGAACGACCAGTGCTTGTAGAGCAGCGGCATGCCGGTGGACGAATAGGCGTCGAGCATCTGCTCGACGCTGATCACCTCGATCTGGTTGGGATAGGTGTCGAGCCGCAATTCCTCGCGCGCGATTTTCTCGACCGCGTCGTAAACCCGCTGGATCAGCGCGAAATCCCAGTCGCTGCCATCGAACAGCAGTGGCGCGGAGGCGAGCGTGGCCATCACCGCTCCGCCCGTTCGAGCAGGCCCTTGCGCAGGAACAGCTCGCGCAGCACCGGGTAGATCTCGCGCCGGTGGTTGACCTTGCGCATGGCGAAATGGCGATGTCCCTCGGCCACGCCCTTGTAGGCGGACCACAAGTCGCTCTCGGCCTGCCCGGCCATCATCGCCATCGGCGGTTCCTCGGGCCCGACCTCGACATAGGCGACGTATTGCGCCAGCGGCAGGATTTCCTCTTCCATCAGCCGCACGGTCACTGGATTGTCGCGCGAAAGGTTGTCACCGTCCGAGGCCTGGGCGACGTAGATGTTCCAGTCGTCGGGGCGATAGCGCTGGCCGATGACCTTGAGCAGTTCCTCGAGCGCGCTCGACACCAGCGTGCCGCCCGAGATCTTGCTGTAGAAGAACGTCTCCTCGTCGACTTCGGCGGCGCGGTCGGTGTGGTGGATGAACACCACGTCGACATGCTGGTAGCAGCGCGTCAGGAACAGGTGGAGCAACGCGAAGAACCGCTTGGCGAGGTCCTTCATGTGCTCGGTCATCGATCCCGAGACGTCCATCAGGCAAAACATCACCGCCTGCGCGACCGGCTTGGGCACCGCCTCGAAGCGGCGATAGCGCAAGTCGACGGGATCGATGTACGAAACCAGCGCGCGGCGGCGGATCAGGCGCTGCTGCTCGGCGCGCAGTTGTTCGAGCCGGTCGGTGTCGGCCGCGTGGCCCAGCGCCTCGAGCCGGGCGATCTCATCCTCGACGGCCTGCAGCTCGACCCGGCTCGGGCGGCGCAGCGCCAGCCGACGCGACATCGCCTTCTGCATCGTGCGCGGCACCGACAGGTTCGAGGGCGAGCCGACCGTGGTGTAGCCGGCGCGGCGCAGTTCGGCGGCCGCCGCGCCCGCCAGCCGGCGCTTGGCGAGGTCCGGCAGTTCCAGGTCGTCGAGGAACAGCTCGAGGAATTCCTCGCGGCTCAGCACGAAGCGGAAGTCGTCCTCGCTCTCCCCTTCCCCGGCCGACGAACCGCCGCCACCCCCGCCCTGGGGCCGGGCGATACGATCGCCTTCGAGGTAATCGCGGTTGCCCGGGAACACCCGTTCGCGATTGCCGCCGCTGGCCGCGCGCCGCAGCGTCGGCTCGTGGATGCCGCCGCGCGGGATGCTGATCTGGCCCTCCTTGTCGAGGTCCTTGATGCTGCGGTCCTTCAGGCTCTCGCGCACCGCCTCCTGTACCGCCGCCTTCGCCCGCCGCAAGAAGCGCTGGCGGTTGACCAGGCTCTTGCCTCCGGGGTTCAGGCGTCGGTCGATGATATGCATGTCTGCGGTTCGCCGCGCTCCTTCAGCCCGCCTGCTTGACCCGGATGTACCATTCGACGAGGCGGCGGACCTGCCGCTCGGTGTAGCCGCGCGCCACCATCCGCTCGACGAACTCGGTGTGCTTGGTCGCGCTCTCGCCGTCCTTCTTGGAGCCGAAGCTGATCACCGGCAGCAGGTCCTCGACCTGGCTGAACATGCGCTTCTCGATCACCTCGCGAATCTTCTCATACGAGGTCCACGAGGGATTGCGCCCCTCGTTTCCGGCGCGCATGCGCAGCGCGAACTTGACCACCTCGTTGCGGAAGTCCTTGGGATTGGCGATCCCGGCCGGCTTCTCGGTCTTCGACAGTTCCTGGTCGATCACCTCGCGGTTGAGCAACTGGCCGGTGTCGGGGTCCTTGAAGTCGAGGTCCTCGATCCAGGCGTCGGCATAGGCGACATAACGGTCGAACAGGTTCTGGCCGTAGTCGTTGTAGCTTTCCAGATAGGCCTTCTGGATCTCGTTGCCGATGAACTCGGCATAGCGCGGCGCCAGCTCACCCTTCACGAATTCGAGGTAGCGCGTCTCGGTGTCGGGCGGGAACTGCTCCTGCCGGATCATCCGTTCGAGCACGTACATCAGGTGGACGGGATCGGCGGCGATCTCGATGGTGTCGTGGTTGAAGGTGGCCGACAGCGCCTTGAAGGCGAAGCGGGTGGAAATGCCCGCCATGCCCTCGTCCACCCCGGCGGCGTCGCGATACTCCTGCAGGCTCTTGGCCCGCGGGTCGATCTCGCGCAGCATCTCGCCGTCATAGACGCGCATCTTCGAATAGACGTTGGAGTTCTCGTGCTCGCGCAGCCGCGTGAGCACCGAGAAGCGCGCCAGCATGTCGAGCGTGCCCGGCGCGCAGGGCGCGGAAGCCAGCTCGGATTCAGCCAGCAGCTTCTCGTAGACCCGCCGCTCCTCGGTGGCGCGCAGGCAGTACGGCACCTTGATGACGTAGATGCGGTCGATGAAGGCTTCGTTGTTCTTGTTGTTCTTGAAGTTCTGCCACTCGGTCTCGTTCGAGTGGGCCATGATCACGCCCGAGAACGGGATCGCGCCGATGTTCTCGGTGCCGATGTAGTTGCCCTCCTGCGTCGCGGTGAGCAGCGGGTGGAGCATCTTGATCGGCGCCTTGAACATCTCGACGAATTCGAGAATGCCCTGGTTGGCGCGGTTGAGCCCGCCCGAATAGCTGTAGGCGTCGGGGTCGCTCTGCGACAGCATCTCAAGCTTGCGGATATCGACCTTGCCGACCAGCGAGGAGATGTCCTGGTTGTTCTCGTCGCCCGGCTCGGTCTTGGAAATGGCGATCTGGCGCATGCGCGAGGGCATCAGACGCACGACCTTGAACTTCGAGATGTCGCCGCCGAACTCGTCGAGCCGCTTGCGGCACCAGGGGCTGACCAGGCCGGTCAAGCGCCGGCGCGGGATGCCGTACTTGTCCTCGATCAGCGGGCCGTGCTGCTCGGCATCGAACAGCGCGAGCGGGCTTTCGAAGATCGGGCTGACTTCGTCCCCGGCCTTGAGCGCGTAGATCGGATGCTGCTCCATCAGCGCCTTCAAGCGCTCCGCCAGCGACGACTTGCCGCCGCCGACCGGGCCGAGCAGGTAGAGGATCTGCTTGCGCTCTTCGAGCCCTTGCGAGGCATGGCGCAGGAAGGCGACGATCTGCTCGATCGTCTGCTCCATGCCATAGAAGCTGGCGAAGCTCGGGTAGATCCGGATGGTCCGGTTCATGAAAATTCGGCCGAGCTGCTGGTCCTGCGCGGTATCGACGATCCGCGGTTCGCCGATGGCGGCAAGGAGCCGCTCCGGCGCGGTGGCGTACATCAGCGGGTCCTTGCGGCAACCAATGAGATAGTCCTCAAGGGACATCTCAGCCTGGCGCCGCTCATCGAACTTCCGCATGAAATCGGAGAACAGATCGCTGTCAGCCAATGGTCGACTCCCGTGTCACGTGTCGATCCCCTGACAGGCAATGTATGCCTTCGTCCGACGCCGCGCCAGTGTGTCGCGTCATTTCCAATCAAAGATTTAGAGACAGTGGCCGACCGTTGCGGCGCGGCAACAGGCGGGTCAATGGGGGCGGCGCGGACCAAGGGCGGCCGGCGATCAGAGACCGAGCTTCCGCCAAGCCGGGCGTTGTCGCGTGGGTCCCGTGCGCTTTAGCCGTTGGTGACGCGGAGCAAGCTGTCATGATCAAAAGCCGCGATCCGAACCACGGCAAGCGGCTCGGATTCGCGCTTTCGCACCACGCACCGAAACTTCCACGTTCGCTTTGCGTTGGATCAGGGTTCGTTGACGGAGAGAGAGCTATGCGCGTACCCCACAACACGGTCGTGGTCGTGGCCGATGGCCGCAAGATGCTGCTGCTGCGCAATGAAGGCGACGCCGACCATCTGAACCTCCAGGTCGAGGCCAAGGAGTTCCACCCGAATCCCAAGGATTCGGACCAGAAATCGGATGCCGCCGGGCGCGTCTTCTCCACCCAGTCCGGCCCCGGCGCACCGCCGATCGCGCAAGGCGGATCGATGCATGCCCTGGGCGGCGGCGCCCAGTTCGCCATCGCGCGGCAGCATGGAGGAACCCGACTACCACCAGCTCGAAGAGGACCGCTTCGCCGCCGAGATCGCCGACATGCTGCGCGAGCGGGTGCTGGCCAACGGCATCGAATCGCTGATCGTCGCCGCCCCGGCGCGCACGCTGGGCGA
>DASVMK010000235.1:0-4943 GCA_036384395.1 Novosphingobium sp.
GACCACGCGCTGCAGCCAGACCAGCCCGGCCTCCTCGTTCATGTGCTCGACCGAACCGCCGGGATGGCTGACCTCGTACGGGCTCATCGCCGCGTCGCCGACGAAGATCACCTTGTAGTCGTGGCCGTACTTGTGGAGCACGTCCCAGGTCGGCGTCCGCTCCGACCGGCGGCGGCGGTTGTCCTTCCACACGCCTTCGTAGAGGCAGTTGTGGAAGTAGAAGAACTCCAGGTTCTTGAACTCGGCGGTGGCCGCGCTGAACAGCTCCTCGACGCGCCGGATGTGCGGATCCATCGAGCCGCCGACGTCGAGGAAGAGCAGCACTTTGACCGCGTTGTGCCGTTCTGGGCGCATGTGGATGTCGAGCCAGCCCTGCTTGGCGGTGCCGCGGATCGTCGCGTCGAGGTCGAGCTCGTCGGCCGCGCCTTCGCGGGCGAAGCGGCGCAACCGGCGCAGCGCCACCTTCATGTTGCGGGTGCCGAGCTCGACGGTGTTGTCGAGGTTCGCGAAGTCGCGCTTCTCCCACACCTTGATCGCGCGGCCGTGGGTGGACTTGCCGCCGATGCGGATGCCTTCGGGGTTGTAGCCCGAGTTGCCGAACGGCGAGGTGCCGTTGGCCCCGACCCACTTGGGGCCGCCATTGTGCCGCTTCTCCTGTTCCTCGAGCCGCTTCTTCAGCGTCTCCATGATCTCGTCCCACGAGCCGAGCGCCTTGACCTTCTCCATCTCCTCGGGCGTGAAGAAGCGTTCGGCGATGGCCTTGAGCCAGTCCTCGGGGATCTCGACCGGCTGCTGGCCGTAGTCGGTGAGCACGCCCTTGAAGACCTTGCCGAACACCTGGTCGAACCGATCGATCAGCCCCTCGTCCTTCACCAGCGTGGTGCGGGCGAGGTAGTAGAAGGCCTCGGGCGTTTGCTCGATGACCTCGCGGTCGAGCGCTTCGAGCAACACCAGATGCTCCTTGAAGGAGGCTTTGATGCCGGCGGCGCGCAGCTCATCGATGAAGTTGAAGAACATGGCCCGGTCTAACCCTTCGGCGCGTGGGGGACAACTCCCGCCGAGTCGGCGGGAGTTGCGGGGACTGACCGAGGTTGGCGGTCACGCGGCGCTGAAATCGTCACAAAATGGGACGAATCGACGCGGGAGCAAGCGGCGGGGTGGTCCCGGCAAGTTCCCGAGATCATGAGAAATTGGCGGATCGCGGTGCCCGCGCGGCACGCATCGCCGCGCGCTTCGGCGGGAAACGCCCGTGTTTGTCCGGGAGGCCCGTTGAGGTGTGGTTAACATTGACAGAAGATTAATTTCCTTGGATAAGAAGCTCTAGAAAAGCAGCCGGCACGTCCGCGGTCGCGGGATCGTTCGGCGCCTGCGGGGGCAAAGCCCGCATCGCGTTTTATCGTTTCACCCAATTGTCTTAGGGAGACATGGGCATGAAGAAATTCACGACTGCGGGTCTCGCGATCGCGATGGCGTCGTTCGCCAGTCCGGTTCAAGCGGCCGACATTATCGTGCCGCTGACCTGCAATGGCGCTGGCACGGTGTGCTCGGGCGCTTTCAACCTCGCCGGCATCGGCGCGGGCGCGTTTACCCAGGGCTTCACCTTCACCCTGCCGCAGTCCGGCCTGTTCAGCGGATCGGTGACGACCGAATTCCAGGACCCGGCCTCGGACATCGACTTCACGTCGATCGTGATCGACAACAATGCGCTCCTCAGCTACGCCAAGAACCCCACTGTGATCGAGCCGCAGGAGCGTTGGGACATTTCCAACGTGGCGCTCGCCTTGGGTGGTCATCGCATCGACCTGTCCGGCAACAGCGGCGGCTTCGGTTCGTTCGCGGGCACGATCAGCTTCGCCGCGGTTCCCGAGCCTGCGACCTGGGGCCTGATGATCCTCGGCTTCGGCCTGGTCGGCGGCGCGCTACGCCGGCGCCGCCAGAAGGTTTCCGTCCGCTACGCCTGAACGCGCAGCAGGGAAAAGCGAAAGGGCGGAGCCGCGGCTCCGCCCTTTTCGTTTGCGCCTACGCCTTGCCGGCTCCGCCTGGCTATATGTTCCGGCACGACGGCTGCGAGGCGCGAACGCGCGACGCCATTCTCGCCCCTCAAGCTTTCGTAGGCGCCGGCTGGCGACGGTGCTGTTCGAGCGCCGGGTCGATCATCGCCCAGGCCGGTGCATCGTCGAGCCAGATCGCCATCTGCGGCCGCAGTTCGTGCGGCGCATCGATCACGCCGAAGCGCAAGGTCTTGATGTGCGGGCGGGCCGAGCTCTGCGAATAGACGGGACTGCCGCAGTCCGGGCAGAACCACTGGGTGAGCGTATTGCCGCTGTCCGCCAGGTAAGCGTGGCTCGCCAGCCTGCCGTCGATCGCGACGTCGCCGCTCGCGAACATCGCATTGTGCGTCGGCCCGCCGCCCGCGATCTGCTGGCACTGCCGGCACCAGCACTGCCGCGTGGCGATCGGCTCGCCCGCGACCGCGAGCGTCACTTGCCCGCAGGCGCAGCGGCCGGTGTAGCCCACGCTCGTCGTCAGCTGCCGCGCCGCGCCATGAACGCCAGGCGCTCGAACAGCATGATGTCCTGCTCGTTCTTCAGCAGCGCGCCGTGCAGCGGCGGGATGGCCTTGGCCGGGTCTTGCGACTGGAGGACATCGAGCGGCATGTCCTCGTTGAGCAGCAGCTTCAGCCAGTCGAGCAGTTCCGAGGTCGAGGGCTTCTTCTTCAGGCCCGGCACATCGCGGACCTGATAGAAGATCTCCATCGCGCGTGCGACGAGCGTCTTCTGGATGCCCGGGAAGTGAACGTCGATGATCGCCTGCATCGTGTCGCGATCGGGGAACTTGATGTAGTGGAAGAAGCAGCGGCGCAGGAAGGCGTCGGGCAGGTCCTTCTCGTTGTTCGAGGTGATGACGACGATCGGGCGCTCGGCCGCGGCGATGCGTTCGCCGGTCTCGTAAACGTCGAAGCTCATGCGATCGAGCTCCTGGAGGAGGTCGTTGGGGAACTCGATGTCAGCCTTGTCGATCTCGTCGATCAGCAGCACCGGCAGGGTGGGGCTGGTGAAGGCGTCCCACAGCTTGCCGCGCTTGATGTAGTTGCGGATGTCGTGGACCCGCTCGTCGCCCAGCTGGCCGTCGCGCAGGCGGGCGACCGCGTCGTACTCGTAGAGGCCCTGTTGCGCCTTGGTGGTCGACTTGACGTTCCATTCGATCAACGGCGCGCCGGTGGCCTTGGCGATCTCGTGCGCCAGCACCGTCTTGCCGGTGCCGGGCTCACCTTTCACCAGCAGTGGGCGGCGCAGCAGCACGGCGGCGTTGACCGCGACCTTGAGATCATCGGTAGCGACGTAGTTCTGGGTGCCTTCGAAACGCTGCATGACGGGTCCTGCTTAAAGATGCCTTGGTCTTGCGGTTAGGTGGTGGTGCCGGGAGAGGCAAGGGCCAATGGCCGGGCAAGCGCCAATCGCGAGGCGCCGCCGGGCGCGTTTCAAGGGCGCCGCAAGTCAGGGGAAGCGGCGCCCTTGAGTGGCTTGGCGATGGGCCGGAGAGACGTTCCGGCCCGCGCGCGATGTCTGCCATTGGTGCGACCCGAATGGCTGCCTGCTTGCAACGTGTGGCTTGTGCCACCAAGCTCCACCGCAGTCGGGGCGGTGCTCGCCCGACTGGTAGATCACGGCGGTCGTTAGGAATATGAAGTATTTAAGAATCCGGATATCGCATGGCTGAATGGGGATTGCCCAGGCTGCTCGAGCTGCTCACGCCCGAGGAGGTGGCGCTCGTCGCCGCGGCGGCGACGCGCCGGAAGTACCGCGACGGCGAGATCGTCCATGAGCGCGGCGACGAGCACGCGACCATCGGGGTCGTCATCGATGGCAAGATCAAGCTCGTCTATCCCAGTCGCGATGGGCACGAGATTTTCTCGGGCCTGATCCACAGCGGCCAGAACTATGGCGATGCCGCCTATGTCCACGGCACCACGCGGGCGCACCGGGCGGTCGCTGTGGGCGAGACGGTGATCGACCACATCGACCACGCGGCGTTCGCGCGGCTGCTCCAGCATGCGGGAATCGCGCGCGCGCTTTATCGCGTCGCCTGCTATCGGCTGTCGGTGACGCTCGACATGCTCGACGACATGCGGCTGCTGCGCCCCGTGCAACGCCTCGCCAAGCTGATCCTGCGCATGCACCGGGCGAGCGGGGCGCTGCGGCTCGAGTTCCTGCAGGAGGACTTCGCCAGCATCCTCGGCGTCTCCAGCGTGACGCTGGCCAAGTCGCTGCGCCAGCTCGAGGAGCAAGGCGTGATCGAGACCGGCTATCGCCACATCCGGATCAACGACGCCGCGCATCTCGAAGCCTGGGTACGCGAGGAGGTGCCGGACTGACCGGCATCCGTATCAGCGCGGGACGCCGGCGAGATGGGCGAGGCGTGCCGATTGCCGGACGATCCTAACGGTCGTATTCTGGGCGTCCTTCATCGAGGCGGCCGCGGAGCGCGCATCACTCCGCGGCCGATATTTCGGTACGGCGATATCGCCGCTCTTCCCGCCACCCTCCGCTTGCCTCTCCCGCGTGTCGCGGCGACAGTCGGCGCGATAATTCCGCCCGAGAATTTCACCCGAGACTCCACAAGGGAGGATGCATGACCGCCGACTTCGCCGATTGGCTCGCGATCTGCGAGACCAAGGCCCGCTATTGCCGGTTGATGGACACCAAGGATTGGGACGGCTGGGCCGACTGCTTTACCGAGGACCTGGTGCTCGACCTCACGACCGTCGGCGGCAGTCGGATCGAGGGCCGGGATGCGGTGCTGACTTTCGTGCGCGCCTCGATCGGTGACGCCAAGACCGCGCACCAGGTCCACAATCCCGAGATCGCCTTCGACGGCGATGGCGATGCCGCCGACGTCATCTGGGCGATGAACGACCGCGTCGAAATGGCCGAGCATCGCCA
>DASVMK010000236.1:0-29346 GCA_036384395.1 Novosphingobium sp.
CGGTGCTCGCGGCGCAATTCACGCCGGCTCATGCGCATGCGCTTGGCGAAGTCGCGACGAACGACGAACTGGTCGAGCATGGCGAAGGCGAAAGCGGCCAGCGCGAAAAACATCAGTAAGCGCAACAGGCCGGCAGCGAGCGAACCGGCTAGTCGCCCCGCCTCACCGAGCGCCGCAGCCTCGCTCGCCAGGATGTCGGCAATCACCCACGAGGCGATGGCGACATAGACCGCGAGCTTCAGCGTGGCCTTCGCCGCCTCGATCAACATGCGCCAAGAAAACAGCCGCTTGAAGCCTTTGGCAGGGTTGAACCGGCTGAAATCCGGCTTGAGCGGCTGCGCGCTGAAAACCGGCCCGACCTGAAGAAAATCAAGTACAAGCGCGATAGCGAACAGCGCCGCCGCGAACGTCACCAGCGGCATGATCACGGGATCGACCAATCGCATCGCGACACGGGGCAGCGCCTGTGGATCTCCGGCAAGCCCACCCGACGCACCAAGCGCTTCTCCAGAGACCCGCGCGACGGCAAGCGCAAAACTGGGGCCACCGATCCACAGAAACCCGATCGCGGCCGCCAGCGCCGCGAAGAAACCGAGGTCCATGCTTCGCGCGATCGCCCCCTTCTCGCGCGCCCGTTTGAGCTTGAACGGGGTCGCGTCCTCGGTCTTGTCGAGTTCGGTCTCTTCCATCTCAGAGCAACCGCGGCATGGTTTCGAGCGCCATCGCGACAAGCCGCATGAACAGTGCCCCCGACAGCCCTAGCGCGATCGGCATCGCCAGCAGCATGACGACGACTTTGACCTGGATCCCCAGCATCAGCGCGTTCATTTGGGGTACGGTGCGCGAAAGCAACGCGATTACCACATCAGTGAGCAACAGCACGGCGATCACCGCTGCGCCAACGCCCAGCGCAATCATTGCTACCGCCGCGGCATAAGCGGCCAGCGGCCCGACTCCGCCAAGCCCATGCGCCGCCGCCAGCGGGACCGCCCGCAATGAAGCCGCGAAGAAGAGCAGCAGGTCGTGATGCCCCCCAACCGCGAAGAACGTGATGCCGAGCGCATAAGCGAAGAGCGTTCCGACGAGCGGCATCTGGCCGCGCGTGGTGGGGTCGATCAGCATCGCCAGGCCGAAGCCCGCCTGCACGTCGATCGTCCGCCCAACGACGTAGAGCGCGCCGAACAGGAGTTGCAGCGCAACCACCGGCACCAGCCCAACGAAGAACTCGCGCAACGCGCCGATCGCCAGAATACCGGCATCGACATGCCGGAGCCACAGGCTCTGAGGCATTGCAGAAAGCAACGCGGCCGCGAAACCCACACTCATCAGCACGGTGAACAACCGCGGCACGCGAAGCAGGGTGAACGGCGGCGCAAGCAGGAACATCGGCATCACGCGCAGGCTAAGTAGGCTGCACGATGCGATCCATATCTCCAGACGTCCCCCGCCCATCTAGCCGAGACTCGGAATGGTGCGGATCAGTCCGACAGCGAACTGCGCCATCCGACCGATCATCCACGGCCCCAGGAAGATCAGCAGCACCGCCGAAACCAGCATCTTCGGCACGTAGCTCAGTGTCATTTCCTGGAGCTGGGTTGTCGCCTGCAGCACCGAAATGAGCAGGCCGACCAGCAGCACCGCCGCGAGCAGCGGGCCGGCGACGACCACCGCTTCCCACATCAGCCGATTGAGCATGTCGATCGCCTGCCCCTGGCTCATGGCTGCCTCACACCATGTGCGAGGCCCAGCCCAGCGATCGCCTGCGCCAATGTCCTGCCATCGATGCCCGCCGGCAGTTCCATCGCGCGATCGCGGATGCGCGCCGCCAGTTCGGGCTTGCCCTGCATCTCGAGCAGCAAGGTGCGCGCGAACATCGCGCCGAAGCAGTCCTTGTCAAGCCGCTGAGCAATCTCAATTCGGCGGCGGGCGCTGTCGATCGCACCCTCGGCCAGATCGATCGTGGCGAGCGCCCCATGCGTCTCGGCGAAGGTCTCGTCATGCGCAAGCGCGGTCTCGACGGCGCGCCGTGCCGCCGCGAGGTCGCGGCGAAGGAAGTGCACCCAACCTACGGCGATCCACGAGCCGAGATGGTCGCGGAAAATCGCCGCGCCCTTTTCCAGGCACGGTGCCGCCGCATCGGCATCCCCGGCGGCCAGCAGCCCCAATCCCTTGCCGAGCCACGCGCGGGGCGCTTCAGGCTGGTGGACAAGCGCCTGCTCGAATAGGCCGATGGCCGCCGCCGGTTCGTCCGCGTTGAGCGCGATGAGCCCCCGCGTCGTGAGCGCATCGGCATCGGCGCCCGCCCGGAGGGCCATCTCCTCGGCCAGCGTGTAGTCATCGGCGTCCATCGCCGCGACGGACAGCGCACCTAGCAGCGCTTCGTCCTTCGGCAGGCGCTCAACCAGGGCGCGCCCCAACGCGACTGCGCCATCGATATCCCCGAGGTGATGCAGCGCCTGGACCTTGAGCGCCGCCGCAGGCGGCACGGCATCAATGACCGCATTGTCCACCAGGGCCGCCACCTCGGAGAATCGCCCCTCAAGCGCACTCAGCCAAGCGAGGTTGAAACGGACGGCCGGATGGTCATGGCCCGCCCCCCTGAGCGCTTCAAAGGCCCCGCGTGCCGTCGCATAGTCGCCCGAGCGCATTGCGATCATGCCCTCGACATTGATCAGCGCTGGTGGCGGTTCGGCCAGCGCGCGATACCGCGCGATCAAGCCTGCCGCATCATCGAGTGCCGATTCGTCGAGCGCGGCGTTCGCGGCATCCTGCAACAGGTGCAGATTGTTGGGGTCCGCCGCGAGATAACGCCGTAACCGCTCCAGGCGAGAAGAGTCCCTCATCGATTGCCCCGCAACGCGCACATCCAGATGAGCGAAAGCCGAACGAGGTGCTGTCGATCGCTCATGCCGGTACTTCGATATCCCAGGTCAATGCATACAACGCTGAGTGGATCGCCTTCTCGGTGGACGCGCCGATCCGATATTCGTCGCCTGCACGTCCCGGTAGCCGTACGATTCCGGGTTTCACGTGCGGGCTTGTCCGTCCGCAACCACACCGGCCCCAACCCATCTCAACAATATCCGCTGAGACGACTCCGCCCCAATAGCTCCGCGGCACGAGGTCGACGAAAGCCGCCCGGCCTCTCCGATTGCCCTGACGGGGCTGCGGCACGCCGCTGGCGGGATCGAGCACCAACGGAATCACCCAGGGTGGGATATGGAAATTGCCGTCGGCACAAGCGTTGAAGGGGGAGCTGACCTCGGTCATGCCATAGGCTTCGCCAATGCGGGCCACACCCGCAAAACGCTTGATCGTCGCCTCCATGTTCTCCGGCTGGGGAAAGCCCTTGAGGCCACCAAAGGTGCGCACGATACTGCCCGGCGCGAGGCCCGGCGTCATCCCGCGGGCGATGCCCTCGCTGGCGACTCTATGCACGTTGGCGGGTCCACCGGCGATAACGACCCTGTTGCCGTTAAGCTGCCGCCGAATGGTGTCGAGCAGATTGCTCATCCGTTCGGCCTCGCTGCTGCGGAATTCCTCAGCTTCGGCCATCTTCAGACGAACATAGTCGTTCGCCACCGGCGGCGCATCCCCGCGCCTGCGCGCTTGATCCATTTCCAGCACATAAATCTGCCAGTCGGAGCTCATGGCAGCGGGAATGAGCGAGAAGAACAGCGAAGGATCACGAGCGACGCCCTCGCGGAAAACACCCGCGCCCTTGAGAATCGCCGAACGTCCGCCGGAATAGCTCGGCCAGATCACGGCGTAGTCGGGCCTGTCGTCGACCACTTCCACGGGATCGAGCCACTCAGCCGTGAGCATGCGGAATAGGCGCAGCTGCGCGGCGGCCTCGCCCTTGCCGCGAGGATAAAGCGAAAGCGCGCCAGTAGTCCCTGAACTGTGCATGATCTCCAGCTCGGTCTCACCATCGATGGCATCCATCCAGCCATCGATCGAACCGAAGCGCCGCCCAGCAAGCGCAGAGATGTCGTGAGTGGTCAGACGCCCGAGCCACGCGCCAAGGGCGTCGAAGCGGCCTTGGTGAATCAGGTGCTGCGGAAAACTCTTGTAGAAGCTGTGCGGGAAAAGCAGCGGCGCAATTTCGTCGATCCGGCGGATCTCGTCCAGGCGCGCGGCGTCGGCCAGCGCCTTGAGCGGAGGGATGGCGTCACGAAGAGCACCAAATCTCTTCTGCAACGCCTCAAGTTGCAGCGACTCCTGTTCCTCGCGCGAAAGATGATGCGGCACACTTGACCGACTGCGAAAATATTCTGCGGGATCATCGGCAAAGCAGCCCATGAATCTGTCGCCCCCTTAATTTCCGCATGCACGAGCATGACGTGGACCCTTGCGCTAATTGTCCTTGCCCTTCCGACATGTCCAGTCACCGCGGGAAACGTTACATCCATTTCCGTGATAACTCGTCACCATCGACATCGAAGTCCACACGGCATGAGGAACCGGCGCCACGGTCGCACACTCCCGCCCCCTCGCTCCGGACACGATCCAGCGCCTTACTTCGACAATGGAGCTTTCACCTTGGCTTACTGCCGGTTTGGCGGACACCGAGATTAGGCTCATTCAGGCCCCGCCAGCTTCCCCTTCAAAGTCGATAGCATTGGCGTACGCGCGGCGACGATCTGATCCTGCAGACGGATGACGGTCTGTGGATCATCGATGGTGGCGAATCAGCAGAGCGCTTCCTCGGCGACAAGGTGACAGTCGAAGGTAACATCGTCGGTCTCGACCGCCTGGGAGTATATTGGGTCGGCTCAGCTCGTGATCGTATCAGGCCGGCTTGACCTTCCCACAGGCCCCCAGCCCCAATCTCCCTAACACGATCCCACCAAAATTCCGCGAAATCAGATACTTACCAGGCGATAGCCACCGTTATTGGAAGCCCGCGAATGGTGCTGGAAGGTGATGGATCTTTCGCGCCACAGGCAGGCGATGTTACCTAGCCAGGTACCTAGCGCCGCCAGGTAACCCCAAATTTTCCGCTAAGTCTTTGAAAAAATGGCGCGCCCGGAACGATTCGAACGTCCGACCCTCAGATTCGTAGTCTGATGCTCTATCCAGCTGAGCTACGGGCGCGTTGGAGCGCCGCACATAGGCAGGTGCCCGAGTCTTGGCAAGCGCGTTCTGCACTAATTTTGCATCTGGGTGACGAGCGCGCGCGCCAGCGGATAATCGAGCGGCGGCATCGCCAGCGCGGCGAGATCGCGGGGGGCGAACCAGGCGATCTCCTCACCCTCGTGGCAATGCGGCACGCCGGTCCATCGACGGCAAGTGTAAAGCAGGATGACATGCGGGGCGCGCGGCGCCGGCGGCAGCGCGGGATCGCTGGCGAAACTCAGCGGAGCCAGCGCCGTCGGGTCCAGGCCCAGCCCGAGTTCCTCATCGATTTCTCGCAGCAGCGCCGACTCCGGGGATTCCCCGGGTTCGACTTTACCGCCCGGAAACTCCCAAAGCCCGCCGTGGGCGCCGCCGAGCCGCCGCCGCTGCATGAGAACGCGCCCTTTCCCATCGAGAAGAGCGGCGGCGACGACGAGAATGACTGTCAAGAAACTTTCCAATCGAGCGCGCGCGTTTAACGATTCCTTAGGGGATCGGGCGCGAAATGGCGCGCATTCGCAACCGAAAATGGCGGGAAGTCAATGGCGCCTGGAATGTTCCTGAACGCCCTTCGCAAGGATGAACGCGGCACTTCCGCGGTCGAGCTCGGCCTGATCTGCGCACTGGTCGTCCTTGCAATGCTCAGCGCGCTTCAGGGCTTTGCCGGCGAAGCCATCGGCATGTGGACGCGGATTCACACCGAGTCCGAAAGCGCCACCAAAGGCAGCGGATGAACGGGAAGAGTCCTTAAGTATTTCTCAACGGTTCACCTGTTAGAGGAAAATGTCCGAAAAGTCAGCTTGGCCGACGGACGGGGTAACGAAGACTGCAAGACCAGGAGACTATCCATGAAGTTCATCAACAAGCTGCTCCGCGACGAAGCGGGTGCTACCGCCATTGAATACGGCCTTATCGCCGCGCTGATCGCCGTCGCCGCGATCGCCGCCATGCAGGGCCTCGGCAGCCAGCTCCAGACCACGTTCAACACCACCTCGAGCGCGATGAATACGGGCAGCAGCGCCTAATCACGCGCTGTCGACGCGAAAAGATCGAGGCGGCGGGGAAACCCGCCGCCTTTTTCTATTCCGGCGCCGATGGCGATACGCGCGGAGCCGCCAGCGGGTGCCGGCTGTTGACCAGCGCGACCAGCCGCGCGCTGTCGACGTGCGTGTAGATCTGCGTGGTGGCGATGTCGGCGTGGCCCAGCAGCGTCTGCAGCACGCGCAAGTCCGCCCCGCCCTCGAGCAGGTGCGTGGCGAAGGCATGGCGCAGGACGTGCGGCGAAACGCGCTCGGGATCGAGGCCGGCACGGGTGGCCAGATCGCGCAAGAGCTGGAACAGCCGCACGCGGGTAAGCTGGCCGGTCTTGCCGCGCGACGGGAACAGGTGGCGCGATCCCTCAGGGCGCACGGCCAACCAGCGCGACAGCGCCTGGCGCGCGCGGGTGCTCACCGGCACCATACGTTGCTGCCCGCCCTTGCCGGTCACTGTCAGAAACGGAGCGTCGCGCGGCACCGCCGCCAGCGGCAGCGACACCAGCTCGGTGGCGCGCAGGCCCGAACCATAGAGCAGTTCCAGAAGCACGAGCAGCCGCACCGCCGGCGAGCGGTCGCCGTGCGCTTCCTCCTCCGCGCGGACGAACAGCGCCTCGACATCGCCGTGGCTGAGGAGCCGCGGTAGCGGTCGGCGGCTGCGGGGGCGCGGCAGCGCGGGCGACGGATCGTCTCCGCGCCGTCCTTCATCGACGAGAAAGCCATAGAACTGGCGGAGCGCCGAACATTTGCGCGCGAGGCTCGCAGGCGCGAGATCGCGCCAGGCGTGCCCGAGCGAGGCGAGCGCGGGACCGTCGGCGGCCACGAGATCGCCGATCGCCTCCCCGGCGCCTTCCAGGTCGCGGCGATAGGCCGCGAGCGTGTTCCCGGCCGCGCCGCGCTCGGCGGCGAGCATGGCCAGGAAATCCTCGACGGCGTCGGCCATCGGCCTACGCGCGCGCGACCGCCTCGGCAGCGATCATCCGCGCCTCGGGCTCGAGGCCCACGCGCCGCAGCGCCGAGACGATCGCGTAGAGATAGCGCGGCGTCATCTTGTCCCACCCGCTGCCCTGCATGCCGAGCCCGACGAGCAGCGCGACCAGCGTCGCGTTGTCGACCTCGGCCGCGCGGCCGATCATCCGCGTCCAGCGCGTCTGGCCATAGAGATCGACGCCCAGTTCGCCGGCGAAGTCGCGCGCAGTGTCCGCCGACACGCGATCCAGCCCGGCCAGCCCGGCGAGCAGGAACGCGCTCTTGCGCGCGCCGTCGCTGGCGTCGTTCTCGTGGAAGCTGCCGAGCGCGCCGGATGAGACCGGGCCGCGCGTGGGGGCCGCGAGCGCAAGCTGCGCCCAGGCGTCGCTGCCTTCCTCGGCCAGCCGCGCCCAGCGCAGGGCATTGCCGTCGAGCCCTGCCGCCAGCATCGAGGCGACGATGCCCCCGGCATCGGCCGCGAAGCTCTCGTCGACCGGCAGGCGTGCGGCGGCGTAAGCGGTCAGCACCTGGCGCGAATAACGCTGGCCTTCGTCCTCGCTGTCGTCCCAGAGCTGTTTGATCGCGGTCAGCCGCGCAGCGGGCGTGCTGGCGACGTAAGCCTGGCGCAGCTGGTCGGCGCGGGTGGACCAGGCCTCCGCGATGTCGTCGGAGGCGTAGATCTGGCTGTAGAGATCGACCATCGCCGCGCTCGACAGCTTGCCGGCGGCGGCGGCACGATCGGCCGCCTGCGCGCGTGCGGCCAGGCCAAGCATCGGCGCGGTCGCGGCGGTGGCGTCGTAGCCGAAGCCGGCGGTCTTGGTCAGCGTTTCGGGGGGCTGCAGCCCGACCGCGATGGTCAGGCCATAGCGCCAGGGCGTCATGTCCTGGACCCCGTCCCACTCGATCTTCACCGCCCGTCGGGCCTTGCCCGCCGCACCGGCGTATTTCTGCGCGAGCAGCATGTCGATCCGCGGCATCACCCCGCGCGACAGCCCCTGGTCGAGCTTCTTCATCGCTGCGGGATCGCCCTGGAAGACCGCGCAGACCGCCTGCGAAACCTGCCATTGCGGCTCCTTGCGGGCGTTGCCCTGCAGCAGCACCATCGGGCACATGCCGGTGAAGTCGGCGGTGGCGACGTAAGAATCGAGCGCCGCGCCGGTGAGGTCGGGCGTGTAGTTCGCGGTATCGACGTCCTGGACGAGCGCACGCGCCACTTCGCCCTCGCCCATGCGGACCAGCAGGGCCGCCCGCAGCGCGGCGAAATCGGCCGGGTTCATACCCGTCGGCGCGTCGAGCCGCGAGGCCAGCGCGCGGCGCAGCAGAACGTGCGCCCAGCGCGAAACCAGCACGCCGCGATTGCCGGCGAGCGCCGCGCGGACCAGCGAGGCGTCCTGGCTGGAGAGCGAGCCCGAGGGCATCCCGCCTTCGGATTCGTCGAGCAGGCCGACGCGGGTCATCGCCCGGCGGGCGTCGGCGGGAATGTCCGAACTGGGCTTGAGCCCGAGCAACTCGCCCAGTTCGTCGGGCGACAGCGCTTCCAGTTCGTCGAGCGACGGCAGGCGCGAGGCGAGCGCATCGATCGACGGCCCGCTGGCAGGCGCTGCACCGGTTGTGGGCAAAGGCTGGACCACCGCCTGACCCTGACCCTGGCCCTGAACGTCGCCGCGCGGGGCCGCCGCCGCAGCAGCGGCGGGCGCGGCCGGTTGCGCCGCGCGAGGCGTCGCGGCCTTCGGTGCGGGCCGGTCGAAGCCCGGTGGCAGCAGCGATTCGGGCGAGTCCTGCGCGATCGCCCAGGCCGAAGTGAGCGCCAGCGCGGCACCAAGCAGCAGGCGGACATGCTTCATGGGCGGGCTCCCGGCGCCGGGATCGGCTCGACGATCGTCCGCAGTTCTTGGGGGCCGCCCTTCAGCCAGGCGACGGCAAGGAGGAGGACGAGAGCGGATGCGGCGGATGCCAGCGCGATAACCAGCCAGTGTCTTCGCATGCTATCCGGCACCCGCACGCCTTCCTTCATCGAGGCGCCCCGGGGGAGGCGCGCTTGCATGGCCGGTTAGCCCAACTATAGGCTTGGCCGCAATGGACCATGAAGACTCTTCCCCCGACACCCCTGCCGGCCCTTCAGCGGCCGAGGTGCGCGCGCTGGCCGCGCGGATCGATCGCCCGATCGTGCTGGTGGGCATGATGGGGGTGGGCAAGACGAGCGTCGGCAAGCGCCTCGCCGCCGCGCTCGAGCTGCCCTTCAGCGACGCCGACGAAGCGATCGAGGCGGCCGCGCAGATGACCATTCCGGAGATCTTTGCGGCCCACGGCGAGGACTATTTCCGCGACGGCGAGCGCCGGGTCATCGCCCGGCTGGTCGGCGAAGGCCCCGGCGTGATCGCCACCGGCGGCGGGGCGTTCTGCAATTCCGAGACGCGCGCGCTGATCCTGGAGCGCGCCATCGCCGTGTGGCTCGACAGCGACGTCGATACGCTGGTCGATCGCACCAGCCGGCGCGACAACCGCCCGCTGCTGAGGCAGGGCGACCCGCGCGAGATCCTCACCCGGCTCAGGACCGAGCGCGAACCCGCCTATGCCCAGGCGCCGATCCACGTGATCAGCAACCAGGGTCCGCATGGCAAGGCGGTGAACGCCATATTGAAGGGCATCGAATCATGGCTGTGATCCCCGTCGACATCGCCGGCCGTCCCTACGAAGTGCGCGTCGGCGCGGGGCTGCTGGCCGAACTGGTCGAGCATTGCCGCGGCCGGCTGCGCAAGCGGCCGGTGCCGATCGTCACCGACGCGAACGTCCACGCCGCCTGGGGCGAAGTGGTCGATAGCGCGCTGCGCGCCTCGGGCCACGAGCCGCACTGGCGGATCCTTCCGCCCGGCGAAGCGACCAAGAGCTGGGACGAGCTCGCCGCCACGGTAAACTGGCTGCTCGAGCAGGAAGTCGAGCGCGGCGACCACATCCTCGCGCTCGGCGGCGGCGTGATCGGCGACCTCACCGGCTTCGCGGCCTCCGTCCTCAAGCGCGGCTGCCACTTCATCCAGCTGCCGACGACGCTGCTGGCGCAAGTCGATTCGAGCGTCGGCGGCAAGACCGCGATCAACACGCCCGCCGGCAAGAACCTGGTCGGCGCGTTTCACCAACCGGCGCTGGTGCTCGCCGACCTCGCCGTGCTCGACACGCTGCCCGCGCGCGAACTGCGCGCCGGCTATGCCGAAGTGGTGAAATACGGGCTGATCGGCGACGCCGAATTCTTCGCCTGGTGCGACACCAACGGCGCCGCGCTGCTCGGCGGCAACGGCGCGCTGCGCGAATACGCAGTGGCGCACAGCGTCGCGCACAAGGCGCGGATCGTCGCGGAGGACGAGCGCGAGACCACCGGCACGCGCGCGCTGCTCAACCTGGGCCACACCTTCGGGCACGCTCTGGAGGCCGAGACCGGCTTTTCCAGTCGGCTTTTGCACGGCGAGGCCGTGGCGCTCGGCATGGTGCTGGCGGCGCGCTATTCGGCCCGCCTCGGCCTGATGCCGCAAGGCAGCGCGGAGCACGTCGCCGCGCATGTAGCCGAGGCCGGCATGCCGAGCGAGCTGCGCGAGCTGGGGCTGAACTGCAACGGCGGCGCCCTCACCGCGCACATGCTCCACGACAAGAAGATGGACGCGGGCACGCTGCCGTTCATCCTGATGCGCGGCATCGGGCAGGCGTTCCTCGCCAAGGATGTCGCGCTGGACGATGTCGCCGCATTCCTGGACGATCAACTGCGCGGCTAGGGCGCCGGACGCCACCAACCATGCTCGCCCTGACCCTGGGCGACCGTCCGGATCCGGCTGCGTTCGAGATCGAGCGCCAGTCCGCCGCTGCGCGACAGCAGCGCGCGGTCGGCCTTGAGCACCGCCGGACGGCACGAGCGCGGCAGCCAGCGGTCGGCAATGACCACGTCGGCGCGGTCGCAGGCGGCGGCCAGCGCGCGTTCCTCGATCCGGTCCTTGCCGCGGGCGATCAGCAGCCGCCAGCGCCGCCCGCCGCGCGCGATCTCCAGCGCGCAGAAATCGCGGCTGCAGCGCGCGCCCGGCCAGTCGGCGAGCGCCCTCACTTCGCCGCGCACGCCGGCCAGTTCGGTCAGGTTCTCGTTGGCGAAGCTGTCGCGCCCTTCGCGCAGCACGAGCAGCTCGCCCCCGCTCTCCCCGGCGATGCCGACGTGACGGCCGTCGCCAGACACCAGCACGTCGGGCGGGCGCAAGGTCAGCAGGCTGAGAGCGCCGGCCAGCGCGGCGACCAGTCCGAGCAGCCGGACCCGGCCGCGCCAAAGCGCCAGCCACAGCCCGCCCGTGACGAACAGCAGCACGCTCCACCCCTCCATCGCCGGCAGTACGGTGACCGCGCCGGGGCGCGACGCGGTCCAGTGCGCCAGCGCGAGCATCGCCTCGATCGACAGCCCGACCAGCCACCACAGCGGCGCGCCCGCGCCGACCGCGTCGAACAGCAGCGCCAGCGCGATCAGCGGCATCGTGACGAAAGTGGTGAGCGGGATCGCGATCACGTTCGCCAGCGAACCGTAAACCCCGGCGCGGTGGAAGTGGAACAGGCCGATCGGCATCAGCGCCAGCTCGATCACCACGCCGGTCCCCAGCAGCATCGCCAGGTGGCGCAGCGTCCGGA
Source organism: Novosphingobium sp. (assembly GCA_036384395.1). Lineage (GTDB taxonomy): Bacteria > Pseudomonadota > Alphaproteobacteria > Sphingomonadales > Sphingomonadaceae > Novosphingobium. Next base: position 11,772 of record DASVMK010000236.1, read on the forward strand.
CCGGCCAGCCCTCGTCGCGCGGGGCGAGGAAGGCGCGGATCGGCGCGGCGCCGTGGAGCGCGACGATGGCGATCACCGCGGCGAAGCTCATCTGGAAGCTGGGCCCGGCCACCGCCTCGGGCCAGAACAGCATGACCAGCAGCGCCGCGACCGCGATCATCCGCATCGACAGCGGCTCGCGGCCGAACGCCAGCGCCGCCAGGACCAGCACCGCGCCGATGCACGAGCGCACGGTCGGCACCTCGGCGCCGGTCAGCAGCGTGTAGCCTATGCCCGCGAGCGCGCCTCCAGCGGCCGCGAACAACGGCAACCGCACCCTCAGCGCCAGCCAGGGCCACAGCGCCAGCAGCCGCAGCATGAGCACATAGGCGGCGGCGACCACAGCGCTGACATGCAGCCCGCTGATCGACAGCAGGTGCGCGAGTCCCGCGTCGCGCATCGCCGCCTCGTCCACCTCGGCGATCGCGCCGCGGTCGCCGCTCGCGAGCGCCGCGGCGATCGTGCCGGCGGAGCCGTCGAGCCGCTCGCGGATGTGCGCCGAGAGCCGGCGCTGGGTGCCGCGCAGCCAACTCGTCTCGCCCGCCGGGCGCAGCACCGCGACCGGGCCGAGCGCGCTGCCGGTGGCCGAGAGCCCCGCGAACCAGGCGGCGCGGGCGAAGTCGTAGCCGCCCGGCAGCATCGGCGGGGCCGGCGGCATCAGCCGCGCGCGAAGGCGGACGAGCGCGCCCTCGTCCAGGCCCGGCCGGTCCTTCGCCGCCTCGACGTTGACCCGCACGCGGATCGCACGGGCCGTCGCGGGCTCGCGCGTGGCGAGGACCAGGCGGACCCGCTGCTCGGCCGGCCGCTCCTCGCGGCTGAGCACGGTGCCGGTGATCGTCCCCACCGTCGGTCGCGCGATCGGCGCGGCTCCGACCAGCGCGGACTTCGCCCAGGCCACCGCGCAGCCGGCCACGGCCAGTAGCGCGATTGCGGCGATCGCCTGGCGCGAATAGGGCCAGCGCCCGTCCGCCCGCAGCAGCGCGAGCGCCGCCACGCCCAGGCCTAGTCCCGCCGCGATGGCGGCCAGCCAGTCCCAGCGCGCGGGCGCGGCGAACCAGAACAGGATGCCGGCGGCGAAGGCCACCGCGAGCCACGGCGCGCGGTCGAACCCGGCGGCGGCGAGAAATCGCTCCAGCGCATCGAGGCCGCTGGACAAGCCGTCCGGGCTGCGCCAAGGGCGATGTTGCAGTGCAACCGGCGTCCGCGCTTCGCGGCCGCCTTCCGCATGAGTTGTGGCTCCCCCTGCCATAGGGCGCCATAGGACAGGAACGCGAAGATGAAGGCAAGCGATAGCGCGACTGGCGCAGGGACGGCGAACGGCCGCGCCGTCGTCACTCGCTTCGCGCCTTCGCCGACCGGCTATCTCCACATCGGCGGCGCGCGCACCGCGCTGTTCAACTGGCTGTTCGCCCGACACCATGGCGGCAAGTACCTGCTGCGCATCGAGGACACCGACCGCGCCCGCTCGACCGAGCCGGCGATCGCGGCGATCCACGACGGGCTCGACTGGCTGGGCCTCGGCGGCGACGAGCCCGCGGTGATGCAGTTCGCCCGCTCGGATCGCCATGCCGAAGTGGCGCAACAGTTGCTCGACGCCGGCCACGCGTACCGCTGCTATCTGACCCAGGAAGAGCTGGCCGCGCGCCGCGAGAAAGCGCAGGCCGAACGCCGCCCGTTCCGCATCGACAGCGAATGGCGCGACCGCGGCGCCGCGCAGGCCCCCGCGGGCGTACCGTCGGTCGTTCGCATCAAGGCCCCGCGTGACGGGGAGACGGTGATCGACGATCTCGTCCAGGGCCGCGTGACGGTGCGGAACGCCGAGCTCGACGATTTCGTCATCCTCCGCTCCGACGGCACGCCGACCTACATGCTGGCGGTGGTGGTCGACGATCACGATATGGGCGTCACCCACATCATCCGCGGCGACGACCACCTCAACAACGCCTTCCGCCAGCTCGTGATCATCCACGCGATGGGCTGGGAGGTTCCGACTTACGCCCACGTCCCGCTAATCCACGGCGCGGACGGCGCCAAGCTGTCCAAGCGTCACGGCGCGCTGGGCGTCGACGCCTACCGCGACGAGTTGGGCGTGTTGCCCGAGGCGGTGGCCAACTATCTGCTTCGCCTCGGCTGGGGCCACGGCGACGACGAGATCATCAGCCGCGAACAGGCGGTCGCATGGTTCGATATGAGCCATGTCGGCAAGAGCCCCTCGCGCTTCGACCTCGCCAAGCTGCTCAACCTCAATGCGCACTACTTGCGGGAGGCCGACGACGCGCGCCTCGCCGCGCTGGTCGCCGCCAAGATGGAAGGCTCGCCGGACCGCGAGCTGCTCACCCGGGCGATGCCGTTCCTCAAGGTTCGCGCCAAGGACCTGAACGAGCTGGCCTCGGGCGCGGCGTTCCTGTTCGCCGTTCGTCCGCTGACATTTGAGGCCAAGGCCGAAGCGCTGCTGACCGACGATGCGCGCGCCCTGCTCGCCCGCATCCACGAGCGGCTCGCGGGCGAGAGCGACTGGTCCAGCGAAGCGCTCGAGCCACGTCTCAAGGCGATGGCCGAGGAACTCGGCCTCGGTCTCGGCAAGCTCGCGCAGCCCTTGCGCGCGGCGCTCACCGGGCAGACGACCTCGCCAGGAATTTTCGACGTTTTGGTATTGCTCGGACGGGACGAAAGCCTCGCGCGCATCGCCGCGCAGGCCAGAGAGACCGCCGGGTCACAGACTTGAGGAGTACGATTGATGGCTGAAGCGAAACTCAACGTCGGCGGCAAGGATGTCGATTGCGCCGTACTCAGCGGCACCGTCGGGCCGGACGTCATCGACATCCGCAAGCTCTACGGCCAGACTGGCATGTTCACCTTCGATCCGGGGTTCACCTCGACCGCAAGCTGCGAGAGCGCGCTCACCTATATCGACGGCGACGAAGGCGTGCTGCTGCACCGCGGCTACCCGATCGGCCAGCTTGCCGAGCATTCGAGCTTCATGGAAGTCAGCTACCTGCTGCTGAACGGCGAGCTGCCGTCGCAGGCCGAGCTCGACAAGTTCACGCAGACGATCACCCGCCACACGATGCTGCACGAGCAACTCGCCACGTTCTACCGCGGTTTCCGCCGCGACGCGCACCCGATGGCGATCATGTGCGGCGTGGTCGGCGCGCTGTCGGCCTTCTACCACGACAGCACCGACATTTCCGATCCCGAGCACCGCAAGATCAGCTCGCATCGCCTGATCGCCAAGATGCCGACGATCGCGGCGATGGCCTACAAGTATTCGGTCGGCCAGCCGTTCGTCTATCCGGACAACACGCTGTCCTACACCGGCAACTTCCTGCGCATGACCTTCGGCGTTCCGGCCGAGGAGTACGAGGTGGTTCCGGCGGTCGAGCGGGCGATGGACCGCATCTTCACGCTGCATGCCGACCATGAGCAGAACGCCTCGACCTCGACGGTGCGCCTCGCCGGTTCGTCGGGCGCCAACCCGTTCGCCTGCATCGCGGCCGGCATCGCCTGCCTGTGGGGCCCGGCGCACGGGGGCGCCAACGAGGCGGCGCTCAACATGCTCAAGGAAATCGGCACGCCCGACAAGATCCCCGAGTACATCGCCCGCGCCAAGGACAAGAACGATCCGTTCCGCCTGATGGGCTTCGGCCATCGTGTGTACAAGAACTACGATCCGCGCGCGACGGTGATGCAGCAGACCGTCCGCGAGGTGTTCGACGCGCTGAAGGTCAACGATCCGCTGTTCGAGACCGCGATGCGCCTCGAAGAGATCGCGCTCAGCGATCCCTACTTCATCGAGAAGAAGCTGTTCCCGAACGTCGATTTCTATTCGGGCATCATCCTCTCGGCGATCGGCTTCCCGACCACGATGTTCACCGTGCTCTTCGCGCTCGCCCGCACGGTCGGCTGGGTCGCGCAGTGGAACGAGATGATCTCGGATCCCGCGCAGAAGATCGGCCGTCCGCGCCAGCTCTACACCGGCCCGACGCAGCGCGACTACGTGCCGCTCGACCGCCGCTGATCCGAAAATCCCCACTATCCCGCGTCCCCGTGAAGACGGGGACCTCTGGCCCTCCGGACGAAACGCACGGTCCGGCCGCCTGAGGTCCCCGTTTTCGCGGGGACGCTGATTCCAGAGCATCGCGCGGAAAAGTGGGACCGGGTTTAGCCGCGCTGGTCTTCGGCTCCGCAAATAGCGGTGCGACAACAAAAACTTAGATCGGGTTGGGCGATTCAGATATCGCGCAACCCCGCTTTAGCCGTCTGACTACTCGGCCACCGAGGCCCGCAGGCGCGGGATGCGCGGCAGACCGGTCGGATCGACGATGGCGGGATCGGTCGGCAATTCCAGGATGAACCGCGCGCCCTCGCCCGGTGTGCTTTCGACCGACAGTTCGCCGCCCATCGCCCGCGCCAGCCGGCGCGAGATGTAGAGCCCGAGCCCCGAGCCCCCGTCGCCGCTGCGTCCCAGCCGCTCGAATTTCTCGAAGATACGCTGCTGCTGGCCGGCGTCGAGCCCCGGCCCTTCGTCGGCGACGCTGACCCGCGCACGCCCCTCGCCCGCTTCCAGCCCGATCCGGACCTGCGAGCCCTCGGGCGCATAGCGCACCGCGTTGCCGATCAGGTTGAGCAGGATCTGCAGCACGCGGCGGAACTCGCCGGTGGCCGGCAGCGCGGCGTCGGCCGGCGGCACTTCGACGGCGATGGCCCTTTCGCGCGCGCGCATGCCGAGGATGCCCGCCGCGCGGCGGGCCAGATCCGCCAGGTCGATCGGATCGGGCGAGGTGGCGAAATCCTCGGCCTCGACCACTTCGAGGTCCGACAGGTCGTCGAGCAAGGCCAGCAGGTGCTGGCCAGCGGTGGCGATGTCGCCGGCATAGCCGCTGTACTCCTCGGCCAGCGGCCCCGCGAGGCGGGTGCGGATGGTCTCCGCGTTGGCGATGATCCGTGCCAGCGGCTGGCGCAGAACCGGCGCGATGTCGCGGCCGATCGAACCCCAGCCCGAGACCGGCGCCAGCGCGTGCTGGCCGTTCGCCCCCGGCACTGCGGATGTCGGCGCGGGCTCATCGCTGGTCAGGCACAGTTCGAAGCCGAGCGTCTGCCCGGCGGGCGTCGTTTGGGGAAACAAGTGCGCGCGCCAGCGGCGCGTCGAACCGGGGACTTCGACTTCGGCGCCGTCGAGCAGGCGCCAATGCATCGGCTGGCGATGGTTGGTGCCGGCCGGCACGATGAAATCGGTCCAGGGCCGGCGCGTCCCTTCACGCATCGCCGCGACCACGCCCTGCAAGTCGGCTGCCTCGCATTCGACCGCGAGCACGCCCTGCGCGGCATCGAGCCGGCCTGTGAGTTCGGCCACTTCGCGCAGGATGGCGGCACTGCGCCGACTGTGCGCGGCCTGGTCGTCAAGCGGCAGCGGCACCGCGTTCCAGCTCCTGAGGACGATGTCGGCGCCTTCCTCGCCATCCTCGCGCGGGGTCGTCTCGATCCAGGCGGTGATCAGCTCGACGCCGTCCTGCGCCGTCACCGGGCGCGCCAACTTGAGGCGGAAATGGCGCGTCTTGCGCACCAGTTCGAGCAGCGCGGGCACGGCGATCGTCCCCGGCAACTCGCCGCCGCAACGGCGTTGCAGCGAGGCGAGCGGCTCTTCGGCCAGGACCAGCCGGTCGGCTCCGTCGCTGCGCGCGCGGGCGAGCACGGCGGCGGCGCCACTCACGCCGAGATCCCCGCGCCCGGCCCGACGGCGGCGAGGATCGCGGCGGCCCGGTCGGCGCTGATCTGGTCGAGCCCCGGCGGCAGCACCTCTTCCGGATGCAACAGCACGAACTGCTCCTCGATCGCCTGCGGCTTCAGTCCGGCGGCGCGCAACGCCAGCAGGAGGCGGGCAGAGCGGTTCTCGTTGGCGGCCAGCGTCGCGACGTCGCGGTCCTGGCCCGAGGCGAGCGCCAGGGTGGTGAGGAAGATCGCCGCACCCGCATGGGACAGCGACAGCGCCGCTACGGCGCCGCCGCCCATGCCGGTAACCACGCGCGCGATCAGGCCGAGGCGGCTCGCGCTCTCATCGAAGCGACTGCGGATCGCCTGCTCGGTCGCGGCGGCGCGGCGATCGGCGGCGGCATCGGTGCCGGTGACCGCCCGCAGCGCGATCAGCGCGGCGTGAAGCAGATCGCCCGGCAGCTCGGTGAGCGGCAGTTGCATCCGCCGCTGGGCATTGCCGAAGCGCGCCTGCGCGGCCAGCAGCTTCATCGACAACGCCGCCGTCTCGGGCTCGGGCGAACCGATCAGCGCCTGCACCAGCGGCGAGAGCACCGGATCGATGCCGAGCCGCTCCTGCAGTCGCGCGGTCAGCCGCCATTCCAGCGCCAGCGCATGGGCGTGGCCGAGGAACGCCGCGCTGCCGCAGACCGCCGCCGTCAACGCATCGAGCGTGGCCGGATCGGGGAAGGTCTCGTCCTCCGGGGGCGTCGCCGCTTCGAGCAATTGCCGCGCCACGTCGGCCGCCATGCCGCGGACGCGCGCGACGATTTCGTCGGCGAAGATCGTGCGGTCGTCGTGACCGATCAGGTGCCGCAGGATCGGCGCGACCGAGCCCAGCGCCGCACCCTCGCGCGCCAGTTCCTCGCGCAGCAGCGCCTCTACCGAATATTCAGGCGAATATTCGGCGGCTTGCGTCTGTTCGGAAGAGGCGGCGCCATCCATCATGCCCGCATATAGCTGCTTGGTTAAGTTCGCGTTAGTCTTGCGCCGACCGCCGCCAGCAGCGCGCCGGCCACGCCCGCGAAGAGCGCGCCGAGCTCGACCGCCTCGGTCAGCTTGCCCGCCGCCGCCGGGACCGCCAGCAGCACGCAGATCAGCGCCCGATCCTCGACCCAGGCGGTCCAGCGGCGCTCGAACGTGTGCGGCAGGATGCGCAGCAGGCAGACGAACAGCAGCGGCACCAGCAGCGCGTCGACCGCCGGGACCGCGGGCTGCGGCACGATCGCCCAACCCGGCAGCAGGACGATCACGCCATCGACCAGCCCGTCGAAGATCGTCCGCCGCGGCACGCGCGAGCGGCGCGCGCCCTCGAGCCGCAGGACGAGCGCGGCGGCATGCCGCACCACCCAGGCCACGGCGGTCAGCGCCAGCGCCAGCGCGGCCCAGCCGGACCAGCCCGCGATCAGCGCGATGAACAGCGTCACCCCCGCACCCGCCGCGAGCACGCGACCGCCGCTGCCGCCGTGCAGCAGCGGCGGGCCGAACAATCGCACCCCCAGCCGCGCCACCGCCGCGCCGGGCGTCGTCGCCGCGTCGCGCCGCAACGTCAGATCGAGCCAGCCGGATTCGAGCGCGTGGGCGTCGCCCTCGTCGCGCACCAGGTTCCAGCGGAAATCCTCGCGCGCGGCCGCGGGGATCATCGCCTGGGGCACGCCGCTCTGCAGCGCAATGCGGGTCAGCGACGAGGCGACGTCGCAGTCGGACGGCAGCTCGGTCAACGCCTCGACCAGCCGCCCGGGCAAGCGCATGACGCCGGCTGCGGCGTGGTTGATGTCGATCCGCTCGAAACCACGGGGAATCCCGGCTTCCTCGGGCTGGACCAGCACGACCGGCCCGCTCTCCAGCAAGGGCTGCGCGATCTGCGGCGAGACGAGCACGCCATCGGTCACCACGATCAGCTCGTCGCTGGCCGTGACCAGCCCGGAGAGCTGACGCGGCGCGGTAACGACATGAAACTGCGCGCCCGCCGCCTCGGCCAGGTGCTGCAGGCTCACCAGCTCGGCGCTCAATTCACGCGCATGACACAGAATCCGGCCACATTCGAGCGCCAGCGCCAGCGCCAGCTGGTGGCGGGCGACCGTGCCGCCCGCCACTTGCAGGAAGGCGCGCGGAGACGACAGGCCGGGGCCCGCGGTCTCCAGCATGGTCAGCAATGCGATGCGCAGCGTGCTTCTCCCGCAGAGCAGCCGGAACCCTAGGGAAGGACCTCCGCACTGCCAAGCGCGCGCGGGTCAGGCGGTGGAGAATTCGCTCAGCAGGGCCTGGAGCCGGCGGATGACGACGGGATCGCCGGGCGCCGCGTCGAGCGCCTGCTCGGCCAGAACCATCAGCGGGCCGACGTTGAAGCTCGCGGCGAGGCCCTTGAGCCGCATCGCCGCGACGCGCCAGTTGCCGTCGCAGCGCGACCGCCCGAGCAGGTCGATCTGCCGGTCGAAGCTGTCGATGAACGCGGTGCGCAGCTCGGACAGCAGAGCCGGGTCATCCCCGGCCGCAGCCGCCAGCGTCGCGTCGAAAGCTCCCACTTCATAGGCCATGCGCGTCGGTCTAGCGCGGATAAGGTTAAAGCGGGGTTTATCCTGGGCCCAACAATGGTATCGTCCGCGCCCATGAGCAGGGGATCACACATCGTCGCGGTCGGCACGGAACACTCCGCCGACGCCGGTCGGGGGCCACTGGAAGAGACGCCGCCGGCGCTCGTCCAGGAGGAAGAGGACTTCGCCGGCGTTCCCTGGGACGATGCCGAGACCGAAGCCGCGAGGGCGCCGTGGCCTTGGCACCGGATCGCCCCGATCGCCGCCGCGACGGTCGTCGCCGCCTGGACCGCCTTCTTCGTCTGGGCTGTCCGCGCCGAAATGTTCGCGCCCGCCACCCCGGATCGCTGGATCGCCTGGATATCGAGCTGGTCGCTCCCCGTGCTGCTGGTCGGCATGGTCTGGCTGATCGCGCTGCGCAACAGCCGGCGCGAGGCCTCGCGCTTCGGCCAGGCGGCGCGCCTGCTCGCCGACGAATCGAGCCGGCTGGAAGAGCGGCTGGTGACGATCAACCGCGAGCTCAGCCTGGCGCGCGAGTTTCTTGCCGCGCAAAGCCGCGACCTCAATGCGCTCGGCCGCCTGGCGACCGATCGCCTGTCGAGCAACGCCGACCGCCTCCAGGGCCTGATCCAGGAGAACAGCACGCAGATCGAAGGGATCGGCGCGGTCAGCTCGGCGGCGCTGGAAAACATGGAACGGCTGCGCGGCCAGCTGCCGGTGATCGCCAGCACCGCCAAGGACGTCACCAACCACATCGCCAACGCCGGCCGCACCGCGCATGCCCAGCTTCAGGAGATGGTCCACGGCTTCAACCGGCTCAACGAGTTCGGCCAGGCCAGCGACCGCCAGGTCAGCACGATGCGCGAGAAGGTAAGCGAAAGCATCGCCGAGTTCGCCCGCCACGCCGAGCAGCTGGGCGAGATCGCGGCGACGCGCTTCGCCGCCCTCACAGAGCGCGGCGAAGAATTTCGCGCGCAACTCGACCACCACGAGATCGACGCGCTCGCCGCGATCCGCACCCGCGCCGATGCGCTGGCGGCCGAGATCGAGGAGACCCGAACGCGCCTCGACCAGAGCGAGGCGGAAAGCCTGACCTCGCTCCGCGCCCGTCTTTCCGCGGTGCGCGACGAGGGGCAGACCATCGCTCGCGCGGTCCGCGATGCCGAGGCCGCCGCCTCAGCCGCCTGGCGCGAGCAGGCCGAGGCCGTCCAGGCCGAACTGCACGGCGCCCTCGCCGCGCTCGACGACGCCAATGGCGCCACCGCCGACGCCGCACGCGCGCGCTTCGCGGCACTGGCCGAGGAAGCCCGCCATTTCGACGAGCGCCTCACCGAGCGCAACGCGCTCTTCGCGCGCGAGATGGAGCGCCAGCGCAAGCAGGCCGACGAGCAGGAAGCCGCCGCGATCGCGCTGATCGACGAACGGATCGCCCGGCTCGACGAGGATATCGCAATCCGCCAACAGCAGCAGCGCGCAAGCGCCGCCGCGCTCACCGCGGAGGGCGAGGCGGTGATCGCCCGGCTTGCGGAGGTCGGCCGCCGCTTCGCCGAAGTGGCCGAGCACGGCAGCGCGGCCGAAGCGGCGCTGTCCGCCAGCCTCGCGACGCTGGCCGAGCGTCTGAACGACGGGCGGCTGGAGCTGAGCGGCACCGAGGCCGATATCGCCCGCCTGACCGAAGCGAGCGTGCGCCTGCTCGAACTGATTCGCGCCGGCGCCCACCACAGCAGCGAGGATCTGCCCGCCGCGCTCGCCAGCGGCGAGAGTCGGCTCGAAGCATTGTCCGCCCGCGTGTTCGCCGTGCGCGACGCGGTCAACGAGGCCGGCGCGCGCGGCGACAGCCTGTCGGCCTACGTCCTGACCGCCGGCGAGGCGGTGCGCGGCACGATGGCCGAGCTCAACGCGCTCCACGACCGCATCGAAGAGCGTGGGCTCGCGCATGGCCGCCAGCTGGAAGAGCTCAACACCGCGCTGACCGCGGTCGGCGCCGAAAGCGCGAAGCTGGCGGCGCGAGCCAAGGGCGAACTCGCCCGCGCCATCGAACAGCTTTCCGACACCGCGCGCGAAGCCATCGTCCAGCTCGAACACAACGGTGCCGCCGCCGTGAGCGAGATCGCCCGCAAGCTAGGCGAAGACAGCAAGGCGGCCATCGAGCAGGCGCTGCGCGAGCGCTCCGACGAGATCGCGGGCAGCCTCGAAGCCGCCGCCAGCCAGGCGGCCGGCGTCAGCCGCGAGGCCGCGGTGCAACTGCGCGACCAGCTCGCCAAGGTCAACGAACTGGCCGGCAACCTCGAGCGCCGGGTCGCCCACGCGCGCCAGCGGGCCGAGGAGCAAGTCGACAACGACTTCGCGCGCCGTGCCGCGCTGATCACCGAATCGCTGAATTCCAGCGCCATCGACATCGCCAAGGCCCTGTCGGACGAGGTCTCGGACACCGCCTGGTCGGCCTATCTGCGCGGCGACCGCGGCATCTTCACCCGCCGCGCGGTCAGCCTGCTCGATACCACCGAGGCCAAGGCGATCGCCCAGCTCTACGAGAGCGACCGCGACTTCACGCAGCACGTCAATCGCTACATCCACGATTTCGAGGCGATGCTGCGCCAGCTGCTGTCCACCCGCGATGGCCACGCGCTCGGCGTGACGCTGCTGTCGTCGGACATGGGCAAACTCTACGTCGCGCTGGCGCAGGCGATCGAGCGACTGCGGGCCTGAAGCGTCCTCCCCGCGACGGGGAGGAACATCGCCTTACTTGCTGCCGTCGTAGTTCGGCGCCTTGAACCAGTCGAGGTCCTCGACCTCGATCCAGCCGGCGACGTAATTCAGGTAGAACACCCCGAACAGCACCAGCGCCACCACCGAGGCGCGCCGGGCGATCAGGCCCGGGCGGAAGTTGACCGGGGCGCTATCGGCCTGGCCGGGTACTTTGTCGATGCCCGCCTCGTCATGCGTGCGCAGGCCGAACGGCATCACCAGGAACGCCGACATCACCCAGAACAGGCTGTAGATCGCGAGGATGGAAGTCCATTTCATCGGATGTCGTCCTATCCGGCCAGCGGCAGCATGACCTTGACCTGCGGCTTCTTGCCCGACCAGCGCTGCGCCGCCCGGCGCGCGGCGAGACGCGCGGCTTCGGTGACTTGCGCCTCATCGCGGCGGGCGCCGCCCTGCAGCTTGCCGATCGCCTTCTCGACGTCCGCCTGCGCCTCGGCGACGAAATCGTCGTAGTCCTCGTCGAGCGGCAGGCCGATGCCGGCCACCTGCGCCCGGCCCTTGACGTCGAGCGCGACGATCAGCATGCCGTTGTGCGCCAGCCGCCGGCGCATGACCATCGCTTCGCCATCGGCAGGGGCAATGATGTCGCCGTCGAGCACCAGCCGGCCGGCGCGCACTTCGCCGAACTTGCCCGGCTTGCCCGGCGCGAGGCGCACAAGGTCGCCGTTCTTCTGGACGACGTTGTGCGGAATGCCGCTCGCCTCGCCCAGCCGCGCCTGCTCGTGCATGTGGCGCAGTTCGCCGTGGACCGGCAGCAGAATCTCGGGCCGCAACCAGCCGTAGAGGGCCTCCAGTTCGGGGCGTCCGGGGTGGCCCGAGACGTGGATCGGGCTCTGGCGGTCGGTGACGAGCGTGATGCGCTTCGCCGCGAGCTGGTTCTGGATGCGGCCGATGGCGATCTCGTTGCCGGGAATCTGCCGGCTGGAGAACAACACGACGTCGCCCGCCTCCAACCCGATCTGATGGTTGCCCTCGGCGATCCGCGCCAGCGCCGCGCGCGGCTCGCCCTGCCCGCCGGTGGCGACGATCAGCACTTCGCCGCGCGGCAGGTCCATCGCGCGATTGATATCCACCACTTCGGGCATGTCGTGGAGATAACCGCTGGCCTTGCCGGTGCGGATGATGCGGTCGAGCGAGCGGCCCGCGACGCAAAGCCGCCGTCCGGTCGCCATCGCGACCTCGCCCAAGGTCTGGATCCGCGCGACGTTGGAGGCGAACGTCGTGACCAGCACGCGCTTGCCCTTGTGCTTCGCGACTTCGGCCAGCAGCCCGCGGCGCACCTCGCCTTCCGAGCCCGACGGCTCGGGATTGAACACGTTGGTCGAATCGCAGACCAGCGCCAGCACACCCTCGTCGCCGATCACGGTCAGTTCCTCGGCGGTGGTGGGCGTGCCGATCAGTGGCTCGTCGTCGAGCTTCCAGTCACCGGTATGGAAGATGCGGCCATAGGGCGTGTCGATCAGCAGCGCGTGCCCTTCGGCGATCGAATGCGCCAGCGGGACATAAGTAATGGTGAACGGCCCGAGCGTGAACGAGGCGAGGTCCTCGACGACCTGCAGATCGACATCGCCGGCGATTCCCGCCTCGACCAGCTTGTCGGTCACCAGTCGCGCCGTGAACGGCGTCGCATAAAGCGGCACGTCGAGGTCCTGCGCGAAATAAGGCACCGCGCCGATGTGGTCCTCGTGCGCATGGGTCAGCACCACGCCGAGCAAGTCGTCGCGGCGCGCCTCGATGAAATCGAGGTCTGCGAAGACGAGATCGACCCCCGGATATTCGTTGCCGCTGAAGGTCATGCCGAGATCGACCATCAGCCACTTGCCGTCGCAGCCATAGAGGTTGACGTTCATGCCGATCTCGCCGGAACCGCCGAGCGCGCAGAAGATCAGTTCCCGGCCGGGCTTGAGATCCTTGGGTTTCATCGTGTCTCTCTGGAAGGAGGAATTCAGCGGCCGCCCGCGCGTTCCGCCAGGATGGCCAAGCCATCGAGCGTGAGCTCGGAATCGACCGCGTCGAAGATGTCGGTCGCCTCGTCGAACAGGATGGCGAGGCCGCCGGTGGCGATGACCTTGGCCGGGCGACCGATCTCGGCCTTCATGCGCGCGATCAGGCCTTCCATCATCGCGACGTAGCCCCAGAACACGCCGATCAGCATCTGGTCCTCGGTGTTGCGGCCAATGACGCTGGCGTCCTTGGGCGCGGCGATGGCGATGCGCGGCAGCTTGGCGGTGTTGCCGACCAGCGCGTCGAGCGAGAGGTTGATGCCCGGCGCGATCACCCCGCCCTTGTAGGCGCCGTTGAAATCGATCGCATCGAGCGTCGTCGCGGTGCCGAAATCGACGACGATGAGATCGCCCGGATACTTGGCGTGCGCGGCGATCGCATTGACCGCGCGGTCGGCGCCCAGCGAGCGCGGCTCGTCCACGTCGATGTCGATGCCGTAGTCCGCCTTGCCCTGGCCGGCGACCAGCGGCTCGACGAAGAAGTAATTGCGGCACAACTGCTCGACATTGTGCAGCGCGCGCGGGACGACGGTGGAAACGATGATCTGGGTCACATCCTCGCGCGTGACGCCGCGGATGGCCAGGAGCTGCATCAGCCAGACCGCGTATTCGTCGCCGGTACGGCGCGGATCGGTGGCGATCCGCCAGCGCGCCTTGAGCTTGCGCCGATCATAGAGCGCGAAGACGACGTTGGTGTTGCCGATATCGACGGCGAGCAGCATGGCTTGCAATCCTTACGTCTCTCGCCCCTGGGGCGCCGCGAGCGTGACTTCACCCGAATGGACGGTGCGCGTGGTGCCGTCCGGCAGGCGCAGTTGCAAGGCCCCTTCGTCGGAGAGTCCCACGAATGTGCCGGAAACGCCATCCTCCGCACGCAGCGGGGTGCCGACCGGATGCCCGGCCGCCAGCCAGCGCGCGACGATCGGCCCTAGCCCATAGCGCCGCCAGCGTTCGAGATCGCGCGCGAAGGCACTGGCCAGCGCTTCGGCGAAGGCATCGCGCGAGAGGCTCTCCCCCAGCGCGGCGAGGCTCACGGTCGGCCGGTCGGGCAGATCGGGCGCGGCGGCGAGGTTGACGCCTATGCCGACGATCACCGCCTCACCCTCGCGCTCCAGCAGAATGCCGGCGAGCTTCGCGCCATTGACCAGCACGTCGTTCGGCCACTTAAGCATCGGTGACGCATCGCCGAGCAGCGGCGCCAGCGTGTCGTGGAGGGATAGCGCGGCGACCAGCGCCAGCGAACTCGGCGGCGGATCGCCGGGGCCGAGCCGCACGACGGTCGAGCCCATGAAGTTGCCCGCGCCGTCGAGCCAGTCCCGCCCCTGCCGTCCCCGCCCTGCGCTCTGGCGGTCGGCGACGAGCCAGGCGCCCTCGGCCACCGGATCTCCGGCGCGCAGTCGGGCGGCCAGGTCGGTGCTCGTCGATCCGGTCTCGGCGCGGTATTCGATCGGGTGCGGAGCGCCGTCAGGCAACGTGGAACAGCGCCAGCGCCGCGCTGTCGGCCAGGCCGCCCAGCCACTTGGTCAGCAGATAGCCGAGCGGCGAGATCACCAGCGCCGAAAGCGCCAGCAGCACGCCATGCGCCATGTCGCTCTTGCCGACGATCTTGTTGGCGGGCTCGTCGAAGTACATGATCTTGACGACCTTGATGTAGTAGAATGCGCCGATCACCGAGGCGGCGATGCCGATCGCGGCCAGCGGGACGAGACCCGCCTGGACCGCGGCCTGGAACACCACGAACTTGCCCCAGAAGCCGAACAGCGGCGGGATGCCGGCCAGGCTGAACATCACCATCGCCAGCGCCGCCGCCAGCAGCGGGCGCGTGCGCGAGAGCCCGGCCATGTCGGCGATCGCCTCGACCGGTTCGTCGTCCCAGTCCTTGAGCATCAGGATGGCGACAAAGCCGCCCAGCGTCATCGCGACGTAGATCGCCAGATACACCAGCATCGCCGAGGCGCCCTCGGGCGTCGCGCAGGCGAGGCCGATCAGGATGAAGCCAACGTTGTTGATCGACGAATAGGCCATCAGCCGCTTGATGTTGGCCTGGCCGATCGCGCCCAGCGCGCCGACGACGATCGAAGCCAGCGCGGCGAAGATGACGATCTGCTGCCAGGCCTGCGCATGCTCGCCGAAGGCGTCGAGCGCGATGCGCATCGTCAGCGTCAGCGCGGCGACCTTGGGCGCGGTGGCGAAGAAGGTCGTCACCGGGGTCGGCGCGCCTTCATAGACGTCGGGCGTCCACATGTGGAACGGCACCGCGGAGATCTTGAACGCCAGGCCTGCAAGCACGAAGGTGATGCCGAACACCGCGCCGGTCGAGAGACCGCCCGCAGCCATGCCGTCCAGCGCACCGCGAATGCCCGCGAAGCTGGTGGTGCCGGTGAAGCCGTAGGTCAGGCTCATGCCGAACAGCAGGATACCGCTGGCGAGCGCACCGAGCACGAAGTACTTGAGCCCCGCCTCGGCCGAGCGCTCGTCCTTGCGCAGGAACGCGGCGAGCACGTAGGACGCAAGGCTGTTGAGCTCGAGCCCGATGTAGAGCGTCAGCAGGTCCGCCGCCGAGGCCATCATGCCGCCGCCGAGCGCGGCGAACAGGATCAGGATCGGATATTCGGCGCGCATCGCGCCGACGCGGTCGAAGAACGCCGGCGCGACCATCAGCGCGGCGGCCGAACCGCCGTAGATCAGCAGCTTGGCGAAGGAGGCGAAGGCGTCGGCGCGGAACTGACCGAGGAACGCCTCGGTCCCGGCGCCCATCGCGCCCGAGCACAGCGCCGGCGCAACGAGGAAGCAGGCCACGACGAGCACGGCCACCGCGGCAATGTTGATCGCGCGCGAGGCTTTGTCGCCCGCCCAGGCGGCGACGAGCAGCAGCACCAGCCCGGAGACGCTGAGCAGGGTTTCGGGCGCGACGAGGCGCAGCGAAGTCGACCAATCCATTAGTGCGCGCCCCCGTGCGCTGATGCATGTTCGAGTACGGGCTTCTTCGGCGTGCCGATCTTGACCCGGGCATCGCCCTCGGGCTTGGCGCGGGCGAGACGCGCATCGAGCGCCGCGATGTCCTGCCGCATCGGCGCCAGGAAGCTTTCCGGATAGACGCCCATCCACAGCACGGCCGCAGCGAGCGGCGCCATCATCGCCCATTCGCGCGCCGTCAGGTCGGGCATCGCGGCGGCATCGGCGTTCTTCTGATCGCCGAACGCGACGCGGCGGTAGAGATAGAGCATGTAGCCGGCGCCCAGGATAATGCCGGTGGTGCAGACCAGCGTGACCCAGCTCGAAACCTGGTAGATGCCCGCCAGGCTCAGGAACTCGCCGACGAAGCCGCTGGTCCCGGGCAGGCCGATCGAGGCCATCGTGAACAGCAGGAAGAACAGCGCGTACTTGGGCATGTTGATCGAGAGGCCGCCGTAACGGTCGATCTCGCGCGTGTGCAGCCGGTCGTAGATCACGCCGACTGACAGGAACAGCGCCCCCGAGACGAGGCCGTGGCTGAGCATGACGATCATCGAACCTTCGAGGCCCTGCACGTTGAAAGCGAACAGCCCGACCGTGACGATCGCCATGTGCGCGACCGACGAATAGGCGATCAGCTTCTTCATGTCGTGCTGGACGAGCGCGATCAGCGAGGTGACGACCACCGCGATCATCGACAGCGCGAAGATCAGCCAGGCGAACTGCGCGCTCGCTTCGGGGAACATCGGCAGCGAGAAGCGGATGAAGCCGTAGCCGCCCATCTTGAGCAGCACACCAGCCAGGATCACCGAGCCCGCGGTCGGCGCCTGGACGTGCGCGTCGGGCAGCCAGGTGTGGACCGGCCACATCGGCATCTTCACCGCGAAGCTGGCGAAGAAGGCCAGCCACAGCCAGGTCTGCGCCTGCGGCGGGAAATCGTAGGCCATCAGCGTCGGAATGTCGGTGGTGCCCGCCTCGTTCACCATCCACAGCATCGCGATCAGCATCAGCACCGAGCCGAGCAGCGTGTAGAGGAAGAACTTGTAGCTGGCGTAGATGCGGTCCGCCCCGCCCCAGATGCCGATGATCAGGTACATCGGGATCAAGCCGGCTTCGAACATGATGTAGAACAAGTACAGGTCCTGCGCCGCGAACACGCCGATCATCAGCGTTTCCATCAGCAGGAAGGCGGCCATGTACTCGCCCACGCGCTTCTCGATCGCGTCCCAGCTCGCGCCGATGCACACCGGCATGAGGAACACCGAGAGCAGAATCAGCATCAGCGCGATGCCGTCGATGCCCAGCGCCCACGAGAAGCCGGCGAAGATCTCGTGCCGCTCGACGAATTGCCACTGCGCGCCGCCGATATCGTAGTTCGCCCAGAGTACCAGCCCCAGCGCGAAGTCGATCAGCGTGGCGACGAGCGCGATCATGCGCGCGGCCTTGGCCCCGGAGAGCAGGCAGGCGACCGCGCCAAGCAGCGGCACCAGCAGCATCAGCGAAAGGATGGGAAAACCGTTCATTGCC
>DASVMK010000237.1:0-1657 GCA_036384395.1 Novosphingobium sp.
GAGATCGCGCAAGGCACGCTGCAGGTGCTGTTCGAGTTCCAGACGCAAGTCGCGCGCCTGTTCGGCACCGATGTCGCCAACGCCTCGATGTACGACGGCTCGAGCGCCTGCTGGGAGGCGATCGCGATGGCCGGGCGGATCACCCGGCGCAAACGCGCGGTGCTGGCCGACGGGCTGCACCCGCACTACGTCTCGACCGCGCGAACGATGGCGCGCTTCACCGGCGACGCGATCGAGTGGCGCGCGCCCGCGCTATCGGCCGAACCCGACGAGGCGGCGCTGATCGCGGAAATCGACGGCGAGACCGCCTGCGTCGTCGTCCAGTATCCCGACATCCTGGGCCGCATTCCCGATCTCGCCGCCGTGGCGGACGCGGCGCATGCGCAAGGCGCGCTGCTGATCGCGGTGGTGACCGAGCCGGTCGCGCTCGGCCTGCTCGAAGCGCCGGGGCACCTGGGCGCCGACATCGTCGTGGGCGAGGGGCAATCGCTCGGCGTCGGGCTCCAGTTTGGCGGGCCCTATCTCGGGCTGTTCGGCTGCAGCGAGAAGTTCGTGCGGCAAATGCCCGGTCGCCTCTGCGGCCAGACGGTCGACGCCGACGGCAAGCGCGGCTTCGTGCTGACGCTCTCCACCCGCGAGCAGCATATCCGACGCGAGAAGGCGACGAGCAATATCTGCACCAATTCAGGCCTTTGCGCACTGGCCTTCAGTATCCACATGACGCTTCTGGGCGGCGAGGGGCTGGCGCGGCTGGCGCGGGTCAACCACGCCCGCGCGCAGGCGACCGCGCGGCGGCTGGCGCAAGTGCCGGGGGTGACCGTGCTCAACGACAGCTATTTCAACGAGTTCACCGTGCTGCTGGCGCGCGACGCGCGCGACGTGGTGCGCGCGCTGGCCGATCGCCAGGTGCTCGGCGGGGTCTCGCTGGGCCGGCTCTATCCCGAAGCCGAGGGCCTGCATTGCGGGCTGCTGGTCACGGCGACCGAGACGAACACCGACGAGGACATCGAGGCGCTGGCTGCCGCGCTGGGTGACGTGCTGGAAGGAGTGCCGGCATGACCGCTCTCAACGCATCCGGCTGGCGGCCCGAACTGGGCGAGGCTGCCTCGACCGCGGCGACGATCACGACCGCCAGCGGCGACCGCGGGCTGATGCTCGAGGAACCGCTGATTTTCGAACTCGGCCGTCCCGGCACCTGCGGCGTCGATCTCGACGAGCCTGAGGCCGCGCCGCTGCCCGCGCTGGCACGCTTCCTGCGCAAGCAGCCGGCGGCGCTGCCCGGGCTGACCGAGCCCGAGACCGTGCGTCACTACACGCGGCTCAGCCGCCAGAACTACGCGATCGACCTCGGCCCATTTCCGCTCGGGTCGTGCACGATGAAGCACAACCCGCGGCTCAACGAGAAGATGGCGCGATTGCCGGGCTTCCTCGATGTCCACCCGTTGCAGCCGCAGCAGACGGTGCAGGGCGCGCTCGGCGTGATCGACGAGCTGGCCGCCTGGCTGATCGCGCTTACCGGCATGCACGGCGTGGCGATGACGCCCAAGGCTGGCGCCCACGGCGAGCTGTGCGGGCTGCTGTGCATCAAGGCGGCGATCGAGGCGCGCGGCGAGGACCGCCCGGTGATCCTGGTGCCCGAGAGCGCCCACGGCACCAA
>DASVMK010000238.1:0-6386 GCA_036384395.1 Novosphingobium sp.
TGCTCGACCGCGTGATGAGCACCGTTTCCGACATGGTGCTCGCCCGCAACGAGCTGGCCCGGCGCCTGCGCGAGTCAGAGCATGAAGTCACCGTCGACGGCGCCTTCGAGCGGCTGTCGTCGATCATCGCCGAAATGCGCGACGCCATCACGCGGACTCGCATGCAGCGGATCGAAAACCTCTTCGTGGCGCTACCGCGAATGGTCCGCGACCTTTCGGCCGAGCTCGGCAAGCAGGTGCTGGTCGACATCGAGGGCGGCGACGTCGAGCTGGATCGCGAGATGATCGAGATGATCCGCGATCCGCTGACCCACATCATCCGCAACGCCATCGACCACGGCATCGAGGCGCCCGCCGCCCGGCGCGCCGCGGGCAAGCGCGAGATCGGCCTGCTGACCGTCTCCGCCCGCCAGTCGGGCAATCGCATCCTCATCGACGTGGCCGACGACGGCGCCGGCATCGACGGCGCCCGACTGGTCGAGAAGGCCATCGCCGGCGGGCTCCTCGATGCCGCCGCCGCGGCGCGGATGACCGATCGCGAGCGCTGCGCGCTGATCTTCGCGCCGGGCCTGTCCACCGCCGAAGCGGTCACCGCGATCTCCGGGCGCGGCGTCGGCATGGACGTGGTGCGCGCCAACATCGAGCGGGTCGGCGGCGGGATCGAGGTCGATTCGACGCCCGGCCACGGCGCGCGCGTGACGCTGCGCGTGCCGCTGACGCTCACCATCATTCCCGCGCTGACGGTCGCCGTCGGCGCGCAGCAGTTCGCGATTCCGCGCTCATCGATCGAGGAGATCGTCCACGCCGCCGACGACGCGGTGGAGATCGTCCGGCTCGGCGGGGCGATGCTGGCGACGGTGCGCGAGCGCCGCCTGCCGTGCCTGCCGCTGGCCCAGGTGCTCGGGCTGGCAAGCGCGGTCGCCGACGCCGCGCACACGCTGATCGTATTGCGCCTTGCGGGTGGCGAGCGCTTCGTGCTCGCGGTCGAGCGGCTGCTCGATCACGAGGAACTGGTCGTGCGGCCGGTGGCGCCGGCGGTCATGGCCACCGGGCTCTACGCCGGCACGACGTTGACCGACGACGGGCGGCCGATCCTGCTGCTCGAGGTTGCCGGCCTCGCGGCGGCCGGCGGGCTCGCGCTCGAACCGCAGGATCGCCGCGCGCCGGCCGGGCCCGCGGCGGAGGAGCCGGCGGGACCGCCGGTGGTGCTGTTCATCGGCCTTGACGGGCGGCGGCGCGCGATGCGCATGGCGATCGTCGAGCGTATCGAGGAGGCCGATCCCGCGGCGATCGAGGTCGGGCCGGATCGGGACCGCATCGTCGTCGACGGCCGCATCGTGCCGCTCGCCGGTGGCGGCGGCGCCGTGTCGTTCGAGGCGCCGCTCCAGCTCTTCCGCCTGAGCGACGGCCAGGCCGAGATCGCGTATGTCTTCCGCAAGGTGATCGATATCCGCGCGCTGGCGGGCGAGGTGGTCGCGGCCGCGCTGCCCGGCGAGATCGAGGGCATCACGCTGATCGATGGCGAGCCGGCAGAGGTGGTCGATCCGCACTGGCTGTTCGCCCGGCACGCGGCGCCGCCGATTCCGGCCGAGCGGCCCGCCTGCCGCTTGCCCGCCGCCGATACCTGGATGCAGAACTTCCTGCGGCCGCTGATCGAATCGGCGGGCTGGCGCGTGCTCGACGAGCACGACCCGCACCGCGCCGACGTGGAGATCGCCGCGCAGGGGGCGGGGCTCTCGCCGGTCGGTGCGGGTCGCGTCATCCGTTTGCGCGCCGCGCCCGAGGAAGCCCCCGAGAGCGAGGGTAGCGTCTATCGCTACGACCGCGCCGGGCTGCTTGCGGCGCTGGGTGCCGGGAGGCGCGCATGAGCGTGGCCGGCCAGGCGTCCGTCACCGAGGGCGCGCTGCTGCTGATCGTCGCGATCGGCGGCGAGCGCGTGGTGCTGCACGCGGCCGAGGTTCGGTCCGTCGTCACCATCGAGGCGCTGGTGCCGGTGCCTTGCGCGCCGGCCCACGTCGCCGGCCTGACCGCGCTGCGCAGCCGCGTGCTGACCGCCATCGATTGCCGCCGCGCGCTCGATCTGGCCGATCGAGTGGTTCCGCCCGCCGAAACGGGCACGCCGGCCGTCGTCGTCGAGCACGAGGGCCACGGCTATGCGCTGGTCGTCGATGCGGTGGAGGATGTCGTTCACGCCATGTCGGCGCCGCTGCCGGTGGGCGTTCCGCTGCAGCCGGGCTGGCAGCGCGTGTCGCCGGGCATGGTCGAAACCGCCCAGGGTCCATTGCTGCTCGTCGAGACCACGGCGCTGATCGCCGGTCCTGCGACGAGCCGAGCCGCCGCTTAAACCGTTTGGTCATCGTTGTCGGTCTAAAACACGACGATCCGGGGAGATCACCAGCGCATGAAAACCTGTCTAGTCGTCGATGATTCGCGCGTGATCCGAAAGGTGTCGCGTCACACCCTGGAGGGGCTCGGCTTCGCCGTCGACGAGGCCGGCGATGGTCAGGAAGCGCTTGTCCGCTGCGATGCGCACATGCCCGACGTGATCCTGCTCGACTGGAACATGCCGGTGATGAGCGGGCTCGAGTTCATCAAGGTCCTGCGCCAGCGCGATTACGGCGCGCAGCCCAAGGTGGTGTTCTGCACGACCGAGAACGACGTCGCCCACATCCGCGCGGCGATCGAGGCGGGGGCCGACGAATACGTGATGAAACCGTTCGATCGGGAAACGCTGCACATCAAGCTCCAACTCGTCGGCGTCGCTTAAGGGGCCGTCCGCGTGGAGCGCGCGCTCGCCCGATCACCGCGGCCAGGCCGCGTCCGGCGGCCGTCAGAGCGGCCGTTACGCTTGATGATCGTCGACGATTCGCTGATCGTCCGCACCGTGCTGACCCGGCTGGCGCAGGCCGGCGGCGATCTCGAGGTCGCGGCGGTCGCGGGCGACGTGAAGCGTGCGCTCGACGCGCTGGTGCGCATCCACGTCGATGTCATCCTGCTCGATCTGGAGATGCCCGGCACCGGCGGGCTCGAGGCGCTGCCGCGGATCATCGCCGCGGCGCGCGGCGCCCGCATCCTGGTGGTCTCGGCGCTGACCGTCGACGGCGCCGAACAGACGCTGAAGGCGATGGCGCTGGGCGCGGCCGACACGCTCGCCAAGCCGACCTCGGGCGGTTTCGACGATGGCTACCGCGACGTGCTGCTGGGCCGCATCCGCGCGCTGGGCGCATCCGCGCGGGGCGTGGCCAAGCGCAGCGAGGTCCGCCCCGCCCCGACCCCGCGCGGCACGACCAAGGCCGCCGAGGTCATCGCCATCGGCGCCTCGACCGGCGGCATCCACGCGCTGTCGCAGCTCTTCGCCGGCCTGCCCAAGCGCCTCGGCGTGCCGATCCTCGTCACCCAGCACCTGCCGTCGTCGTTCATGGAGGTGTTCGCGCGCCAGCTGCGCATGGCCTCGGGCTACGAGACGCTGGTGGCCGAGGACGACACGCTGCTCCAGCCCAACGTCATCCTGCTCGCCCCCGGCGACGCGCACATGACCGTCGTGCGGCGCTCGGGCCGCTACCGCATCCGCCTCGACCGGACCCCGCAGACCAGCGGCTGCACACCTTCGGTCGATCCGATGTTCGCCTCGCTCGCCGCCGTCGCCGGCGGCCATGCGCTGGGCGTCGTGCTCTCGGGCATGGGGCGCGACGGCACCGAGGGCGCGGCCCGGCTGGTGGCCGCCGGCGGCTCGGTTCTGGCGCAGGACGAGGCGAGCTGCGCGGTGTGGGGCATGCCGCGCGCCATTGCCGAGGCCGGTCTGGCGGCGGCCATCCTTCCCCCCGGAGAGATCGCCTGCCGGATCGCGGCGAGCGTGCGCGGGGAGACACGGCGATGAGCGCGGCGAACCGTATCCTGCTCGACCTGCTCGCCTCGCGCACCGGCCAGTGCGTGCCCGAGAGCCGGCGCTGGCGGCTCGAGACCGCGCTCGTCGGGGTGTTGCGCGAACAGGGGCTGGGTTCGGTCGACGCGCTGGTGGCGCGCCTGACGCAGCCCGGCGAAGGCGCGCTCGCGCGTCAGGTGGTCGAGGCGCTGCTTAACAACGAGACTTATTTCTTCCGCGACCGGGCGATGTTCGACCTGCTGGCCAAACAGGTCCTGCCGGCGCTCGCCGAGCAGCGCGCGCGGCAGCGGCGGCTGTCGATCTGGTCGGTCGGTTGTTCGACCGGGCAGGAAACGCTGTCGCTGGCGATGCTGTTCGCCGGTCAGCATGCGCGCTGGGCGGACTGGACGATCGACATCCTGGGCACCGACGTCTCGCAAAGCGCGATCGATACCGCGCGCCAGGGGCGCTACAGCCAGTTCGAGATCCAGCGCGGGCTTGGCATGACCGAGATGATCGCGTCGTTCGAGGAGGCCGGCGAGGGTTGGCAGGCCAAGCCGCGCCTGCGCAACATGGTGCGCTACGAGGTCGGCAACCTGCTCGACCGGCGGGCGAGCGCGCGGCGCTTCGACCTGGTGCTGTGTCGCAACGTCCTGCTCTATTTCGACGCGCCGAACCGCGCGCGCGCCTTCACCCGTCTCGCCGACGCGCTCACCTCGGACGGGCTGCTGATGCTGGGCGGGGGCGAGACCGTTATCGGCCAGACCGACCGGCTGGTGCCGGCGCGCGGCATCCAGGGACTCTATCGTCCCGCCGAGCTGCGGGCGGTCTCGCGCTTCTCGCCCGCACAGCGCGCGACGAGCTGAGCGTCCGGGACGTCCGGCGGGGAACAATCGGGCCGGCGGCGCGATCCGCTTGCACGCCCCTCGGCTTCCCGGCAACAGACGCTCATGCCAGATAAACTCTCGATTACGCTCGCCCAGCTCAACCAGTCGGTCGGCGACCTCGCCGGCAATGCCGCCGCGATGCTCGCCGCGCGCGAGCGGGCCAAGGGTTCGGACCTGATCGTCTTCCCCGAGCTCCAGCTCATCGGTTATCCGCCCGAGGACCTGATCCTGCGCCCGGCGCTGATCGAGCGCGCCGCCGCCGAGCTGCAGAAGCTGGCGCGGGCGACGGCGAGCGCCGGCCCGGCGATGCTGGTCGGCTCGGTCTTCGTCCAGGACGGGGCGCTGCACAACGGCGTCGCGCTGCTCGACCAGGGCAAGGTCGCGGCGATCCGCTTCAAGCGCGAGCTGCCCAACTACGGCACCTTCGACGAGATGCGGCTGTTCCAGCCGGGCCCGCTGCCCGAGCCGATCATCTTCCGCGGCACGATGATCGGCGTGCCGATCTGCGAGGATATCTGGCAGCCCGACGTCTGCCGCCACCTGGCCGACTTCGGGGCGGAGATGCTGATCTGCATCAACGGCAGCCCTTACGAGATCGACAAGGACGCGCTGCGCATCGACGGGGTCGCGAAGCGCCGCGCGGTCGATACCGGGCTGCCGCTCGCCTACGTCAACCGCGTCGGCGGCCAGGACGAGCTGGTGTTCGACGGGGCGAGCTTCGTGGTCAACGGCGACGGCGGCCTCGCCGTGCAGATGACCGACTGGCAGGAGCAGGAGGTCACCACCCACTGGACCAAGACCGCGCAAGGCTGGCGCTGCGACCGCGGCGAGATCGCCATGCTCGCCGACCATCCCGAGGACATCTATTGCGCGATGGTCCTGGCGCTGCGCGACTACGTGAACCGCAACCGCTTTCCCGGGGTGGTGCTGGGCATGTCGGGCGGCATCGACAGCGCGATCTGCGCCGCGATCGCCGTCGACGCGCTGGGCCCCGAGCGCGTCTGGGCGGTGATGCTGCCCAGCCGCTACACCAGCCAGGAGAGCCTGGACGACGCGGCCGCCTGCGCCTCGGCGCTCGGCGTGCGGCACGAGGTGATCCCGATCCAGCCGGCGGTCGAGGGCTTCGACGCGATGCTGGAAGGCAGCTTCGCCGACGTCCAGGTCGATATCACCGAGGAGAACCTGCAGTCCCGCATCCGCGGGGTGACGCTGATGGCGCTCTCCAACAAGTTCGGCCACATGCTGATGACCACCGGCAACAAGAGCGAGATGAGCGTCGGCTACGCGACGATCTATGGCGACATGGCGGGCGGCTACAACCCGATCAAGGACGCCTACAAGCTCACCGTCTTCGCGCTCTCGCGCTGGCGCAACCAGCACGTCCCGCGCATCGGCCTCGGCCCGGCGGGCGTGGTCATCCCCGAGAACATCCTGGTCAAGCCGCCCAGCGCCGAACTGCGTCCCGACCAGAAGGATTCGGACTCGCTGCCGCCCTACGAAGTGCTCGACCCGATCCTGCTCGGCTTGGTCGAGCACGAGAAGAGCGTCGATCAGCTCGTGACCGAAGGCTTCGACCGCGAGAGCGTGGTCCGCATCGAGCGGCTGCTCCACCTCGCCGAATACAAGCGCCGTCAGGC
>DASVMK010000239.1:0-19828 GCA_036384395.1 Novosphingobium sp.
CGGCCAGTTCGTCGCCGGCAAGATCGGCGAGGCGACCGGCGGCGAGAGCGGCGAGATGTCGAAGGACCTGACGCTGGCGATCTACGACCGGATCGGCTGGATCACCATCGGCACCGCGGTGGTCGTGCTGCTGCTCGCGCCGGTGGTCAAGCGCTGGATGCACCTCGATGCGCTGCGCGACACGCCCTCCCCCGCCGATCAAGCCGCGGTCTATGGCGGCGGCGAAGGCGAGAATGCGGACGGCGCGCTGCCGAGGCGGTAGGCGGACTTTTACGCTGCGTCCCCGCGCACCGAGCATGGAAAGTCAGTCTGCCAGCCCTGCGATCAGTGCCTGCGCGGCGGCGGGATTGCGGACCTTGTCGCCCGCGATGAAGAACAGGAACACGTCCCGCCCGCCCCTGGCCCAGCTTCGCGCCTGGTCGGCCAGCCGGTCGAGCTCGGCCTCGGTATAACCGAGCGGCAGCGCTTCCCGCGCGGTCTGGATGCGGGCGTAAGTGAAGTCGGCGGTCTGCTCGTCGAACTTCGGGTAATCCTCGGCCTCGGCATAGACCACCGCGACGCCGGCCTCGCGCGCCATCGCGAAGAAGGCGGGATCGCGGAAACTCTCGTGGCGCGGCTCGATCGCGTGACGGAGCCTGAGGCCGCCATGCTCGGCGGGCAGCAGCTTGAGGAACGCCGCCATGTCCTCGGCGTCGAACCGCTTGGTCCCGGCAAGTTGCCACAGGATCGGGCCGAGCTTGTCGCCCAGCTCGACGATGCCTTGCTCGACGAAGTTGGCGATGCTCCCGCCCGCCTCGGCCAGCACTTTGCGGTTGGTGCAATAGCGGCTAGCCTTGGCCGAGAACACGAAGCCGTCCGGCACCGCATCGCGCCATTTGACGAAGCTCGCCGGCTTCTGCCGGCCATAAAACGTGCCGTTGATCTCGATCGCGGTGAGCTTCTGCCCGGCATAGTCGAGCTCCTTCGCCTGCGGCCATTTGTCGGGATAGAACGTTCCGCGCCACGGTTCGTAAGTCCAGCCGCCAACGCCCACCCGGATCGTACCCGCCCTGTCACCGCTCATATGCCGCACTCCTCGCCAGTTTGATGGCAAAGATCGCCGGGCCGGGGAATGGCAAAGCGCCGGGCGCCGCCGCCGGCGCGGTCAGGCGGTCTCGGGCTCCAGCAGCCGGTGCAGGTGGACGACGACGTAGCGCATCTCGGCATCGTCGACGCTGCCTTGCGCGGCGCTGCGCCAAGCGGCTTCGGCCGAGGCGTAGTCGGGATAGACGCCGACGAGGTCAACCGCGGAAAGGTCGGCGAATTCCAACGTCTGCGGGTCCTTGACACGCCCACCCATGACGAGGTGCATCTTGCTCATTGGTATTCCTTCCTGTGGGGTCAGGCCGCCGCCACGGCGGGAGGACGGGCCTCCAGCAGCTTGGCGATGGCGGGGCGGCACGAGCCGCAGTTGGTGCCGGCGTTGAGCGCCGCGCCCACCGCTTCGACCGAGACCAGCGACTGCGCGGCGATCGCGTCGAGGATCGTGTTCATGCCGACGTCGAAGCAGACGCAGACGATCGGGCCCCGGTCGGGCGCGGGGGTCGCCGGGCGGCCGGCGAGCAGCTCGACCGCGCTGGCCTCGAACTGCGAAAGCTGGGCGACCAGCCACTCGCGCGGCGGCAGCCCACCCGAGCGGGTGACGTAAAGCGCGGCGCGCAGCCGGCCTTGCGAAACCACCGCGAGACGCAGCGTGCCGCGCGCGGCGTCGACGGTCTCGATCCGCTCACCCCGGGGCATCATCGCCTTGGCCAGCACGGCGGGATCGCCCTCGCCCGCCACTTCGACCAGCCAGCCCTGCGGCACGCGGACCTTGGTGGCGTAGGCTGCGGGCACGACATCGGGCAACTCGTCGGTGATCAGGAAGCCGCGCCATTCGGTGGCGAACTTCTCGATCCGCGCGGGCGTGTTCTTGAAGCCGGGCTGGCCCGAGACCGGATCGACCAGCGGGCGCGGCAGGAGCCCGGTGCGGCCGCCGGTCGATTGGCGATCGGTCCAGTGGATCGGAGTGAACACCTCGCCGCGGCGCTGGCCTTCGCTGAGCGTCGCGCGAAACACGCTGCTGCCCGCCGGGGTGGCCACGCGGACGAGATCGCCCTCGGCCACGCCCAGCGAGGCGGCGTCGCGCGGGTGGATCTCGGCCAGCGGCTCGCGCAAGTGCTGCGACAGCTTGGGCGAGAGGCCGGTGCGCGTCATCGTGTGCCACTGGTCGCGGTAGCGCCCGGTGTTGAGCGTCATCGGGAAGGCCGGCAGCGTGTTCTGAAGTTCGATCTGCGCCACCGAAACCAGCCGCGCCTTGCCGTCGGGGGTGGAGAAGCGGCCGTCGGAAAACGGCGTGCCGCCCCAGCGATAGGGCTCCAGCGCGTCGTAGGCGGCGTTGGTGATCGCGGCGTGATCGGTCAGGTCGAACTTGCGCTTGCCGCCGTTGCGATAGGCCGAGAGGCGCGCGTGCTCGCGATAGACGTCCGCCTGGCTGTCGAAGCCGAAGGCGTCGCGCCAGCCCATCGCCTGGCCGACTTTGGCGACGATCCACCAGTCGGGCTTGGCCTCGCCCGCCGCCGGGAAGATCGCCCGCTGGCGGCTGATCAGCCGGTCGCTGTTGGTGACGGTGCCGTCCTTCTCGCTCCAGCCCACCGCCGGCAGCTTCACATGGGCGTAGCGGGCGGTGTCGGTATCGGCGATGCAATCCGAGACGACGACGAAGGGGCAGATGTCCAGCGCCTCGCGCGCCAGGCCGGCGTCGGGCAGCGAGACCGCCGGGTTGGTCGCCATCACCCACAGCGCCTTGATCCGGCCTTCGCGGATCTGGCGGAACAGGTCGATCGCCTTGAGCCCCGGCTTGGCCGATATCGTCGGCGACGACCAGAAGCGCTTGACCGTATCGAGATTCTCCGGCGCGAAATCCATGTGCGCGGCGAGGGTCGAGGCGAGGCCGCCGACCTCGCGGCCGCCCATCGCGTTGGGCTGGCCGGTGATCGAGAACGGCGCCGCGCCGGGCTTGCCGATGCGGCCGGTGGCGAGGTGGAGGTTGATGATCGCGTTGACCTGGTCGGTGCCGCGGATCGACTGGTTGATGCCCTGGCTGAACAGCGTGATCGTGCGCGGATTGGCGGCGAACAGCGCGTAGAACGCTTGCAGGTCGGCGGGCGAAAGGTCGCAGGCCTCGGCCGTCGCCTCAAGCGTGCAGCCCTCAAGTCCCTCCCAAAAGCCCTCAGGGGTGGTCACATGCGCCGCGAGATAGCCCTCATCGACGAGCCCTTCGCGGCGGCAGTGGGCGAGCAGCCCGTTCATCAGAGCGACGTCGCTGCCGGGCTTCAACGGCAGGTGGAGATCGGCGTCCTGGCAGGTCTCGGTCCGCCGCGGATCGACCACGACGATCCTGGTGCCGTTGGCGGCGCGCGCGGCCATGATCCGCTGATAGACCACCGGGTGACACCAGGCGGTGTTGGAGCCGACGAGCACGATCAGCTCGGCCGCGTCGAAATCGGCATAAGTCGCGGGCACGACGTCCTCGCCGAAGCCGCGGATGTGGCCGGCGACCGCGCTCGACATGCAGAGGCGCGAATTGGTGTCGATGTTGGCCGAGCCGATGAATCCCTTCATCAGCTTGTTGGCGACGTAGTAGTCCTCGGTCATCAACTGGCCGGAGACGTAGAAGGCGACGCTGTCGGGGCCGTGCGCGGCGATCGTCTCGGAGAACTTGCGCGCCACGTGGCTCAG
Source organism: Novosphingobium sp. (assembly GCA_036384395.1). GTDB lineage: Bacteria > Pseudomonadota > Alphaproteobacteria > Sphingomonadales > Sphingomonadaceae > Novosphingobium. The sequence goes on from DASVMK010000239.1 coordinate 3,760, forward strand.
CGCCTTGTCCCAGCCGACGCGCTTGCCGCCGATCTCGGGGTGGAGCAGCCGGCCTTCGAGGCCGACCGTCTCGCCCAGATGCGTGCCCTTCGAGCACAGGCGCCCGTGGTTCGCCGGATGCGCCTCGTCGCCCTTGATCGTCACCGTGCGCCCCGGACCCGGCTCGGCACGGATGCCGCAGCCGACGCCGCAGTAGGCGCAAGTGGTCCTGATGGCTGCCACGCTCAGGCCAGCCCCTGCAGCGCTTCCTTGCGGGCGATGAAGATGCGGCCCGCGTCGATCTTCACCGGGATCGTCGGCACGCAGCCTTCGTCGTCGCCCAGCGCCTTGCCGGTGACGAGGCTGATGCGCCAGTTGTGCAGCGGGCAGGTGACCGTCGTGTCGTGGACGATGCCCTGGCTGAGCGGACCCTGCTTGTGCGGGCACTTGTTGACCAGCGCATAGACCTCGCCGTTGGCGGTACGGAACAGGGCGATCTCCTCGCCGCCCTGCACCGGCAGCGTCCGTGCGCCGAGCGCGGGGAGCTGATCGACCGGCCCGATGTCGAGCCACTTGGCATCCATATAGTCTTCCCTCGGTTCGAAGTTCGGATCGTAGGCGTTCACTGGCCGGTCCCGACCACGGCGAAGGGCCGGATCTCGGCGATGTGCTTGTGCAAGTGCGCTTCCTTGCCGCCCGCGCGCTCCGCCCAGGGATCGACCTGGAGGAACTTCTGCGCTTGCAGGAAGCGGGCGTGGAGCGCCTTGCGGCCGGCCTCGTCCTCGACGATGCGCTGCTTGACGTAGTCGAGCCCGACGCGCTCGACCCACGGCGCGGTGCGGTCGAGGTAGCGCGCTTCCTCGCGATAGAGCTGGGTGAAGGCGGCGCAATATTCCATCGCCTCCTCCTCGGTCGCCACCTTGCAGAGAAGGTCGGTGCCGCGCAGGTGGATGCCGCCGTTGCCGCCGATGTGCAGCTCGTAGCCCGAGTCCACGCAGATCACGCCGAAGTCCTTGATCGTCGCTTCGGCGCAGTTGCGCGGGCAACCGCTGACCGCGATCTTGAACTTGTGCGGCATCCAGCTGCCCCAGGTCATCTGCTCAAGCTTGATGCCAAGCCCGGTCGAATCCTGGGTGCCGAAGCGGCACCATTCGGACCCGACGCAGGTCTTCACCGTGCGCAGCGCCTTGCCGTAGGCGTGGCCCGAGACCATGCCGGCGGCGTTGAGGTCCGCCCAGATCGCCGGCAGGTCCTCCTTCTTGATGCCGAACAGGTCGAGCCGCTGGCCGCCGGTCACCTTGACCATGCGGGCGTTGTACTTATCGGCCGCGTCGGCGATCGCGCGCAGTTCGTTCGGCGTGGTGACGCCGCCCCACATGCGCGGGACCACCGAATACGTGCCGTCCTTCTGGATGTTGGCGTGCATCCGTTCGTTGACGAAGCGGCTCTGCGGGTCCTCCTCGTGCTCGCCCGGCCAGGCGCAGAGCAAGTAGTAGTTGAGCGCCGGGCGGCACGACGAGCAGCCGTCGGGCGTCGACCACGACAGCGCCTGCATCACTTCGGGAATCGCCTTGAGCTGCTTCTCCAGGATCGCGGCGCGCACGTCCTCATGGGTGAAGCTGGTGCACTTGCACATCGGCTTGTTGTCGCGCTCGCCGTGGAACTCGTCGCCGAGCGCCAGCGCCAGCAGGTTCTCGACCAGCCCGGTGCACGAACCGCAGCTCGCCGAGGCCTTGCAGGTCGAGCGGACCGCGTCGAGCGTCTGCGCGCCGCCGCCGATGCAGGCCATGACCTGGCCCTTGGAAACGCCGTTGCAGCCGCAGACTTCGGCGTCGTCCGCAAGCGCCGCAACGGCGTCAAGAGGGTTTGCCGAGGCGCCTCCGCCGGCGGCGAAGGCCTGCCCGAAGATCAGCGCGTCGCGGATCTCGGAGACGTCCTCACCCTTCTTGAGCAGGTCGAAGTACCAGTTGCCGTCGGCGGTATCGCCGTAGAGAACGGCGCCGACGACTTTGTCCTCCTTGACGATCACCCGCTTGTACACGCCGCGCGTGGCGTCGCGCAGGACGATGTCCTCGCAGCCCTCGCCGCCCGAGAAGTCGCCGGCCGAGAACACGTCGATGCCCGAGACCTTGAGCTTGGTCGAGGTGACCGAGCCGCCGTAGGGGTTGTGGCTGGCGACGAGGCCGTCGGCGAGGCTGCGGCACATCTCCCACAGCGGCGCGACCAGGCCATAGACCATGCCGTTGTGCTCGACGCATTCGCCGACCGAGAGGATGTCGGGGTCGGAGGTGACCATGTGGTCGTCGACCAGGATGCCGCGGTTGACTTCCAGCCCGGCGTCGCGGGCGAGGCCCGTGGCGGGACGGATGCCCACCGCCATCACCACGATGGACGCCGGGATCTCGCGGCCATCCTTCAGCCGCACGCCCTCGACCTTGCCGTCGCCATAGATTTCGGCGGTATCGGCCTGGGTCAGGATGGTCTGGCCGCGCCGTTCGAGCTCCGCCTTCAGCAGCCAGGCGGCGGCTTCGTCGAGCTGGCGCTCCATCAACGTCGGCATCAGGTGGATGACGGTGACCTTCATGCCGCGCAAGCTAAGGCCGTGCGCCGCTTCCAGCCCGAGCAGGCCGCCGCCGATCACCACCGCGTCGCCACCCTTTCCGGCGGCGTCGAGCATCTTGTCGACGTCGTCGAGGTCGCGGAAGGTGACCACGCCGGGCAGGTCCTTGCCCGGAACCGGGATGATGAACGGATCGGAACCGGTGGCGATCAGCAGCTTGTCGTAGGACACGGTCAGGCCCGAGCGCGAGCGGACCGCCTTCTCGGCCGGATCGATCGCGATCACCGGATCGCCGGAGACCAGTTCGATGGCGTTGTCGGCGTACCAGGCCGCGTCGTTGATGATGATGTCCTCGAAGGACTTCTCGCCCGACAGCACCGGCGACAGCATGATGCGGTTGTAATTCACCCGCGGCTCGGCGCCGAAGATGGTGATGCGGTAGCGACCGGGTTCGCGAGCGAGGATCTCTTCCACCGCCCGGCAGCCGGCCATGCCGTTGCCGATGACGACGAGGTGGGGTTGGGCAGACATCAGATCCGTACTCCTTGGATGGCGGCGCCCCAGGTCGTGCGCCACCTCTTCTTGACCGAGGTGAGGCCGGCGAGCGCGACGAGCGCCAGCGCGGCGAAGATGAGGAACCCGCTCGACGGGCTGCCGGTCCACTGCTTGGCGAGGCCCAGCGAGCTGGCGAGGTAGAAGCCGCCGACGCCGCCGCCGAAGCCGACGAGGCCGGTCATCACGCCGATCTCGTGGCGGAAGCGCTGTGGCACGAGCTGGAACACCGCGCCGTTGCCGATGCCCAGCGTCGCCATGACGAGGAAGAACAGCGGGAAGAGGATCAGGAAATCGACCGGCGCGACCGCGACCGCGACCAGTTGCGCCGCGGCGGCGGCATAGACGATCGACAGCGTGCGGATGCCGCCGATGCGATCGGCCAGCGCGCCGCCCAACGGCCGCACCAGCGAGCCGGCGAAGACGCAGGCGGCCGTGGCGTAGCCGGCGACCACCGGGGTCATGCCGAGTTCGCCGGTGTAGAAGATCGGCAGCGAACCGGCGAGGCCGACGAAGCCGCCGAAGGTCACGCCGTAGAACAGGATGAACCACCAGGCGTCGCTTTCGCCCAGCATGCGGAAATAGCCGGCGACGTATTCGCCCATGCTCCGCTTGGGCGGCTGGTGCGGGCTGTCCTTGACCAGGATCATGTAGGCCACGAAGACCACCGCGACCGGGATCACCGCGAGGCCGAGGACGGCGTTCCAGCCGAACGCCTTGGCCAGCAGCGGCGCGAACAGTGCGGCGAAGACGGTGCCCGAATTGCCCATGCCGGCGATGCCCATCGCCTTGCCCTGGTGCTCGGGCGGATACCACCGCGAGGCCAGCGGCAGCGCGACCGCGAACGAGGCGCCGGCGAAGCCCAGGATCACGCCGACCGCGATCAGCCCCTGCAGGCTGTGGACGCCGAAGTACCAGGCGGCGAGCAGCCCGACCATGACGATAACCTGGCCGATCGCGCCGGTCACCTTCTGGCCGATCCGGTCGACCAGGAAGCCGTTGACCAGCCGCAGCACCGCGCCCGCGAGCGTCGGCACCGCGACCATGAAGCCCTTCTCGGCCGGGGTCAGGTGCAAGTCCCCGGCGATGATCGGCGCCAGCGGGCCGAGCATGTTCCAGACCATGAAGGCGATGTCGAAATAGAGGAACGCCATGATCAGCGTGGGCCGATGGCCTTCCTGCCAGAATGATTTCCCACTCATGCGGCGTGCTTTCCTTGAATGCGGGATGGGGCTTGACGGATTGGGCCTTCGCCCGCTCCCCTCGTGCGTGTGTGCATGAGGGGGGATGGGACGTGCGACCCGAAGGACGATTGCAGGTGGCGGGCGGCCATGCCTCGCAGCAGGGCGTGCGGGCCGAAAATCAGGACTTCGCCGGCATCTACGCCGCGAGCGAGCTCGAGCGCATCAGCCACGGCATGATCGCCGCGGTCGCCGATGGCGTCGGCGGCGGCGTGGGCGGCGAGCATCGCGGCGGACGCATCGCCGCCGAGCTGGCGGTCCGCGCGCTGATCGAGGGGCTCTACGATCAGCCCGACACGATCGGCGTCGCCGCCGCCGCGCACCGCGTCATGGCGCCCTACAACCGCTGGCTGGCGGCGATGGGCCGCAGCGAGACGATGGCCCACGCCGCGACGACCTTCACCGCGCTCGTCCTCAAGGGCCGCAAGGGCCATGTCCTGCATGTCGGCGACAGCCGCGCCTGGCATTTCCGCGAGGGCCGGCTGACCCTGCTGACCGAGGATCACACCCGCTCGCACCCCGACCAGCGCCACATCCTCTACCGCGCGCTGGGCATCGAGGAGCGGCTGCGGCTCGACCATCACGAAGTGCCGCTGGCCGAGCACGACCGGCTGCTGCTGACCAGCGACGGCGTCCACGGCAGCCTTTCGGTCAAGCGGCTGGAAAAACTGCTCGGCGCGCGCAATTCGGCCGATGCCGACGCCGCGGCCATCGTCGCGGCAGCGCTCGACGCGGGCAGCCAGGACAACGCGACCGCCATCGTACTCGACATCGTCGGCCTGCCGGCGATCGGCCACGACAGCGTCGCCGGCGACGTCGCGCGCCTGCCGATCCTCGACCCGCCCGGCGAGGGCGACAGCGTCGACGGCTTCCGCCTCGATGCGCTGCTGTCGGACGGGCGTTATACCCGCCTGTTCCGCGCCACCGACACCGCCAGCGGCCAGACCATCGCGATCAAGTTCCCCAAGCCCGCGCTGCTGTCCGAAACCGGCGCGCGACTGGCCTTCACCCGCGAGATCCTGGTCGGCAGCCGCGTGTCCAGCCCGTTCGTCGGCGGCGTGATCGCGGTGCCGCAGGACCGCCAGACGCGACTCTACGGCGTCCAGCCGTTCTACGACGGGCAGACGCTGGAGCAGCGGATCGCCGGCGGCGCGCTGCCGCTCGACGAGAGTCTGCGGATCGCGATCGGCCTGACCCGCGCGGTCGCCGCGCTGCACCGGCTCGACATAATCCACCGCGACATCAAGCCCGAGAACGTCATGCTGCTGCCTGACGCCGGGCTCAAGCTGATCGACCTTGGCGTCGCGCGGCTGCCACGGGTCGATGAGTTCGCCAGCAGCGAAGTGCCCGGCACGCCGAGCTACCTCGCCCCGGAAATGTTCCAGGGCAACCTGGGCGACGAGGGCACCGACCTCTACGCGCTGGGCGTCACGCTGTGGCGCCTGTTCGCCGGCCGCTATCCCTACGGCGAGATCGAGGCGTTCAGCCGGCCGCGCTTCCGCAAGCTGGAAGCGCCGAGCGCGCACCGGCCCGAACTGCCCGCCTGGCTCGACGCCATGCTGATGCGCAGTGTCGCCATCGATCCGGGCGAACGCTTCGGCGACGCCGTCGAGCTGCTGCGCGCGCTGGAGGGCGGCGCGGCGGTCGCCCGAACCAACCTTAACTTCGTGCCGCTGATCGAGCGCAATCCGGTGCGCTTCTGGCAGGTCGTCTCGCTGCTGCTGGCGATCGCCCTGGTCGTGAGCCTGGCGCAGCACTGAGCCGGCACCGCCGCGCCGCCTCCCGCCATCCAGACCCCGTCCACCAACCGCGACCACCGACCGAACTCCTTCCGCGAAAAACACAAAAAGCCGCACGGCCGAGGATGCTCTCCCGACCGGACGGCTTCGTTGCCTGGGCGCTTCGATTGCGCCGAAAATTGCGATGTATGCTCCCCGTTAAGGGAGCGATCGGCGGGAGCGCCTTTGCTCTCGCCACGGCCGATATCCGCGCCTCGAAGGCCGATTTCAAGCACTTTTTGCGCTGCACAATCCCGCGTCACTGCCTAAAAAACAGGCAGAGGCTTAGCCCTCCGATTTGGCGCTTCGCCCCGTTGGTTGCCCAAACGCTAAGCAGCGGTTCCCGCCAGGGTCAGCAGCCGATCGACCGCGACGTGGCGCTCAAGCTCGGCCGCCAGCGAATCGAGCGCCGAATCGACCCGCGCCGCCTGGTCGATGCCGTCGCCCGCGCCGCCGATCCAGCCGCGCCGCTGCTCGGCGAGGTCGAACAGGCCGTGGACGTAGCACCCGGCGACGCGCCGGTCGGCGCTGACCGCGCCGTCCGTCCGCCCGTCCGCCATGCGCAGCAAGGGATCGCCCTCGCCGCGCGTCTCGCCGACGTGGATCTCGTAACCGGCGAAGGCGGCGCCATCGGCGATGCGCGTGCCGCTCACCCGGCGCAGCACCTTGTCGCCGCGCATTACGGTATCGACTGGTAGCAGGCCGAGGCCGGCGACCGTCGCGGGGGCGCCCTCGACGCCCTCGGGGTCGGCGATGGTCCGCCCGAGCATCTGGTAGCCTCCGCAGATGCCCAGCACCCGCCCGCCGCGCCGGACGTGCGCGAGGATGTCGATATCCCAGCCTTGCGCGCGCAGGAAAGCGAGGTCGGCGATCGTCGCCTTGGTGCCCGGGATGACGATCAGTGAAGCCGTCGCCGGTATCGGCGTGCCCGGCGGCACCATCGTCAGCTTGACCCCCGGCTCGGCGGCGAGCGGGTCGAAATCGTCGAAGTTGGCGATGCGCGACAGCATCGGCACGGCCACCTCGACGCCGCCCTCGCCCTGCCCCGCGCGGTCGAGCGCCACCGCATCCTCGGCCGGCAGCGCCCGCGCCGCCGCGATCCACGGGACGATGCCCAGCCCCTGCCAGCCGGTCAGCCGCTCGATGGCGCGATAGCCGTCGTCGAACAGCGACACGTCGCCGCGAAACTTGTTGATCAGGAAGCCCTTGATCATCGCCGCGTCATCCGGGTCGATCACTGCGCGGGTGCCGGCGAGCGAGGCGATCACCCCGCCGCGGTCGATGTCGCCGACTAGCACCACCGGCACTTGCGCGGCACGGGCGAAGCCCATGTTGGCGATGTCGCCCGCGCGCAAGTTGATCTCGGCCGGACTGCCCGCGCCCTCGACCAGCACGACGTCGGCCCGCGCGCGCAGCCGGGCATAGGACACCAGCACCGCCTCGAGCAGCGCGCCCTTGCGCGAGCGGTAGTATTCGGCGCCCTGCGTGCCCATGACCTTGCCGTGGATCACGACTTGCGCCGTGCGGTCCGACTGCGGCTTGAGCAGCACCGGGTTCATGTCGACGCCGAGCGGCGCGCGGCAGGCCACCGCCTGCAACGCCTGCGCCCGGCCGATCTCGCCGCCGTCCTCGGTGACGGCGGCGTTGTTCGACATATTCTGCGGCTTGAACGGCGCCACGCGGATGCCGCGATTGGCGAGCAGCCGGCACAGCCCGGCGACCAGCACCGACTTGCCGACGTCCGAGCCGGTGCCCTGGAGCATGACAGCGCCCCGCACGGGTGATCGATCCGCCATCATGCCCCGCATCAGAGCTTGAACCGCGCTCCGACATAGGCGGCGCGCCCCGGCGTGCCGTAGTCGGCGACCGTCTGGTAGCGCTCGTCGAACAGGTTCTCCACCCGGCCGAACACCTCGACGTGATCGCCGATCGGCAACGCCGCGCGCAGATCGACCAGCACGTACCCCTCCAGCCGGCGGAACTCGCCCGGCGAGCTCCAGCTACCGCTGACCTGCGTGACGGTCGCGCCGGTCGAGAGGCCGAAGCCCCACTGGTAGTCGGCCAGCAGGCTGACGCTGTGGCGCGGGCGGCGGGCGAGGTCGAGCCCGGTGGCGCGGTCGGTGCTCTTCACCCAGCTATAGGCGCCCTGTACGGTGAAGGCGTCGGTCGGGCGCAGCGTGACCGTGGCCTCCAGCCCCTTGGAACGGGCGCGACCGACGTTGCCGTAAGTGCCGAGGGGGCGGTTGGTGCAAATGCCGGCCAGCGGCGGCGTGCAGTTGACGAAGTCCACGAGGTTGCGCGTGTTGCGCTGGAACCAGGTGGCACCCAGTTCCATGCGCCCATCGACAAGCTTCTGCGTCACCCCGGCTTCCCAGCCCGAAGAGCTTTCGGGGAGGAGCGCCGCGTTGCCGTATTCGCTATGAAGCTGGTAAAGCGACGGAGCCTTGAAGCCTTGGCTGTAACTGGCGCGGAAAGTCGTCGCCCCCTGGTTGGGCGTGAAGACGCCGTTGGCGGCGAAAGTGGTCTTGCCGCCGAAATCGTCATGATCGTCGTGGCGTACGCCCCCGGTCAAGGCCAGCCCTTCCAACGGCTTCACCGTCAGCTGGCCATAGAAGCTGTTCTGCCGGACGCTGCCGCGCGTCTGGGACGGAAAGAAAAGATCGAAGTAGGCGCTGCTGTATCGCGACTTTTCGGTTTCCGCGCCGAACGTGGCATCCGCCCAATCGGCGATCTGCGCGATGCCCTGGTATTCGAAGCGCTCGATGCGGCCCTTGGAATCGAAGTACTGTACCTGCTGGCTCGGGGTCTGGAGCGGGCGCGCCGGGTCGAACAGGCGGCGGTGCGTGTCGGTGACGGCAAAGCCGAAGCGGTTGCGAAGCCGTCCGTCGAACAGCGCGACGTTGAGCCCGGCATAGCCGATCACCTGCCGCATCCGCGCGAACTCGGCCGAGTCGATCGGATCATAGGGGAACACGAAGCTGGCGCCGTCGATATCGGTGCGGCTGTTCCAATACCAACCGCGCAAGTCGAGCGAGATGGCGTCGGTGAAAGCCACGTTGACCTTGGCGTTGGCGCCGTAGTTGCGATAGGCGTCGCGCTCGGTGCCGGCCGCGACCGAGGAGAAGCCGTCGGTGCGGGCATAGTTGCCGCCCACGCTGAGCGACACCGGGCCGAACTTGCCCGAGACGTTGCCGACCACGCGCGCGGTGTCGCGCCAACCGTATTCGGCCGAAGCGTCCGCCGCCAGATCCTCGGTCGGCTGGCGGGTGATGACGTTGACGACGCCGCCGATCGCCTGGCTGCCCCACAGCACCGATTGCGATCCGCGCACGACCTCGATCCGCTCGACATTGCCGGTGACGAGGTTGCCGAAGTCGTAGCCGCCCGCGGTGGTCGAGGGATCGTTGATCTTGACCCCGTCGATCAGCGCGACGGTGTGGTCCGAATTGCCGCCGCGGATGAACACCGAGGTGATCGTGCCGAGCCCGCCCGTGGCGGAGACGCGGACGCCGGGAACGGTGCGCAGCAGGTCGGTGACAGCGATCGACTGACGCTGCGCGATCTCCGCGTTGGAAATCACGGTGACCGATTGCGCCACCTCGGACAGGTCCTGCTCCTGGCGGTTGGCGGTGACGACGATGGCATCCCCTTCGGCTTCGTCGGCGTGGGCGACGGCGGGCACGAGGGCGATGGTGGCGGCGAGAGCGGCCTTGAAGTTGCGCATGGATAGTCCCCTTTTCGAACGCATTGGCGAAGGGCCACGCGCGGGGAATTGTCCGCGCACGACCCGGCTCATGTCGTTGCGCGAGGGGTTCCCTCGTTCATCCGGTGCATCCCGCCCGCATGAAGAACGACCGCTGCGGGCAGGTCTCCTGGCTCTCGGGTCCAGGCCGGCCGCTTCGCCTTCCCGGGCCGAAGCCCAGTGGCACATCGAAGCGGCGGCTCGCCGATCACAGTTGCGGGAGCAGCCCCGGATCATGGCCATAAAGGCCACTCCCGGGTTCCCTTTTTCATCCCCTGGCGGGGAACCTGCAGCGGCCGCGCCTATGCCGCAGCGCAATATGAATGGCAAGCGAGGAGCAGAATCCGGTTGGCTCCGGGGCCGTCTGGTCCTATCGGCGGCGCACAGCCTGGAGGACCCGATGGCCGAATTGCGCAACGACTGGACTCGCGCGGAGATCGCCGCGCTGTTCGACCTGCCCTTCACCGAGCTGGTGTTCCGGGCGGCCGAGGCCCACCGCGCGCATCACGATCCCGAGACCGTCCAGCTTTCCACCCTGCTGTCGATCAAGACCGGCGGCTGCCCCGAGGACTGCGGCTATTGCTCGCAGTCAAGCTCTGCCGAGAGCGGCGTCAAGGCGACCAAGCTGATGGACCCGCGCGCGGTGTTGCAGGCCGCCGCGCAGGCCAAGGACGCCGGCTCGACCCGCTTCTGCATGGGCGCCGCGTGGCGCAATCCCAAGGACCGCGACATGCCCGCCATCATCGAGATGGTGAAGGGCGTCCGCGCGATGGGCATGGAAACCTGCATGACGCTGGGCATGCTGACCGAAGGCCAGGCCGACATGCTCGCCGAGGCCGGGCTCGACTACTACAACCACAACATCGACACCTCGCCCGAGCGCTATGGCGACGTGATCTCGACCCGCACCTTCGAGGACCGGCTGGAAACGCTCGACAACGTCCGCAAGGCGGGGATGAACGTCTGCACCGGCGGCATCGTCGGCATGGGGGAGACGCGCGAGGACCGCGTCGGCTTCATCCATGCGCTCGCGACGCTGCCCGAGCATCCGCAGTCGGTGCCGGTCAACGCGCTGGTCCCGGTAAAGGGCACCGTGCTGGGCGACATGCTGGCCGACACCCCGCTCGCCAAGATCGACGACATCGAATTCGTCCGCACGATCGCCGTCGCGCGCATCACCATGCCGGCGAGCATGGTGCGCCTCTCGGCCGGACGCGAATCGATGAGCGAGGGCACGCAGGCGTTGTGCTTCCTGGCCGGCGCCAACTCGATCTTCACCGGCGACAAGCTCCTGACCGCGCCCAACGCCGGCGACGACGCCGACGGCGCCATGCTGGCGCGGCTGGGGATGAAGCCGATGGCTTTGCCGGCTACGGAAACGGCGGGTTGCAATGGCCGGCGGCAGCAGGCCGCCTGAGCCGTCTGGCGAGGCGCGGGGCCCGCTCGACGCCCATTTCGCGGCGGCGCTCGAGGCGATCGACGCGCGCGGGCAGCGGCGGCGGCTCGATCCCGCGGCGATCATGCCGGGCGGGCGCATCGCGCGCGGCGGGCGGCAGCTCCTCGATTTTTCCAGCAACGACTACCTCGGGCTGTCGCAGCACCCGTTGCTGATCGAGCGCGCGGGCGAATGGGCCGAGCTGCTGGGCGCCGGCGCCGGCGCCTCGCGGTTGGTGACCGGCACCAGCGAGGCGCACCTGGCGGTCGAGGCGAAGATCGCCCGGTTCAAGGGCACCGAGGCGGCACTGCTGTTCGCCTCGGGCTGGCAGGCCAACGCCGCGGTGATCCCGGCGCTGATCTCAGCCGTTTCGGGCATGGCGGTGTTCACCGACCGGCTGATCCACGCCAGCATGCACGCCGGCTGCGCCGCCGCGGGGGCGCGCCAGCACCGCTTCCGCCACAACGACCTCGATCACCTGGAGGAACTGTTGGCGAGCAAGGGCGCCGATGCGCCCGCGCGGCTGATCCTGACCGAAAGCGTGTTCAGCATGGACGGCGATCTGGCCGACCTGCCGCGCCTGGCCGCGATCGCCCGGCGTCACGACGCCTTCCTGTTCGTGGACGAGGCTCATGCCACCGGCGTGTTCGGCCCCGGCGGCGCAGGGCTTTCGGCGCTCGTGCCCGGCGGCGTCGACCTGGCGCTCGGCACCTTCAGCAAGGCGATGGGCAGCTTCGGCGCCTATGTCGCGGGTTCGCGGCTGCTGATCGACTACCTGATCAACGCCTGCGGCGGCTTCATCTTCTCGACCGCGCCGCCGCCCGCGGTGCTGGGCACGATCGACGCCGCGCTCGACCTGGCGCCCGAGATGGGCGCGGAGCGTGCGCGGCTGGCGGATCTCGCCTGGCACTTGCGCGCGGGGCTTGCCGCCGCCGGCTATGACACCGGCGCCTCGGCCAGCCAGATCGTCCCAGCCATCGTCGGCGACACCGACGCGGTGATGGCGCTGAGCGGGCGGCTGGCGGAAGCCGGCGTGCTCGCCGCCGCGATCCGCCCGCCGACGGTGCCGCCGGGCACCAGCCGGCTGCGGCTGGCCTTGCGCGCCGTCCACGAGGCGGCGGATATCGACCGCCTGCTCGACGCGATGGGTCCGGCGCGATGATGCTGCGATTCCTCCACGGCTGGGCCCTCGACGCGCGGATGTGGGACCGGTTGGCGGCGCTGCTGCCCGAGTTCAAGACCGCGCAAGTCGATCGCGACTACTTCGACCGTGCCCCAACACCTTCTCCCACAAGCGAGAGGGCTGAACTGCTCGTCACCCACAGTTTCGGCACCCTGCTCGCGCTGCGCGATCCGCCGCCGGGCTGTCGCGGCCTCGTCGCGATCAACGGCTTCGACCGCTTCACCGCGGGCGACGACGCGCCCGGCATCGCCCCACGGATCGTCGAGCGCATGCTCGCCCGCTTCGCCGAGGACCCGGCGGCGGTGGTCGCCGACTTCCGCAAGCGCTGCGGCGATGAGGAACCGTTCGGCGACCTCGCGCTGGACCGGCTGCGCGACGACCTGGCGGCCCTGCGCGACTGGGATTGCCGCGCCCAGGCCGCGGAGCTCGCCCTGCCGATCCTGTCGCTGCAAGGCGGCGCAGACCCGATCCTGCCCTCCGCCATGCGCGATGCGGTGTTCGCGGGCGCGGCGCTGGTCGAGCGCGTGACGCAGCCCGAGGGCGGCCACCTGCTGCCGCTGACCGATCCGGCGTTCTGCGCCGCCCACATCCGCCGCTTCGCCGAGCGGCTGGCATGATCCACGACCGCCGCCAGCGCATCGGCGCGGCGTTCTCCGCCGCGCGCGACTACGACCACCACGCACATGTCCAGCGCCATGTCGCGCAAGGACTGGCGACACGGATCGCCGCGCTCCCGCTGCCCGACCGTCCGCGCCTGCTGGAGATCGGCTGCGGCACCGGCTTCCTCACCGAGGCGCTGGCCGAACGCGAAATCGGCGGCGAATGGCTGGTCACCGACCTTTCGCCGGCGATGGTCGAGCGCGCCCGCCACCGGCTGGGAACGCGCCCGGGCTGGCGCTACGCCGCGCTCGACGGCGAGCACGGCGCCCCGCCCGAAGGCGCGCGGTTCGACCTGATCGCCTCGAGCATGACGCTGCAATGGTTCGACGACCTGCCCGCCGCCATCGCGCGGTTGCTGGGCTGGCTGACGCCCGGCGGTGTGCTCGCCTTCACCACACTCGCCGCCGGCACCTTCGCCGAGTGGCGCGCGGCGCATGCGGCCGAGGGGCTCGCGCCCGGTACGCCGCCTCTGCCCTCGCTCGCCGCGCTGAACGCCGTGCTACCCGCGCGCCAGCTCGCACCGCACCGGGTGGAGCACCTGCGCGATGCCTATCCCGGCGCGTCCGAGTTCCTCCACGCGCTGAAAGCCATCGGCGCCGGCACCGCCGCGCGGAGCCACCGCCCGCTGCCGCCCGACGCGCTGCGCCGGGTGATGCGACGCTTCGAAGCGGCCGGCGCGGTCGCCAGCTACGAGGTGGTGACCTGCCTCTACGGCGTGCCAAAGGAACCGGGGGCATGACCGCCATCGTCGTCACCGGCACCGACACCGGCGTGGGCAAGACGGTGTTCGCCGCCGCGCTCGCGGGCGCTCTGGGCGCGCATTACTGGAAGCCGGTGCAGGCCGGCGACGAGGACGGCACCGACCGCGAGCGCGTCTCCCAGCTCTCGGGCCTGCCCGCCGACCGCCTGCTGCCCGAAGCCTACCGCCTCGCCACCCCCTGCTCGCCGCACCGCGCGGCCGAGATCGACGGGGTGACGATCGATCCCGACCGCCTCGGCCTGCCGCCCATCGCCGGCCCGCTGGTGATCGAGGGCGCGGGCGGCGTGCTGGTGCCGGTGACGCGCGAGTTGCTGTTCGCCGATCTCTTCGCCCGCTGGGCCGCACCGGTCGTGCTGGTCGCCCGCACCGAGCTCGGCACGATCAACCACAGCCTGCTGTCGATCGAGGCGCTGCGCGCGCGCGGCGTGCCGATCCTGGGCCTCGCCTTCGTCGGCGCGGCGAACGCGGACAGCGAAGCGACGATCGCCGCGATCGGCGGCGTCAAGCGGCTCGGCCGCCTGCCCCATATCGCCGCGCTCAGCGCCCGCGCGCTGGCCGAGACCTTCCGCGCGCATTTCCGCGTCGTGGACTTCGCGTGACCTCGCCCGTCTGGCACCCTTTCACCCAGCATGGGCTCGGCGAGCCGATCCCGCTGGTCGAGCGGGCGGAGGGCGCGGTGCTCCACACCGCCGACGGCCGCCGGGTGATCGACGCGATCTCGTCGTGGTGGGTGACGACGCACGGCCACTGCCACCCGCGCATCGTGGCGGCGATCGCCGACCAGGCGCGCAAGCTCGATCAGCTGATCTTCGCCGGCTGGACCCATCAGCCCGCCGAGGACGTGGCGCGAGGGCTGCGGGCGATGATGCCCGAGAGCCTGACGCGGGTGTTCTTCTCGGACTCGGGCTCGACCAGCGTCGAGGTCGCGCTGAAGATGGCGCTCGGCTACTGGGCCGAGCGCGAGGAACCGCGCCACCGCATCGTCGTGATGGCGCACAGCTACCACGGCGACACCATCGGCGCGATGTCGGTCGGCGCGCGCGGCGTGTTCAATCGCGCCTATGCGCCGCTGCTGTTCGACGTAACCACCGTGCCCTTCCCCGCTCCGGGCCGCGAGCAGGAGACGCTCGATGCGCTGGAGGCCGCGTGTGCCGACGCCGCCGCGTTCATCGTCGAGCCGCTGGTGCTCGGCGCGGGCGGCATGCTGATGTACGCGCCCGCCGTGCTCGCCGAGATGCACGCGATCTGCGCGCGCGCCGGCGCGCTGTTCATCGCCGACGAGGTGATGACCGGCTGGGGCCGCACCGGCACGCTGCTGGCCTGCGAGCAGGCGAATGTCGTGCCCGATATCCTCTGCCTGTCGAAAGGCCTGACCGGCGGTTCATTGCCGCTCGCGGTGACGATGGCGAGCGAGCCGATCTACGCCGCGCATTATTCGGCTGACCGCGCCCGGATGTTCTTCCACTCGTCGAGCTACACCGCCAACCCCATCGCCTGCGCCGCCGCCAACGCCAACCTCGCCGTGTGGCGCGACGAGCCGGTGCCCGCGCGGATCGCCACGCTGGGCGAACGGCAGGCGGCCGGCCTCGCGCGGCTGGCGACGCTGCCGGGCGTGACGAACCCGCGCCGGCTCGGCACGATCCTCGCGCTCGACGTCGAGGTGGGCGACCAGGGCTATCTGTCGGACGTCGCGCCGAGATTGCAGGCGCACTTCCGCGAGGCCGACTTGCTCCTGCGACCGCTGGGGAACACGGTCTATGTGATGCCACCCTACTGCATCGAGCAAGCCGATTTGGACCGGGTGTACGGCGGTATCGAGGCGGCGATCGCAAGCCTCTGAAAAGGAGGCCTGGTTCGCGCGAAGACGCAAGAGGATGCCGACGCCGTAGGCGTCTCCTTTCAGCGCAACGCCTTCGGGAAAAAGAACGGCTTCGCCGCGAGTGCGACATCTTCGCGCCTTCGCGTCTTGGCCGGCAGGGCCCCGAATCCCCTTCCCTTTCCCCCCGCTTTCGCTTATGCGCGCGCCTTCTCTCGGCCCCGGCCGGGCGATTCCGTGCGGGAGGCGGTCTTCGGACCGCCGCTTGACCGCTCACTCTGAGCTCTGCGGAGCGACAGGAAGAAAGGAGGCCACTCGTGGCCAAGAAGATCGAAGGTTACATCAAGCTGCAGGTGCCCGCGG
>DASVMK010000240.1:0-4908 GCA_036384395.1 Novosphingobium sp.
GGCGCGCTGCTGATCGCGTTCGGCGGCATCCTGCGCCATCCCTCGCGCTTTCGCGGCAAGGCGCTGGTCCACCAGATGGAGCTGGTGGGCGTCAACTCGCTCGGCATCATCGGGCTGATGAGCTTCCTGATCGGCATCGTCATCGCCCAGCAGGGCGCGGTGCAGCTGCGCCAGTTCGGCGCGGAGATCTACACGATCAACCTGACCGGCCGCCTCGCCATGCGCGAGCTCGGCATCCTGATGACCGCGATCATGGTCGCCGGCCGCTCGGGCTCGGCCTTCGCCGCGCAGATCGGCACGATGAAGCTGACCGAGGAGGTCGACGCGATGCGCACGATCGGCGTCTCGCCGATGGAGGCGCTGGTCGTTCCGCGCGTGGCGGCGGCGATGCTGATGATGCCGCTGCTCGGCTTCTATTCGGCGATCATCGCCATCGTCGGCGGCGCCTTCCTCGCCACCTTCGCGCTCGACATCCCGTTCCTCACCTTCCTGCTGCGCATCCAGGAAGTGGTGCCGATCCACGACGTCTGGGTCGGGCTGACCAAGGCGCCGGTGTTCGGCCTGATCATCGCGGTGGCCGGCTGCTACAACGGCATGCAGGTCAAGGCCAATGCCGAGGAAGTCGGCCGGCGGACGACGCAGGCGGTGGTCGCGGCGATCTTCATGGTCATCGTGCTCGACGCCTTCTTCGCCATCTTCTTCACCGAGATCGGCTGGGCCTGATGAGCACCGAAACCAACGAGGCGCTGGCGGTCGAGGGCGTGACCGGCGAGCCGAGCACGGGCGACTATCCGATCGTCGTCGAAGGCCTGCGCAACTCGTTCGGCGATCATGTGATCCACGAGGACCTGTCGCTCAAGGTGCGGCGCGGCGAGATCCTCGGCGTGGTCGGCGGGTCGGGCACCGGCAAGTCGGTGCTGATGCGCTCGATCATCGGTTTGCAGGTGCCCGACACCGGCACGATCAAGGTGTTCGGCCGCTCGATCACCGATGAGGAGGACGAGGACGGCGTCGATATCCGCAGCCGCTGGGGCGTGCTGTTCCAGGGCGGCGCGCTGTTCTCGACGCTGACCGTGGGCGAGAATGTCGAAGTGCCGCTCAAGCAGTTCTATCCCGAGCTGGGCGACACGCTGCGGGCCGAGATCGCCGCCTACAAGGTCCAGCTTTCGGGCCTGCCGGCCGACGCGGCGTACAAATATCCGTCCGAGCTGTCGGGCGGCATGAAGAAGCGCGCCGGCCTCGCGCGCGCGTTGGCGCTCGATCCCGAGCTGCTGTTCCTCGACGAGCCGACCGCCGGGCTCGACCCGATCGGCGCCGCCGCCTTCGACCGGCTGACGCGCGAGCTGCAGGAGACGATGGGGCTCACCGTGTTCCTCATCACCCACGACCTCGACACGCTGCACGAGATCTGCGACCGGGTGGCGGTGCTGGCCGACCGCAAGGTGATCGCGGTGGGCACGATCCCCGAGCTGCTGGCGCTCGACCATCCGTGGATCCAGGAATACTTCAACGGCCCGCGCGGGCGGGCGGCGCTGCAATCGCGGGAAGTCTCGACGGAAACTTCGGGGGCAGGGGGAAACCTTAACCGTGCCAACGAGATAGACAAACCGGACACCGGGAAGGCATAGAGCGGACGATGGAAACACGGGCAAACCACGTCTGGGTCGGCACCGTCACGCTGCTGCTGCTGGGAATCGCGGCGGCCGTGGTGATCTGGATCGCGCGGCTCTCGGAGGGCACGCAGAACCAGTACGACATCTTCTTCAAGCAATCGGTCGACGGCCTCGCCAAGGGCTCCGAAGTCTCGTTCGCCGGCGTGCCGGTCGGGCAGATCAAGGAGATCGAGCTGTGGAAGAAGGATCCCAGCTTCGTGCGCGTGCGGATCGCCGTGCAGGAGACGGTGCCGATCCTGGTCGGCACCACCGCGACGATCCAGGGCAGCTTCACCGGCGTTTCGGACATCCAGCTCGAAGGCGCGGTCAAGGGCGCGCCGCCGATCGTCGAGCCGGGGCCGGAGGGCGTGCCGGTGATCCCGACGCGCGCCGGCGGGCTGGGCGCGATCCTCAACAGCGCGCCGCTGCTGCTCGAACGGCTGGCGACGCTGACCGAGCGGCTCAACGTGCTGCTGGGCGACGAGAACCAGAAATCGATCCGCGGCATCCTCGCCAACAGCGAACGGATGACCGCCAACCTCGCCGACGCCTCGCCGCAGGCCAAGCAGACGCTGGCCGAGCTGCAGGAGACGCTCAAGGAGGCGCGCACCACGCTGGCGAGCTTCGACAAGGTCGCCGGCTCGGCCGACAAGCTGCTCGGCACCGACGGGGAATCGCTGGCGCGGCAACTGCGCACGACGCTGGCCTCCGCCTCCTCGGCCGCCGACCAGCTCAGCGCCACGCTCAACGCTGCGCGCCCGGCGGTGCAGCAGATCTCCAGCCAGACGTTGCCGGCCGCCGACGCCGCGCTGCGCGATCTGCGCGCCACCAGCCGCGCGCTGCGCAACCTGACCGAAAAGATCGACGAGCAGGGCGCGGGCGCCATCGTCGGCGGCCCCCAGCTGCCCGACTACAAACCGTGAGACCGAACGCCATGAAGCAGATCGCGCAACGAACAGGCCGGGCCGCAGGCGTCGCCAGAGCCGCCACGGTCATGCTCGCGGCGGGGCTGCTGGCGGGCTGCCTCAGCTTTGGCGGCAAAACGCCCAAGCAGCTCATCACGCTGACGCCCGAGGCCTCGGCGCCCGCCGGCGCGCTCGGCGGCGGCAAGCTCGCCGACGCGGTGGTGGTGCTCGATCCGCTGACCGACCGCCGGCTCGACGTGCAGCGGGTGCCCGTCCAGGTGGACGACGCCAACGTCGCCTACGTCAAGGACGCCGCCTGGGTCGAGCGCCCGGCGCGCCAGTTCCGCCACCTGCTGGCCGAAACCATCCGCGCCAAGGGCAACCGCCTGGTGCTCGAAGAGAGCGACAACCAGGCCGGCGGCAAGGTCCGCCTGGGCGGCCGGCTGGTCGACATGGGTTACGACGCGCGCAGCCGCGCGGTCGTGGTGCGTTACGACGCGCTGCGCGAGGACGCCGCCGGCACGATCGTCTCGCGCCGCTTCGAGGCGCAAGTGCCGGACGTGAAGCCCAAGGCCTCCGCCATCGCGCCCGCGCTCAACAAGGCCGCGAACGACGTCGCCCGTCAGGTCGCGGACTGGGTGGGGTAGCGTCCCCGGCGAGAAACCGCCGCGTTTCATTGCCTTCGTCATTCCCGCCTTCGCGGGGATGACGACAAGAAAAAGGGCGAATCTTTCTGCCCGTGGGGACTTCAACCGCCCCCCGCGCGCTTGCGCCGGGTCTCCCAACCCTTCTTCGCCGCGGCAGAGCGATCGGCCTTGCTGCGCGAAGCGCTCGCCCGGCCGCCGCGCTCGCCGCCCTTGCGCGTGGACACCTTGGTGTCCTTCTTGCCGCGCCCCGAGCCGGACTTGTTGCCGCCGCCGCTCTCCTTGTTGACCGTCGCCCAGGCGCGGCGCTCGGCCTCCTGCTTGGATACGCCGCGCTTCTCGTAGCTGTCCTCGATGTGCGCGGCCTTGCGCTTCTGCTTGTCGGTGTATGCGTCCTTGTCGCCTCGGGGCATCGCTCGTCTCCTTTCCGGTATGACGAGGGAACTGCCCTATCGCCGCGCGAGTTCCGCAAAGCGCATCGCGGAGGCGAAGGCGGCGAAGCGGCGGGCGCGCAAGGCCTCGGCCTCGGGGTCGCGGCCCCAAAGCTCGACCTGCCAGTCCTCCTCGAGGTTGGCGGCGGCCCACAGCGCCTCGGCCTCGGCATTGGGCGCGAGCGCTTCCAGCCCGATCACCAGCGAGGCGGCGAGGCTCGCCAGGGTGCGCAGCGCGGCGAGCGCGATGTCGCTCTCCCCGGCCAGCATGGTCTCCAGTCGCGCCAGCGTTTCGGCAGGCTGCGGACGGTGGATCACCCCCGCGACGCGCTCGAACCGCACGCCCCAGCGCGCCTCGGCGGCGGCGAGCAGCGGCTCCCAGACCGCGAGCTGGCGCTCGTGCAGGGCCTCGTCCGGCTCGGCGCGGTAGCACAGCGTATCGGTCTCGGCGTAGGGCAGCAGGCCGCGCACCGCTTCGTCGCGGGCCGGGGCGACGACGTCGAGCGCATAGTCGGCCATGTCGCGCAGCACGAAGCGCGCGGGATCGATCTCGCCTCCCGGTTCGCCGCCGCACTGCTCGGCCCATTCGTCGGCCATCGCCTCTGCGAGCGCCGAAGTCGGCACGATCTGCGGGCGGCCGCCGGGCGTCTTGATCGCGCGTCCGTCGAGCAGCACGCGCCAACCGGTTTCGGCCCCGGATTCGCCCCCGGCCTCGGCGGGCGCGACGGATACGGACGTGTAGAAACGCTTCATTCTGGTGGGGACTTCCAGCGACGGGACAGAAACGTGGGCATCAGCAGCGCCTCGAACAGCCCCAGTAGCACGAGGCCGTAGCCCGCCGTCAGCGGCAGGTCGATTTTGTGGTTGAGCGCCAGCAGTCCGACCGCGACCAGCAGCGCTCCGGTCACGCGCGCGGCCTGGATGACGAAATACCGCGCCTTTGCGGGATCTGGGGCGGGATCTGGATCGGGCCGGGTCATCGCAGGAGAAACGCACCCAGGTCCGCCGGGGTTTCCGCGACGAATTGGGCGCCCGCGTCCACCAATTCCTCGGGCGTGTGATAGCCCCAGGCGACGCCGATCGCCCGCACCCCGGCGCTGCGCGCCATCGCCATGTCGAAGCTGGTGTCGCCGATCATCACCGCGTCGCCGGCCGCCGCGGCGGCCTCGAACAGCGCCGCCTCGAGCATCGCCGGATGCGGCTTCGAGGGGTGGCGGTCGGCCGTCTGCAGCGTGGCGAACTGCGCGGATATCCCATGCGTCGCCAGGCAGTGGCC